>CALXZZ010000041.1 GCA_944393365.1 uncultured Clostridia bacterium
TATGATGGGAGACTATCACGTACGGTTCTGAGAGAAACTTGGGGGGAAGTTCCCCTTGTTTACTTACTAAATAAAGCACCTATTTGAAGATATAATAGACAAATGGTTTAGAAATAAAGTAATAGGAAATGATTTAAAAAGTATATTAAAAGATTTAGTAACATTAAATATAAAAGAATACGAAAAGAAATTCAAAATCTTAGTAAGAGAAATGTTTAGTTATATGGACGTAGGAGAAAATACGGCAGAGAACTTTTACCATGCATTTGTATTAGGAATGTTAGTGGGATTAAAAGATAGTTACTATGTAAATTCAAATAGAGAATCAGGAATAGGAAGATATGACATAATGTTAGAGCCAAAAGATAAAAACGGAAATAGCTTTATAATGGAATTTAAAGTAATGGAAGATATGGAAGAAAAGACAATAGAAGAAACAATAGAAAATGCAAAAAAGCAAATAGAAGAAAAAGGATACGAGCAAAATTTGAAAGAAAGAGGCTTTAAAAATATAATAAAAATGGTATATGCATTTAAGGGCAAAGAAGTAAAAATGGAAATATATTAAGTATTGTGACCAAATTGTAAATTTTGAAAGTTGTTAACACAACTTTCTTTTTTTCAGTTCTAAAAAAGACAAACTCTGAATACATATAAATAGCAGGAAAATTAAAATGTTAGAATTGCGTAGAGCAATAATAAATAGGGGGTTTTATTATGACCATAGATGAAAGAAAACAAACAGCTACAGGAGTAATCCAAAACTTAATTTTAGAAAACAGAGGAAAGCTAAGCATATCAGGAGTTATAGATGTACTTAGCTTTGATGACCAAGTAGTTATGGTAGAAACAGAGCTAGGTCTTTTAACAGTAAAAGGAGAGAATATTAGAATTAATAAATTAAGCATTGATACTTCAGAAGTAATAGTAGAAGGGGATATATCATATTTAGCATATAGTGATAAGGAAATCGATAAAAATAAAGGTGGAAGTATATTAAATAAAATATTTAAATAAGAAATTTAGTGTTAGGTTTGCATTTTATAACTAAATAACAAGGAGGCAAATGTGGTTACTAATCAAGCGTATCTATTTCTTATTTTCATTATTAATGGAATCATCGTTGGAGTTTTATTTGATTTCTTTAGAATTCTTAGAAAAACTATCAAAACAAAAGATATAATTACATATTTTCAAGATATATTATTTTGGCTTTTGACAGGTTTTATTATTTTATATAGTACCTTTACATTTAATAATGGAGAAATCCGAATATTCATGTTTATTGCAATATTAATAGGTGTGATTTTCTACATGACATTAGTAAGTTCATATGTCATAAAAATTAATGTTACAATAATCAATTTTATAAAAAATATAATTCAAAAAATATTCAACATCTTAATTACACCATTTAAATGGATATATAAATTTGCAAAAAGAATTTTATCTAAACCGTTAAATTTTGTTAAAAGATTGATTATTAAATCAGGGAATAATCTAAATTCTAAGAAAGAAAATTTTATTAAAATTCTACAAAAAAATCTTAATCTAAACAAAGAAAAACATCTTTCAAGATAAAGTATAATTTTTTTGTACAAAAAAAGAAAATATTATAAAAAAATAAAAATAAAAGAAGGATTTGTGATAAATTTGTAGAATAATATATTTATAGGAAATTCGTAAATTTGGAGATATATTACTTATGAAAAAGAAAAAATTATTAAAAAGATTAATTATATTATTAATAGCTATTTATTTTATATTTACTTTAGTAAATCAACAAAAAACTTTAAATCAATATAGTAAGAATAGTGAAGAATTAAATACAAAAATTGCAGATGCTGAAGAAGAAAAAGAAGAATTGACTAAACAAAAAGATAATGTTGATTCTTTAGAATTTATTGAAAAAACTGCTAGAGATATGCTAGATATGTATTACCCTAATGAAAGAGTGTATATTAATCAAGGAATGTAATCTTTTTTGGATTATTTTCCTTTTTTTGGTAAAAATTGTTTCTTTTTTTAAAAAAGTGTGCTATAATAATATTGTTATATTATTTCGTTATAAATCCCCATTACAAATTAAAATTTAATATAATTAAAAAATATAAAATAAAAATAGGAGGAAAATATGTCAAAATTAGAAGATTTAACATTAGCAGAATTAAAAGAATTGGCTAAAAAGAATAATATAAAAAATATTTCAAAATTAAAGAAAGATGAATTAATTACTGTGTTAGAACATGTAGTTAATATTGAAGATATTGAAAAAGATGAAGTTAAGAAAGAAAAGAAAGAAGAAAAACATAATACTACAACTAATGATTATGAAGATGATGAAAATAAGCATGAAAGACAATATGATGAAAATGGAGAACCAATTGTTGATTATAAATTAACAAATGAAGGAGACGAAATTGTAGAGGGAATCTTAGATATTTTACCTGATGGATATGGTTTTTTAAGGGGAGAAAACTTTTTGTCAAGTGAAAAAGATGTATACATATCAATGGTTCAAATTAGAAGATTTAGGTTAGATACTGGAGATGTAATTAAAGGCATTTCAAGATTTCGTGAAGGAGAAAAATTCCCATCTTTAATCTTTGTTGGAGAAGTAAATGGTGAACATCCAGAAAAAGCAATGAAAAGAAAAAGATTTGATGAATTAACACCAATTTATCCAAATGAAAGATTAAAATTGGAAACAACATCAAATGAAATTGCAACAAGAATTATTGATTTGATGTGCCCAATTGGAAAAGGTCAAAGAGGTATGATTGTTGCTCCACCAAAGGTAGGAAAAACAACTTTATTAAAAAAAGTTGCAAATGCAATTAGTACAAATAATCCAGAAGTTGAATTAATAGTATTATTAATAGATGAAAGACCAGAAGAAGTAACAGATATGAAACGTTCAATAAAAGGACAAGTTATACATTCTACATTTGATGAATTACCAGAACACCATGTAAAAGTTGCAGAAATGGTATTAGAAAGAGCTAAAAGATTAATAGAGCAAGGAAAAGATGTTGTAATATTATTAGATAGTATAACAAGACTAACAAGAGCATATAACTTAGTTATCCCATCATCAGGAAGAACTTTATCAGGAGGTATTGATCCAGCAGCATTGCATAAACCCAAAAAATTCTTTGGGGCTGCTAGAAATATTGAATTTGGTGGAAGTTTAACAATTTTAGCAACAGCTTTAATTGATACAGGAAGTAGAATGGATGATGTTATATTTGAAGAATTCAAAGGTACTGGTAATATGGAAGTTCACTTAGATAGAAAATTATCAGAAAGAAGAATATTCCCAGCTATTGATATTAATAAATCTGGAACTAGAAGAGAAGATTTATTGCTAACTCAAAAAGAAAGAGAAACAGTATTTGCTTTAAGAAAAGCTATGAATAGCTTACCAGTTGCAGATGTTACAGAACAAGTTATTAGTCAAATGGCTCAAACTAAGGATAATGAAGAGTTTGTTGATAAGATGGATAATTATTTAAGAAGATTTAAATAGTTTTGATTGAAAAATAAAAAAAGATTGAATTGATGTAATTACTAAGATTTACTGTTACATCAATTCTTTTTTTGTATAGAAAATTAAAATTTATGTAATAATATAATTTAAGAAGGTGAGAAGAATATGAATTCATTATGGTTAAATGAAAAAACAAAAGAAGAATTTCTTAAATTAGAAGAGGACTTAGAAACTCAAGTATGTATAATAGGAGCTGGGATTTTTGGAATTAGCACTGCATATTATTTAACACAAAAAGGATATAATGTAACAATACTTGAAAGAAATAAAATTGCAAATAGAGTTACAGGACATACAACTGCCAAAATTACAAGCCAGCATGGTTTAATTTATCATTATTTATTAAATCAATATGGAAAAGAATTTGCAAGAAAATATTATTTAGCAAATCAAAAATCTATACAAGAAATTGAAAAGATAATTACTCAAAATCAAATAGTTTGTGATTTCGAAAGGAAAAATAGTTGTGTTTATACAACCAATAAATCAGAATCTGATAAGATAAATGAAGAATTACATGCATTAAAAGAATTGGATATTGAAGCTTCAAAAATAGAAGAAGCACCATTACCTTTTGAAATTGTTTCAGGTGTTGAGTTTAAAAATCAAGCACAATTTAATCCTATTAAATATATAGATGGCTTAGTTGAACAGATTACAGATGCTAAAGGAAAGATATTTGAAAATACAACATGTTATGATATTAAAAGAGATGGAGATAGTTATATATGTTATACAGAAAACAATACAGTAAAAGCAAAATATGTTGTACTTGCAAGCCATTATCCATTTATTAATTTTCCTGGAGTATATTTTGCAAAGATGTACCAAAGTTCATCTTATGTTATTGGAATAGATACAAAATCAGAGCTTTTTGATGGTATGTATATAAATATACAATCTCCAATTTACTCTTTTAGAACAGCTAAAGATGGAGATAAAGAAATTCTCTTGCTAGGTGGAGGAGACCATAAAACTGGAGAAAATATATGTTATAAAGATAGTTATGGATTATTAGAAGAAAAAGCAAAACAGTGGTATCCAGATTGTGAAATAAAATATCGATGGAGTACAAGAGATTGTATAACTTTAGATAAAATTCCATATATAGGTGAGTTTTCAAATACTTTGCCTAATATGTATGTAGGGACAGGATTTAATAAGTGGGGAATGACTTCTTCAAATGTTGCAGCTAGAATTGTTACTGATAAAATTATTGGAAAAGAAAATGAATATAGCGAAGTTTTTGAAGCAACACGTTTAAATCCAATAGTAAATAAAGATGAAGTTAAAAATATGGTTAGTCAAACAGTAAAATCACTTGTTGTAGAACGAATTGAAAAGCCTAAAAAAGTATTAAGTGATGAGATAAGTCTTGATGATATAAAGCAAGAAACTGGACAGATAGTTGAATTGAATGGAGAAAAGGTTGGAGTATATAAAGATATTAAAGGAAAGATTTTTGCAGTAAAACCAGTATGTTCTCATTTAGGTTGTATCTTGAATTGGAATGGTGCTGATAAGACTTGGGATTGTCCATGTCATGGTTCAAGATTTGATTATACTGGTAAGAATATATATAATCCAGCTTTAAAGGATTTAGAGAAAGTAGAGTTATAAATCATAAAAAAAGCAACAAACAAAATAAGTCTGTTGCTTTTTATGATGTTTTCATTTTATTACTTCAAAATATTTGAAAATAAACTTATTGAAATTGTATAGAATAAAATGTATAATTAAATAAATTTTAGAAAGAAGGCTAATTATGGAGCAATATATAAATATGAAAAATAATTTAAATTATGATAAATTAAAAGAACCAGCACAAATAATAAAAAATGGTGGAATAGTGATATTTCCAACAGAAACAGTATATGGAATAGGAACAAATGGATTAGATGAAAATGCAATTAAAAAATTATATGAAGTAAAGCAAAGACCACTAAATAAACCTATAAGCTTGCTAGTTAATAATATAGAAATGGTAGACAAAATTGCAAAAAATATTACAGAAGTGGAATATAAATTGATGGAAAGATTTTTTCCAGGACCTTTAACGATAATTTTAGAAAAAAGAGATATAGTACCAGATATATTAACATCAAACACAAATACCGTAGGAATACGTATGCCAAGTGGAGAAATAGCAAAAAAATTAATTGGATTTGCAGGTGTACCAATTGCTACATCAAGTAGTAACATTTCAGGTAAGCCTAGTGGAATAAATATAGCTGATATAAAAAAGGATTTTGAAGGAAAAGTAGATTGCTTTATTGATAATGGCGAAAGTGAATTAGGTATTCCATCAACTGTTATAAGAATAATTGATAATATACCTCATATATTAAGACAAGGAGAGATTTCAGAAGAAGAAATAAGAAAAGTTATTGCAAATTAATTACCGTTTTGTTAAAATAAAAATGAAATAAATAATGAGGGGATGAATCAAATGAAAACAGTAAAAAAACTTTTGATTTCTATATGCTTTATGTTTTTATTCATAATACTAACAACAATAAAATCCAATGCATCAAGCGATTTACACTTAAATGAATTAGCATTTGATGCAAATATAAATTCAGATGGAAGTATGGATGTAATAGAAACATGGGATATAAAAATAAAAGATACAAATACTTTGTTTAAAACATTTAAAACAGACATTAGTAAATATAGTGATATTACAAATGTGCAAGTATCAGAAATAACAAATGGTAGTACTAGAAATTTTACAAAAATTAATACACTAATGTATCATGTAACAAAAGATAGTTACTATGGAATGATAAATGATGATGGTAATTTTGAAATAGCATGGGGAGTAGGACTAGATGATAGTAGCGCTACAAAGAAGTATAAGATTTCATATACTGTAGAAGATGCAATTACAAAATATAGTGATTATGCAGAGCTATACTGGCAATTTGTCGGTTCTGATTTTGAAGTTAGTGCAGATAAAATTACTGGAACAATAACTTTGCCTTCACAAGCACAAAGTAAAGATGATATAAAAGTCTGGGGACATACTGAAGACTTGAATGGAGAAATATATGTTACTGATTTAGACGAAATTAGTTTTGAATTAGATGGATTTAATTCTGGAAGGTATGTTGAAATTAGAACACTTTTTCCAACTTCTATGATAGTATCAACAAGTAGAATACATGATGTTGATATTTTAAATGATGTAATAGAAGAAGAAACGGTATGGGCAAATGAGGCAAATGCTAGACGAGCTAGAAGAGATGCAACAAATTTTTTAATAACTCTTGTAGTTATTATTGTATGTATATTGCTTTCAGTGTTTAGTATATTAAGAGCAATTAAACAAGCAAATAAATTCAAAGGAAAGTCTAAATATAGACCAACACAAGAATTAGAATATTATAGAGATTTACCAAGAAAAAATGCAACTCCAGCTCAAAGCTTATATGTGTATTTCGAAACAAAAAGTGGAATAGCAGATAATGATATTGGAAAAGTTGTTTCTGCAACGCTTTTAAATTTGAATTTGAAAAAACATTTAGAATTTCAAGTTGAAAAAGAAAAAAATAAAGAAAAAATCACAATAAAAATTTTAAATACTGATACAAGTGATTTATCAGCTGATGAAAAAGTAATATTTGAATTTTTACAAAAAGCATGTAAGGATAGTAACGAAATAACTGTAAAAGACTTTGAAAAATACATAAAGAGAACTTCTACTACAGATATATTAGCATTGAAAACAAATATTAATGGTCAGACTAAAAGAGAGTTAATTAATCAACAAATATATGATCCAGAACAAGAAAAAGTTTATAAAAAACAATCATCACAGACAACTATATATGCAATAATAATATTCTTTGCAATATTTGCAATTGCTTTTACAAGTGAATTTTTAAATGTATTTGGTTATATAGGAATATTTGGATTAATAGTTTGTCAAGTTATAGCAATAGTTATTAATTCTAAAACATTAAATAAAATAAATGTATATACGCAAAAAGGAATTGATGAAAAAGAAATGTGGAGAGGCTTGAAAAAATATATGGAAGACTTTTCTATGTTAGATAAAAGGGAAGTGCCTGAAATTGCAATATGGGAACATTTCTTAGTATTTGCAACAGCTTTTGGTATTGCTGATAAAGTATTAAAACAATTAAAAGTTGTTTATCCTAATATAGAAAATGACTTAAATGTAAACATATATACATGTATGTATTTTATGATGAATACAAACTTTTCACGTAGTTTCTCAAATGCTATAAGTACATCAATGTCTTCTGCTTATTCTTCAGCATCTGGAGGAGGCGGAGGATTCTCTGGCGGTGGCGGCGGAGGCCGGTGGCCGGAGGTGGAGGAGGAGGTAGATAAACCTTCTCTTTTAAGTTTTTTTGAAATTTTTGTGAAAACTATTGACTTGGAGCTAACTCTAAGAGATATTATATAGTGGATAATTATTTTAAGAAAGGATGATGTAATTATGGTAAAACAAACAGCAGGAAGAGATAGTTTAGGAAATTTTGCTCCTAAATTTGCAGAATTAAATGATGATGTATTATTTGGAGAAGTATGGTCAAGAGAGGATAAGCTATCATTAAGAGATAGATCTTTAGTAACTATTTGTGTATTTATGGGAAAAGGTATGATTGATAGTTCTTTAAAATATCACCTTATGACAGCTAGAAAAAATGGAATTACAAAAGAAGAAATGGCTGAAATTATAACGCATGCTGCATTTTATGCTGGATGGCCTAATGCTTGGGCAGTATTTAATTTAGCAAAAGAAGTATATGCAGATGATGATACAAATGAAACACATGGTGGAATGTTTGGAATGGGAGAACCTAATACAGCATATGCACAATATTTTATTGGAAATTCATATCTAAAACCTTTAACTAAACCGGGTTCTTCAGTTGTATCAATTGCTAATGTTACATTTGAACCAGGTTGTAGAAATAATTGGCATATACATCATGCAACTAATGGCGGAGGACAAATTCTTGTATGTGTTGAAGGAAATGGTTGGTATCAAGAAGAAGGAAAACCAGCTCAGAGTTTAAAACCAGGAGATGTAGTTACAATCCCTGCAAATGTTAAACATTGGCATGGAGCTCAAAAGGATAGTTGGTTTAGTCATTTAGCTATCGAAGTACCTGGTGAAGATACTTCTAATGAATGGTGTGAACCAGTAAATGATGAGCAATATAATAAATTGGGAAGTGAATAGTATGACTATAGCAGAAGTTAGTAAAAAATATGGTTTAACTCAAGATACTATTAGGTATTATGAGAAAATGGGGTTAATACCACCAGTTCCAAGAAATAAGAGTGGGATTAGAGATTTTGATGAACAATCTTGTAGATGGATTGAATTTATTAAATGTATGCGAAGTTCAGGATTATCAATAGAAGTATTAAAAAAATATGTTGAGCTATTTAATAAAGGAAAATCGACAGTTAAAGAAAGAAAAGATCTTCTTATTGGTCAGAGAGAAAAATTACTTGAAAAGCAAGAAGATATTAAGAAAACTCTAGATAGATTGAATTATAAAATTGAGTTGTATGATGATATTGTTTCGGGAAAAAGAAAAGATTTTATGGAAGAACCGTAATATAGATAAGTAATATATAAAATAAGATAGCATATTAAAAAAGTTCTAATATGCTATTTTATTTTTCAATAAAGATTGATATTAATAATCTTTTATGATAATATAGTGTCATATTCTAAAAGAGGAGAATGGTTGAAAAATGGATAAAAATATAAAAGGACTAACAGATAAAGAAGTTCAAGAGCAAATAGAACTAGGAAATATTAATAAAAGTCAAGAAAGCAAATTAAAAACAACAAAGCAAATAATATATGATAATGTATTCACATTATTCAATCTATATAACTTAATAATAGCAATTGCCTTGTTATGTGTAAAAGCATACACAAATACCTTCTTTTTTCTTATAATAACAATCAATGTAATAATTGGTATAGTACAAGAAATCCATGGAAGAAATTTAGTTAAGAAACTATCTATACTAAATGCATCAAAAGCTACTGTTATAAGAAATGGAAAAGAGAAAAAAATAGATATTGAAGAAATAGTATTAGGAGATATAATACTATTATCACAAGGAGACCAAATTCCTTCTGATTCATATGTATTAGAAGGAGAAGTAGAAGTTAATGAAGCACTTCTAACAGGAGAATCAGATTTAATACAAAAAAATATAGATGATAAATTACTTTCAGGAAGTTATGTTACAAGTGGAAGATGTTATGCAAAAGTTGAAAAGGTAGGAGAAGATAATTTTGCAAATAGCATAATTAGTGCTACTAAAAAATACAAAGAGAATAATTCTGAATTAATAAACTCAATGAAAAAAGTTACAAAATTCACAAGTTTTGTAATCATTCCTGTTGGAATAATACTTTTCATACAAGCATATTTTTATAGAGAATCTGAGCTAGCACAATCAGTTATTGCCACAGCTGCAGCATTACTTGGAATGTTACCAAAAGGGTTAGTATTATTAATAACAATTGCGTTAGAATCAGGAGTTATTAAACTAGCTAAGAAAGACGTACTTGTACAAGAATTATATAGTATAGAATCTTTAGCTCATATTGATACAATTTGTTTAGATAAAACTGGTACTATAACAAGAGGAGAAATGAGAGTATCAGAAATAAAAAAATATAATGAAAAAATACTACCACATTCTTTTAATGATATGATGACTGCTTTTGTTAATGGAATGGATGATAATAATGCTACATTCCATGCTTTCAAGAAATATTTTAAAGGAGATAATTCTTTTGAAATAGCAGATAAAGTAGCATTTTCATCAGAAAGAAAATGGAGTTCAATATCTTTTAAAGAGGAAGGCTCTATTGTTGTAGGTGCTCCAGAAAGATTATTTGATAAAAGCAAAGAAAATATGCCAGAAGCAATCAATGAATTGCAAAAAAGCGGGAAAAGAGTTTTAGGAATAGCATATACAAAATCAATAATTAGTGAACCCGAATTACCTGAATTAGAAGTTATAGCAATAGCGATTTTGGAAGATCCATTAAGAAAAAATGCTAAAGAAATGCTAGGATATTTCAAAGAACAAGGTATTGATGTAAAAATTATTTCAGGAGATAATGCCTTAACAGTTTCTAATATTGCTAAAAAAGCAGGGTTAAAAGAATATGATTCATATATAGATTTGTCTACAATAAATACTGATGCTGAAATAGTAGATTTAGTTGATAAATACAGTATTTTTGCAAGAGTATTACCACATCAAAAAAGTATTATTGTAAAGGCATTGCAAGCTAAACAACACAAGGTTGCAATGACAGGTGATGGAGTTAATGATGTAATTGCATTGAGAGAATCAGATTGTAGTATAACACTTCCAGAAGCGACAGATAGTGCAAAACAAGTATCACAAATAGTTTTACTAAATTCAGATTTTAGCGTATTAAAAGATGTAATGATGGAAGGTAGAAGAGTTGTTAATAATATAACAAAAGTAGCGAGAATATTCTTTATAAAAACAATCTATTCTGTGCTATTATCAATATTCTGTATATTAACAAATATGGAATTTCCATTTATACCAATACAAATAACATTAGTAGATTTAGTAATAGAAGCATATACATCATTCTTTATAACATTTGAAAAGAATAAAAAACCTGTCACAGGCTCATTTCTACGAACGGCATTAACAAATGCTATGCCATTTGCAGTAGTTATAATGTTTAATATAATATTCTTAACATTCTTCAGAGATACATTAGGAATATCACAAGATATTGCAACAACAATGATGTATTTGTTGATAGGATTTGTTAGTATATTAGCAGTACAAGAGGTCTGCAAACCATACACGAAAGTCCATGTATTCTTATTTGTAACAACAGCAATAGGATTCTATGTAGCAGTTATATTATTTAAAAACATATTACAAATATCATTATCATTACAACCTAATGAATTAATAATAGCACTAATTTTAGCAGTTATAAGCTATATCTTAATTGCAGTTAAAAGAAGTGTATACAAAAGAAAAAATATATAATAAATTTAATAAAGGGGGATTTTTATGAAAAAGAAAAGTGTTATAGCTATTGTTATAGCAGTTATTGCTATCGTACTTGTAGTAGGAGGAATAGTCATATTTCTTGCTAGTGGATTTACACAAGAATTAGCTATAAAAAATGAAATTCAACAAATGGATGAAATGACAAACGATGTAGAAAATGTCGATATTGAGGCATTTAACCAAAAGGCTGATACAATTGTTACAACAGGTGATTATGCAATAGTAGAACAAGCTGTTAAAGCTTATCTTAAAGAAAGTGTAAATTATACACTAGAAATTAAAGCATTATTAGACGATGAACAAATGGCAAATATAGTGACAGCAGACAATTACGAAACTGATGGACCTGACTTTGTCCAAACTACTCAATATCTAAGTGATTCTAAAGCAAAATTAGAGGAAGCTAAAACTAAATTTCCAGAAATGTTTACTGAAGAAAAAATAATGTCATATATTGATGGAAAAATTGATGATGAGTATTACATTGACTTTTATAAAGAAGTAGCTATTGGAAATGAAGAAGAATTAATGTCTCAAGAAGACTTGGATACAATTAATTCATCTTTAGATACTGTAATTAATATACTAAATATCGAAGAAGAGATGATTAATCTATTGAAAGATAATAAAGGTACTTGGACAATAGAAGATGGTATGATAATGTTTAGCTCTGATAGTGTATTAACAACATATAATGACCTTGTATCAGAATTACAATCAATTGCGTAATAAATGTTTAACTAATATTTTATAATAATTGAAATATTTGTAATATCATGTTATATTATTATCCGAAAGGTGTTAGATGTGCAATAAAATATTAGTATATCTAACAAAGCTCCTTCTTTAGTGTGAATTAAAGGAGGAATTTTTTATGGAAAGATTGTTTTTTATATTCAGACATGTAAGCTATTGTTGTATTTTATGATAGAATATATTATATATGGAAAATTAAAGGGGATAAGATTTTATGAAAAAGAAGAAATGGATTTTTATAATTTTAATTACAATATTATCTATAATATGGATAATTTGTATGCATTTTACTACTTTAGAACTTATAGAAAATATAAATCGTAATATAAAAGAAGATTATGATTTGAAAGCTCCAGAAAATGAAAATTCAAGTTTAGGTATTGGTGAGAAATTATATACTAAAAGTTTTGGAAGTTATGTTGTATCTAATAACTGGATCGAAAGTAAAGAACATTCTAATAATTCTAAGTTTTTCTATGTAGCTATCGGAGAAGAAAGGGAAGAGAGGCCTAATAATATTTCGGTTAATGCAGGAACTAATAAATATAGTAGTTCTGAACACGAGAAGTTTAGAGATGCTATTTTGTTACAACTTTCATATCAGATTTCTGATTCTTCAGATTGTACTATTAATGCAAATGGTTCTTTTACAAATGATAATAATTATGTAGTTTATGAGTTTGATATTTTTGAAAAAAATGATAATATTATGACAAAGCAGTTTTATATTGTTGGAGATTATAAATATGTTTTGGTTCATGAAACGGTTTATGATTTTACTTCAGATGAAGTAGATGGAGTTGCTAAAAAGATAGTTGATAGCTTTGAGTGGAAGGAATAAATAAATATAAAAATAAAATTATCAATATTTTATTTATAATAAAAAAAGAAAAGACTAGGATTTGTTTAGTGACACCTAGTCTTTTTTAGTTCCTCATTGAAACATTTATTGCAATTGCTAAATATATTTTAGCAATTAATTTATATGTCAAATTTTTAATTTTATTAAAAAATAAAAATATATAAATGAGAAATAGGGGGAATATAAATATCTTCTTGTATTTATCAATATATAACATTGCACAAAATCAAAGTTTTGTGCAAAAAGAGATAGGGGCATAATATAATACAGCCATAAACCTCTACTTCTACTAATACACGGCT
>CALXZZ010000042.1 GCA_944393365.1 uncultured Clostridia bacterium
TTCTGCAATATATGGTGTTCCTAGTTGTGAATATTCTTTATAAAAGTTTTTTCGTAAATAATAATCTTTTCTATTACAACCAATTTTATACTTAACTAGTCTTTTCCTTCATTTTAAATTTTATTTTATATATTTAATTAATATATGATAAGGTCTGAAAAAAATGAGTATGTACTCAAGAATAAAACTTAATATTATTTTAAAATTTGAATATAAAACAAAAAATACCCCGCCTTAGCCGTCAGATACTTGGAATTTTTAAGGACCTGCTCCTAAAAACAGGTGGGTGCCTACCTAAATACTCATGGGCTTCTCACTACAAACGGTGAGCTTGCACGCCATATTTACGAAATCAGCCCCTCTTATAAATTTGTTGGTTCTAAAAATTCTGTCTATACGCACTACGCAGGGAAAATTAATTACTATTTTAATTATTTATATTTTATTTTATTTTTTAATGTGCTAAAATTTGTTATTTCCTTAAGTTATTTCTATTTTAGCATATCACATTATAATTTACAAATAACATTTTTTTAGTTTAAAGTGTTTTTTATCTCTTTATAGTATTTTATCTCTCTTTTAATAAATTATTCTCATTTATTTTAACTTTTTTGAATTTGATTTCTATATTAAATTATGCTAAAATTAATTAAATTTTATGTGAAGAATTTAATTATTTCATTAATTTCATATTAATAATTTAGGCTTTATCTAATTCATGTAAAGTCTTTTTTATATACTTTATTATTTACATTACATACAATAATATGCAGAAAAATTGTAAAATACTACCTGCCAAAATAAACAGATGAAATATTGAATGCATATATTTATGTTTTTTTCCTAATCCATATAAAACTGCTCCTACGGTATATGCTATACCTCCAGCAAGTAATAATATAAATCCAGTTTTTCCTAGTAATTGTGGTAATAAATTGATTTTTACAACAATACACCATCCCATAATCAAATAGCATATCATTGAAAATTTTTTATATCTTTTTATATCTATTGAATTTAATGTAATCCCTAAAATTGCAACTGCCCAAATAACTCCAAAAATAACCCAACCAGTTGCAGTATCATATTCTCTTAGAGTACATAGTGCAAATGGCGTGTATGAACCCGCAATTAATAAAAATATTGAGCAATGGTCTAGCACTTGAAATACTCTTTTTGAATATCTTTTTGGACTTAATCCATGATATATACTAGACATTGTATACAGTAAAATCATTGTAACTCCATATATTGAACCACTAACAACGCCATATACATTCCCATGAATTGCTGCAAATACAACACATAGTACTAATGCAACAATACCAACAGCTGCTCCTACAATATGAGAAGTCATATTAAAGATTTCTTCACCTTTTGTGTACGTTGGTAATATTCTATCTTTTAATTTTATTCTTGTCATAAACTTTCCCTTTCTTCAATTTATTTTTAATATTATACCACATTTATTATATTTGAAAAGTTTTTTTACAAGAATTTCACATTTCATATTTAGTATTTTATTTTTCAATCTTCACTCTTTAATTTCTTTTGACAGCTTATCAATTGCCTTAGTTTCAATCCTTGAGACATATGAACGAGATATTCCCATCATTGAAGCTATTTCATGCTGAGTTTTTGGCTTATGCCCTCCTATCCCAAATCTTAATTCCAAAATTGTCCTTTCTCTATCTTTTAATACCTCTTTCATTTTTTCTAATAGCAATTTTATTTTCATTTTGATATCTACTTCTTCTTCGATATTTCTTTCATTGTTTTCTAATACCTCTTGCAAAGTTACTATATTGTCATCTTTGTCTTTTCCAATTGGTTCATTTAAATACACTTCTGCGCCTAACTTTTTTGTGGCTCTTAAGTGCATTAATATTTCATTATCTATACATCTTGAAACATATGTAGAAAGCCTCGCTCCTTTTTCTATTTTAAAACTATTAATACCTTTTATTAGTCCAATAGTTCCGATTGATATCAAATCATCTTGGTCAACTTTTGCTGTACTATATTTTTTTGCAACATGCGCAACTAATCTTAAGTTTCTTTCTATTAATAAATTTCTTGCTTCCTCATCTCCTTGTTCCATTAATTCTAGGCATTTTTTCTCTTCTTCACTAGTTAATGGTTCTGGAAATAATGCTCCTCCTTGAATATATCCGAACAACAAAAACTGCTGATTTCAAAAATTCTATAAATCCTAATACACCAGTTATACAAAGTGATGCAAACATATTAGCACCTCCATTTATTCTCATACTCAAATTATATGTTTGAGAAAAAACAAAAGTGCCTGACCCTACAAATTTGTTCTAAAATGTTTTTTTCTTCATAGTTTTTACTATATAATATTCAAATTTTATTAGGTGAGGGGTTATGAAATCTTTTTTTATTAATTCTTTAAAAGGTATTGCTCTTGGTGCTGGAGCTATTTTACCTGGAATTAGTAGTGGTGTCCTTTGTGTTATTTTTGGAATTTATGAAAAATTATTAGATAGTATATTGTACTTTTTTAAAGATATCAAAAAAAATTTTAGATTTTTATTGCCTATTATTATTGGTATTTTTATTGGCGTTTTGATTTTTAGCAATTTTTTGCAATATTTTTTGATTACATTTCCTATCCAAACTAATTCTATTTTTATAGGGCTTATTTTAGGAACTATTCCAAGTCTTTTAGAGACTTTAAAAAAAGAAGAAAATACTTCAAAAACTAATTTCAAATATTTTTTAGCTTTTTTTATATGTTTTTCTATTGGTGTTGGAAGTGTGTTATTAGAAAACTCTCTTTCTACCACAAACATAGAAAGTATAGAAAATGTGACTTTTCTATACTTAATGTTATCTGGATTTCTTATGTCTGTTGGAATTATTGTTCCTCGGTGTTAGTAGCACTATTATATTGATGCTACTTGGTGTGTATTCTATTTACTTAACTGGCATTTCTACACTTTCTTTTAATGTGTTAATACCTATGGGAATTGGATTAATTATAGGTTGTTTTGTTTTTATTAAAATTACTAAATTCCTTTTAGACAAATTTCATAATATAACATTTGCAGGAATAATAGGATTTACGCTTGGCTCAATTTTTGTATTATTTCCATCCTTTGCATCTGGTGTAGAACTTCTAATAATTCTAACTTGCATCATTTTAGGTTTAACAATTTCTTCCGTTTTTATGTGTGTAGAAAATTAACAATTAAATTATTTATTAATTATGAATGCGAATGAAATCATATTAGAAATTATTAAAATAAATCATAGGAGAATCTCAAACTAGCTTTGAGAGGTGCCTATGATTTATTTTTAGAATTTCTTTATGATGTAATGTTAGCCGAGTAATAATAAATAATTTAATTGTTAATCCATTTTTATTTTTTTCTTCTCAAAATCCAATCCTTTTCACACTTAATAGGTAACTTCATTTTCACCAATTGCCCTTTAACACCTGGGCTTATTTCTGTTATTTCCTCATCAGTTTCATTATCCCACAATTTTTCTATATTAAACTTAAAAGGCTCAATCTTATTTGGAATCAAGATTTCTAAAGTATCTCCTACTTTCAATTTATTTTTAATTTCAATTATAGATTTTTCTTCTTTATATTCTACAACTTTTCCACCAAACTCATAATTCTCATTATACTGTCTTCCGCCATATTCTTGAATATCTTTATTATTTCTATCATTAAAATAAAAAGTTGTAAGTCCTCTTGTTTTTACTTTATCTAATTCATTTAAATATTTAGTGTAATCATAGTTTTCAGGATCTTTTTGATAATCGTCAATTGCATTTCTATATGCATTTATAACACTTGCTAAGTAATACTCTGTTTTTAGTCTTCCCTCAATTTTAACACTATCTATTCCCATATCTATAATTTCTGGAATTTCTTTTATCAAGCATAAATCTTTTGAAGAAAAAATACTGGTTCCATATTCACTTGTTTCAATTGGCATTAATTCACCTGGATTATTTTTTTCTTCTACATACAAGTTATATGACCATCTACAACTTTGAGCACAGTCTCCTAAGTTTGCACTTCGACATGCTAAGAAGTCACTTAAAAAGCATCTACCAGAAAAAGCAAAGCATATTGCTCCATGTATAAATATTTCAACTTCTAGGTCTTTTGGTTTGTTTTCCATTATGTATTTTAGCTGTTCTTTGTTCATTTCTCTTGCCATTATTACTCTTTTGGCTCCATATTTGTACCAGAATTTACAGTCTTGCAAACTGATAATATTTGCTTGTGTGCTGACATTGATTGGTACACTTGGGGCATATTGTTGTAATGTTTCTATTACTCCTACATCTGATGCAATTATTCCATCTGGTTTTAATATTTCTAATTCTTTTGCCATTTCAATTATTTCTTCATATTTTTCGTCCCATGCAAATATATTTAATGTTACATATACTTTTTTTCCAATTTCGTGTGCATATTTTATTGTTTTCTTTAAATCTTCATCTTCCATATCAGCCCTTGCTCTTAATGATAATGATGATGTTCCACAATATACTGCATCTGCTCCATATAAGAATGCTATTTTTGCTTTTTCAAATGACCCTGCTGGGGCTAGTAATTCTATTGGTTTCATTTATTTTCCTCTTTCCTATTATTGGTTGTGTAAAGTTTATATATAAAAAATGGCTTAAAGCATTGATATTAAAGCATTTCTGCTAAAATATGTTCTACCCCCCTTAGACTAAATTAATTATGTATCCTCTTAACTAAAATCTATGTGCTTTTAAAATTTTGTAAAGGCTAGGCGAAGCCTATTCATTTCAGCCTTTATAAAATTTTATAAAGCATATTATAATCGAGTTAGAGGATAAGTCTTAATTAGCTTATGTTTACCATTTTTTCATAAATTAATTTACACTACCCTATTATTTTAATTATTATTTTATCATTGGCAACATATATATTACCATATCATATTAGAAATTTCAATGAATTTTGTACTATTATTTTATGTTTCCTTATTGTTATTTAAATAATTTTATGATAAAATTATGTTGTTAAACTCTTATAAGAAAGGACGTATACTATGAAGCAAGAAACTTTTGACTTAATTCATCGGAGCTATGTATTAGCAGTGAAACAATCAAATAATATCCTTGAGATTATAAGAAATCTCAGCAAAATATTATCTAAATGTACTGTATGTGCAGAAGATAGTTTGCAATTTGATGCATTTTTGTATAGTTTGGAAAGAGCTGCAAAGAAAAGAGAAAAAACTTTTGAATTAACAAATTTAGCATCAGATATTTCATTTGTCATTATGTATATCATACTTTGGCTAAATGATACTGAAAGTAAGCATATTGATATTAATCTAACAGCTAGGAGAAAATCTTTGGAAAGCGAGCTTACAAAGCTTTTAAAGAGGTCTATTGCTAATAGTTCTCCTCGTATCTATGACCGGTTTGGGTTAAGAGGTAATATTTTAAACAATAACTCTCAAAAAGAAGCTACTGACTTATTGTATGATGTTGTAAATTATACAATAAGCATAGTTAGTAAACAAAATAGGAATCTTTACAATCAGTTTTTGAGCTGGTTAAATTCCAATACATCAATTGATGATTTTACGAAAGAAAGAATCAAATTCACTTTACAACTTCCTTTTGTAATAGAAGAAGGTCAGAAAGTAGAATCTAAATTTGATTCTCGTAAATATCCCGATGTATATGTTCCTCTTTCTCCAGATATTTGGTATCCTAATTTGGTTAAAGATTATATTTCTTCACCAAAAGAAAACGGATATCAGTCATTGCATTTTGTTTTAGCATTAGATGAGTACTCTAAAATTTTACCAGGTTCTCATTTTGAACTTCAGTTTAGAACTCATTTTATGCATCAATATGCAACTAATGGTCCAGCATCTCATTTGGAATATGAAGATATTAAGAGCAAAGATGATAATGATGTTGACTTAAGAGATCTTTTCCTTGTTGATGATTTCTCTAAAATCAAGATTGTTGGCTTTACAGGATACAATTCTATCGATGATGATATCGATGGTGTACATTTTGCGAAAGTATTTGTAAACCGTCGTATTAGTTCAATTCTTGTTTAGTCTTTTACTTACCTAAGGAGTACTTTCTTAGGTAAGTTTTCTTTTTATAGTTGCTATATTTCTTAATTTGTGTTAAAAATAATTTATGAATATAATTAACAGTCTTTTTTTTTTTCACATATTCTATAAGTAGAATAAATTTTAATAATAAATACAAATTTTTTTGTTTGGAGGTATCTATGAAAACAAATTATAAAGTAGCAATTGTTGGCGCTACACGGTTTAGTTGGAAGGACCGCATTAAAAGTATTAGAAGAAAAAAACTTTCCACATGTTAGTTACACACTTTTTTGTTCTTCAAAATCTGCCAACTCAAAAATAACTTTTTTAAACACAACATATATTGTGCAAGAACTAACAGAAAAATCTTTTGATACACATTTTGATTATGCAATTTTTTGTGCAGGTGGCTCTACTTCTAAAAAATATGCTCCTATTGCAGCAAAAAAAGGTTGTATCGTTATTGATAATAGTAGTGTATTTCGTATGAATGAAGATGTGCCATTAGTTGTACCTGAAGTAAATTCAGAGGATATAAGCAAAAATCATGGTATTATTGCAAATCCAAATTGCTCTACTATTCAGGCGGTTTTGCCTTTAAAGGCTATTGATGATAAATACGGAATCAAAAGAATTGTTTATTCTACATATCAAGCTACTTCTGGTGCAGGTCGTTTAGGAATTGAAGATTTAAAAAACAAGGCTGAAGGTGATAAACTTCAGAAATTCCCATATTCAATTTATAATAATTGTATTCCTCACATTGATGTTTTTATGGAAGATGGCTATACTAAAGAAGAACATAAAATGATTGATGAAACTAGAAAGATTTTGCATAAACCTGATTTACCAATTACTGCAACGGCTGTTAGAGTTCCTATTGTAAATTGTCATGGAGAATCAATTAATGTGGAATTAGAAAATGATTTTGATATATATGATATTAAAATATTGTTAGAAAACTATCCTGGTATTATTGTTGCAGATAATCCAGAGAAAAATTATTATCCATTGGCAAGTGTTTCAGATGGCCATGATGAAGTTTTTGTAGGTAGAATTCGTCGTGATTATAGTGTCCAAAATGGTCTAAATATGTGGGTTGTAGCAGATAACTTAAGAAAGGGTGCTGCTTCTAATGCTATTCAAATTCTAGAAAGGCTTTTATATTCTTAAGAATTAAATAAAATACTATAATAAAATTTTGCAGTACCTCGTAGCGACCAAACGAGCGATAGCGAGTGCGATTGAAGCAACCTTCCAAATATCTATTTCAAAGGTTGCGACAACAAGGTACAAAAAATTTTATTATAGTATTTTATTAGCACCATTTATATGTTATAATAAAAAAGAAGTACATAAGATATAAAGAGGTATTTAAATGAAACAAATAGTCAAAGAAATTATTGACAAGGATGTCGAATTTCAAAATATTATAAAAGAATTGGTTGAGAATAGAACAGTTCAAAAAATGAAGAATTTCAGGCAACATTATGAAACAACTTGTTTTGACCATTGTTACACAGTTTCTTATTATTGTTATTTAATATGTAAAAAATATAAATTGGATTATATATCAGCAGCAAGGGCTGGTATGCTTCATGATTTATTTTTATATGATTGGAGAGTTAGACAACCTGACCGCAAAGGGTTACATGCATTTACTCATGGAAAAACTGCTTGCAAAAATGCTTCAGAACTATTTGATTTAAATGAAAAAGAAAAAGATATGATAATCAAACATATGTGGCCTGTAACTACCCAACTGCCAAGTTCTCTTGAGGGTTTAATTTTAACTTTTGTTGATAAGTATTGTGCTATGTCTGAAAGTTTTGATATATTAAAAACAAGGCTTCTATTAAAAAAGCCATTACGCTATGTTTATAGTTTTTTAAGTATGGTATCAGTTCATTTGTAAAATAAAAATAAAAGTCTGAATAAGTAAAAATTCAGGCTTTTTTATTACATTTTATCATCTGACCATCTCATCATTCTTATATCTTTATATTTTGATAGAACTTCTTTATATTTATCATATTCTTCTTCCCATAATCCGTCCGGAACTTTGTCAAATGCTTTAAATATTTTTTCCGCTTCTGCAAGATATATTAGTTGTTCTTGCGGAGACATTCTTTCATATTGTTTTGCAAAATTGTATAACTTATCTAACATTTGGTTTGCTTCTATAAATCCCCAAAAATCCTTTACTTTCATTCCAAATAACTTTATTTGTAATACGGCATAGACTATTAATGCAAATATAACAAATACTAGTATGTATACTATTGCCCATATACCATCCATCTTTCCACCTCTTTAGTTTGTTTGCTACTTTATTTTATAATTTACTATTTCAATAATATATTTATTTTATATTTTTGTCAATAGCACATTTTATGCAATTCTATCATCTTTTCCTGGAACTCTCTCATTTTCCGCTTGTTTTTCTAAATCTTTGGCTATGTCATCTAAGCTATTTTCTAACTCTTCTTTATTCAAATATTCTTTATTATTGACTTTTTCTTTTAGTTTATTTTCTATATCACTTTGATTATATGTTTCTCCAAGCTCCGGATTTTTATCTAAGATTTCTCTGGCACATACTTTTATATATGCATCTTCCATATCCATTACATGTTCTGATTTTGTTGAAGGGTCTCCATCTATATCTTTTTCAGTTGCTTTTGTGCAGTCATCATGTTCTTCAAAATGAGGTTTTATTTCTTTAAGATTTTCTTTTACTGTATCTTCTCCATTTTTTCTATATACTCCTCCAATTACAGCTCTTTGTGGAGTACCTGGTACTTCAGGTGTATTGCTATCTCTTACTTGAACTCCCATTGTTTCAGTAGAATCTCTTGCTTCTTCTCCTATATTCATTTCAACTCTTCCCATTTCTTTGTTGTCTAATTGTATAACTTTATTTCCAATTTCATATTCACTTAAAATACTATCTTTTTCTACTGTTCCATCATCTCTAACTTGATATTTTTCTGGTACTGGATTATCTCCTGACGCTAATCTTTGTTGCAATTCTGGTATATATTTTTGCAATGGCTTAACTTTTCCGTCTTTGCTTATTGCAACTAAAGAATATCTTGTAGAATTTCTATCATAACTTTTGCCATTTTCATCTTTCATTTTATTTATTTGTTCAGAATAAATAACTCCAATTTTTGTAATATTTTGTGGGATTTTTCCGCCTAGCCATTTGCGGATATCATGCATATCATTTGCTCTTTCACTTAGTTCTATTTCTTGCAATATATTTGTATTTTTAGTTGTAGTTATATTATTTTCCTTCGCTTTTTCTTCTATGGTGCTAACTTTTTCTTTTTGTCTTTGGTCTGATTTTCTCTCTTTAGGTTTTTCATTATCCATTTCTAAAATTCTTACATCTCTAATATGACTTCTTTCTATTCCTATTTCATCTATATATTTATCAATTTCTCTTGTTTCCTTTGATGCATTTTCAATTTCTTCTCTGCTTAATCCATCTATTTTGTCTTTAATTTGTGCACTTAACTCATTTTCTAATGTGTTTTGTTTCTCTGATTTTTCTTGTTCCATTACACCTAATTTTTGAAGTGCTGCTATTATGTATGAATCTTCTCTCATGATAATATTTCCATATTTCATTATATTTGTATTTAATTCACCTATCTGAACATTACCAATATAATATTCATACTCAAATTTATTTTGTGGATTTTGAACTACAGTTATTTCAATATTTTTTCCATCTAAATTAATTTTCATTTTTTCCTCCTTTGGGGACATGCCACCAAATCATAATCTTTAGAATCAACAATTTTGCATTTTATAAATTGATGTAAGTATTTAATAGGGTTTTCTTCTTCACATTTTATATATACTAATCCATCAATATCTGGTGCATCTTGCATGGTTCTTCCAATTAAGTATTTTCCATCAAATGATATGTTTTCAACTAATACTTCACATTCTTTTCCTATTTTTTCTTTCATTTTTTCTGCCGCAATTTTTTGTTGTTCTTTCATTATCCTGTTATATCTTGCTTTTTTAGTATTTCCGTGTATTTGTTCTGGAAGTCTTGCTGCTGGCGTTCCGTCCTCTTTTGAATACATAAATGTTCCTAATCTATCAAATTTTGTTTCTTTTACAAATTCTAATAAATCTTTAAAGTCTTCTTCTGTTTCGCTTGGAAAGCCTACAATTAAGCTTGTCCTTATTATTGCATCTGGAATTTTATTTCTTATTTTACTTATTATTTCTTTTATTTGCTTTTTGTTTGTTTTTCTGTTCATTTTTTTCAATATTGTGTCACTAGAATGTTGAATTGGTATGTCAAAATATTTTGCTATTTTTTCATTTCTGGCAACGGTTTCTATTAATTCATCTGTTATTCCTTCTGGATAAGAATATAGGAAACGTATCCATTTTAATTCTTTAATTTTGCATAATTCTTGCAATAGTTCTGCTAATTTACTTTCTCCATATATATCAATTCCATATTTAGTTGTATCTTGTGCTATAATTATTAATTCTTTTATTCCTTTTTTTGCAAGCATTTTTGCTTCTTCTATAATATCTTCTTTTTTTCTACTTACAAATGGTCCTCTTATATATGGAATCGCACAATATGTACATTTATTGCTACATCCTTCCCCGATTTTTAGATATGCATAGTCTTGTCCAGTTGTGATAGTTCTTTCTAAAAATTGTTCTTGTGCAAGCATTGGCATTTTAGGAATTTCTGTTATTTTTTTACTACTTTTTTTCTTTTTTACTACAATGTCTCTTTTTATTAAATCTTCGATTTGCTCCCACAATGTATCATAATCTTCGATTTTTATGAATAAATCTACTTCTGGTAATGCTTTTACAAGTTCATTATAATATCTTTGCACTAAACATCCCATTACTATTAAATATTTGCAATTTCTGTTTTTGTATTCTGCCATTTCTAATATTGTATTAATTGCTTCCTCTTTTGCAGATTCAATAAAACCACAGGTATTAATTACTAAAATATCTGCTTTTTCTTCATTATTTACAATTTTAAAGTTATGCTTTTTGAACATTCCTATTGTTGCTTCAGTATCTATTAAATTTTTGCTACATCCTAAAGATATAAATCCAACATTCATTATTTTCAACCTTTCTTTGAAGAAGAGGGATTAATGTGATATTATGTGCTTTCTAGTCAACTCCATCAAATCTAATTTTGTAAATCCTTCTATTTGTACTTTGCTTCTATCTTTTTTTACTTCTTCTTTTAGTAAATTTTCAATTTTTTCTCTGTTTTTTTGATCTTTCATATCAATATAGTCTATTATTACTATTCCGCCTATATCCCTTAGTCTTAATTGTTTTGCTATTTGTATTGTCGCTTCTTCATTTACCTTATATATGGTTTGTTCTAAATTTTTTGTTCCTGTGTATTTTCCTGTATTTACATCAACAGCAGTTAGTGCTTCTGTCTTATCGATTGTTATAAATCCTCCACATTTTAGCCATATTTTTCTGTTTTGCATTTTTTCTATTTGTTTTTCTAAATTATATTTTTCAAAGATGTCATTTGATTTGTCTAGTTCTATTTCTGTATTTTTATATTCATTGTTTTCTTTCTTATATTTTTCTAATTTTTTTAAATCTTCTTGTGTATTTACAATTACTTTATCTATTTTCTCATCAGTTAAGTCTAATAGCATTTTTTCTACTAAACTCTCGCTTTCATATAGTAATTTAGGTTCATGTAATTCTGGATCTACTGATGTTTTTATTATATTTTCCCATTTTTCTTCTACTTTTTTTATATCTTTTATAATTTCATCTTTTTTTCCTTCTGCTGATGTTCTTATTACTGCACCATTTCCTTCGCTTAAGTTTTCTTTAACTAATTTTATTAATCGTTTTTGCTCTTCTTTATCTTCTATTTTTTGTGAAACTGTAATTATATCTGTATTTGGCATTAATGCAATATACTTTCCTGGTAAATTTATATGTGTTGATACTCTAGCACCTTTTTGATCAGTACTATCTTTTTTTACTTGAACTAAAATTTTCATATTAGGTTGTAGTATTTTTGTTATATCTATATTGTTGTCTAATTTTTCTTTTGTTTCATCTATTTTTTTCATTACATCTTTTAAATGGATAAAACTATTTTTGTCACTTCCTATATCTACAAATGCTGCCTGCATTCCTTTTATGATATCTTTAACAATCCCTATATATATATTTCCTTCTTTTCTATTATTATCTTGTGAATTATCTTCATAGTATTCGATTAATTTTCCGTTTCCTATTAAAGCTATTATTGTTTTTTCTTTTTGTTTTTGTATTATAATTTCTGTCATTAAATTTTTTCCTCCTTTGGTAACATGTCAAATTGAACAACTTTTAGGTCTGTCCCTTTTGTTTCAAAATGAAACGATTTGGCACGTCCCTAATTGAACAAATTCATTGCTTTGTCCATTCCGTTTTTGATTATTTCTATAACTGCATCCCTTGCTAAATCAGTGCTTTTATCTAGTATTATTCTGTTTTCTTCCGAAATTTTTCCTATTACGTAATTAATTAAATCTCCTTTATGCTCAGGCTTTCCAATTCCTACTCTAACTCTTGGAAATTTTTCAGTTCCTATTTCTTTTATTACTGATTTCATTCCATTATGAGTTCCTGGTCCTCCAGTTTTTCTTAGTTTGATAATTCCTGGTTCAATATCTATATCATCATATATTATAATTAAGTTATCTGTATTTAGTTTATAAAAATCTATTATTTCTTTTATACTTTCTCCACTTAAATTCATAAATGTTTGTGGTTTTAATAAAATAACTTTTTCTCCTTCTATTGTACCTGTTCCATATATTCCTTTGAACTTTGTTTTTGAAAATTCTATATTATATTTTTTTGCTATTTTATTAATTGTATCAAATCCCATATTGTGCCTTGTATTTGAATATTCTGGTTCTGGATTTCCTAATCCTACAATTATATACATTTTGCTTTCTCCTTGACTTTTATCATAAATTATTTCACTATTATATATTTTAACCTTTTTTTTGATTTTTGGCAAGTTTATAAGTTTTTTTGCAAGAAAAAAGCACTTTTTAAGTGCCTTTAATTACTATATACGTAAAATCTTTGATTTTCCCTATATAATTATTCTGCTGATTCTTCTGATTTTTCTTCAGCTTCTGGTGCTTCATAAGCTTCTAAAATAGCTTTTTGAATTTTTTCTCTTGTCTCAGCATTGATTGGATGAGCTATATCTTTAAATTCTCCATTTGGAGTTTTTCTACTTGGCATAGCTATAAATAATCCATTTTGGCTTTCGATAACTTTAATATCATGAACTG
>CALXZZ010000043.1 GCA_944393365.1 uncultured Clostridia bacterium
TTCAAAAAACGTTCATTGACATATAAAAAATAAGGTTATAAAATCTTAATATAAAAATTGTGAGCAAAAGTCAGTTTAAAAGCTGGCTTTTTTTATATGCTCAGAAAAGGAGTGAAAAAATGCCAAATTTATGTACTAATATAGTAAAAGCACCAAAAGAAGTGTTGGAAGAAATTTTTGATAATGAAAGAGTTACTTTTCAAAAATTAATACCTATGCCAAAAGAGTTAAATATAACAGAAGGAACAGTAACAGAAAATGCAATAGCATTTGTAATAAGTAAAAAAGAATCAGAAGAATTTTTACAAGTAAAAAATTTATTAAAAGGAACAAAAGATGATTATTATGGGGACTTATGGAATAGATATATGCGAAATATTACTGTGGAAAAAATGAAAGAAATTGAAAGAGCAGTAAATAGGTATATTCCAGAAGAAACAGAAAAGAAATTAGGAATAAAAACCTTAGAAGAATTTGGTGAATTATGCTTAAATAATATTTCAAAATATGGATGTGCAACTTGGTATGATTGGTCCTGCCAAAATTGGGGAACAAAATGGGATGCTATATATAAAGAAGGAACACCAGAAGAAGGAAAATTAATTTTTTTGACAGCTTGGTCTGAACCAATAAATGTTATAGAAAAATTATTTGAAAAATATCCAAATAGTAAGATTGAATGGGAATATATAGGAGAGTGTAATGAGTTTAGAGGAAAGATTTATTCAAATGGAGATGGAATTACACATAAAGAAGAATATGAAATGGAGAATGAAGAAGAGGAAGAAGAATGAACTTTGGAATAACAATTAATTTAGATAAAGTTATTTTAATAGGGAGATGCCCAGATTTTAAAGTGAAGTATAAAAGTGAATTAGAAACCAGATGGCTACTAATAAAAGGAATAGAAGATAAAATATTTTGTCTGAAAAGTGAGGAAATAGAATCAAGTGATTTAGTTAAAGAGATAGAAAAGTCAGATTATGAAATCATAGATTTAGAACAAAGGATAAAAGAAAAAATTAAAGAAACATTAGATAAAGAATTTAATGATGTATTTGAACAAAATATAGACAAAGACGATTTGGTTTTGGATTACGATATAAAAGAAAACATAGATACAAAAACAGGAGAAATAACACTTGTTAAAATTTATAAAACAATAGAAGAAGCAGATTTGTTTGGGAAAAACTTAAGAAATGATGAGTATAGAACAAAAAATTTAGGCTTGGATATTACAGAAATAGATAAAGGAATAATATCTGTAGAAAATACAAACATCAAATATGATTTGATAAATGACAAATTATTAAGTACAGATAGAGAAATTTTAAGAGAAATTTACTATCAGAATGAAATAAAACATATTATATCTTACGAAAAATATAAACAGGGTATATGCTCAGATTTTTATAATGAAATTGCGAAAATCAATGAATTTATAAAAGACAAGCAAAGTATAACAGTTAAGTTAAAGAATGGGACGATATTTAAAACAGGCTCAACATTAAGCAATATATTAAATATTTATTTTGATGGTAGTATATATATTTCAAGTCTATATGAACAGAAAATTATTGAAGGAGAAAGATTTAATGATTTTCAATATAAAGTAGATCAGCTCGAAAGTTTGAAATATGGAAAAGAAGAACTAAAAATAGATAGTTCAAAATTAATTTTAGAACGGACAAACAACAGAAGAAGCGAAAAGCGAAGAAACAGAAGAGGAGATGTAGAAAAATGGGACAATATTATAAAGTGGTTAATATAGACAAAAAAGAATATATGTATTCAGATGGTGGAATAAAACTTATGGAATGGTCTTATAACAGAAATCCATTGGTTTTAAATATAATGAAAAAATTAGCAAATGAATGGAAAGGCGATAGGGTTTTTGTAGTTGGAGATTATGCTTTAAGTGGAGATAGAATTGACAGAGATAATAATGAAAAAGATTATGATTATGATTTATTAGAAAAAATTGAAAAAGAATTAGATATATATGATAGAGAAGATGGTGGTTATCCAATAACAATATACCATTTTGCAGATAAAAATTATCAAGAAATTAAATTAGAAAATATTAAAGATGAAGAATATAAGTATATTTATAATCACAAAAGAAAAGAATTTATAAATTTAGATCATTGCCCTCTAGCTTGGCTATATAAAGAAAAAAATAATTATGTTCAAGTAAAAATTGCACCAATTTCACTATTATTAGCATTAGGAAATGGAATGGGTGGAGGAGATTATTGGAGTAATAATGAAAATTTGGTAGGAAAATATATTAATGAAGTTCAAGATTTGGAAATTACAAAAGAACCATTAAACATAGATTATACTGAATTTAGACCAGAATTTTATGAAGGGGTGTATATTCCATATAATGAAATACCAAATGAAATAAACTTAGAGAAAAATAAAGAAAAATTAGTTAAAGAAATTGTAGATTTTATTTTTACTTATGATAATAAATATTTTAAGGAAATGTATAATAATAAAAAAGATGCAATAGATAGAATGGGTTATTTTTCTGATTATAATATGAAAATAACTATAGAAGAATTATTAAAAATAGCAGAAAACAATACTGAAGAAGTAAAAGAAAAATGTAACGAATTAATGGAAAGAATAAATAATTATAAAGTAGAAAAAATAGTCAGAAGTAACAAAAATAAATCAGATATAGAATATAAAAATGAAATAAATGAAGATAAACATATAAACGAAATATATAAGAAGATATGCGATGAATTAAAATTAAAAAATATTGAAAGTATTGAAACAAAGAATAAGGAAACAACTATAATTTTTGACACAGAAGAGCAATTACTAATAAAAACAGATGATAAAAATAATATTCAACAATTTATTCAAAATACTAAGCTAATTGAAAATAATAGTAAGAATCAAAAAGAAGCAGTAAGATATAAAGAAGTAGATGAAAAAATACCTAAGAAGCAAAAAAATCCAGATTTATTTTATTATGAATATTGTGAAAATGAAAATGGCAAAATGATTGAAAAAGGTGTATGGGTTGATTTCGCAGGAACATTAGTTACAAATAAAGAAATTTTAGGAAAAAAAGAATTTATAGATTATAACCAATTATTTGATAATCCTAAAATATTAATGATAAATGACGAAACTATGAATGAAAGAATAAATGAAAAGACAGAATCAGAGGAAGAGGAGGTTTATTAAATATGAAAAAGAAATACTTAATTATACCAATAATATTTTTTATAATTTGTTGTAATGCAAAATGTTTTGCTAGTACAAATAATGAGATAATTACAAAAGAATTTCAAACTACTCAAAACGCAGAAAAAGAGTTTTTAAATGAGATATATAATACAGAAACAGAAAATATGAAAATAAAAAATTTAGATAAAGAAATATCAGAAGATAATTACAGAGTAAAAGAAATAATAGAAACAAAAGAACTTACTAATCAAGATAGAGATTATATAACTCAGCAGTTTGGAGAAAAACAAAGTTATAATGATGGAGAATATCAAGGTGAATTAACTATATCAGACATTAAAATAGAAACTATAAATAATGGATCATATCAAGAAATAGACGAAAAAGTATTAGATTTTACAAATTATTCAGATAATGATTTAATTAATATAGAAAAAGAAATCACATTAGATAATACAATATATTATTTAATAAAGGTAAATTGGGAAGCAGATAGCACAGAAACTATTGATGGAGAAATTATACCAAAAACATATAAAGGAACAAAAATTTATCAGACTGTAAGAACAATAGCAAATCCAAATACATATAAAGTTACTGTAACATATTCTGGCACAATAGAAAAAATAAATACGATTTATGATTATACAGTAACATACGAAAATAAAGTAGAAGAATTACAAGAAGAAAAGGAAGATAATAATATCATTGTACCAGTATTAATTATATCAGGTTTAGGATTAGCAATTCTTTTGATAGGATTATTTAATATAAAAAACACCTATGTTTATAGTAAGACAAGCAAAGGTTTCAAATTAATAAAAAGAGAAAAAATAAATGATAAAAATGTTTTGATAGATATTTCAAATTGCAAAAATAAAAGCAAAGAAAATATATATGCTATTAAAATAAATAAAATGGCATTTAATAAGTTAAAAGGAAGAACGATAAGCATAATACTTGGAACTAAGAAAAAAGACATTATATTATGGAATAATTATTATGAAATAAAATTATAAAGGATAGGATTCAAATGAAATTTAAAAGAGAACAAATAGAGTTATATCATCTTTTTAAAAATGAATATATAAAAAATGGATACTTATATAGTGGAAGTTTTCCAAAAGATTCGATTTTAATAAGAGATATATTTAAAGGAACTAATAAAGAAAAATTAATTTCTAACATGTTAGAAAACAAGATTTTACAAGTTAGAGAGTGTAAAGAACCAGCATACGAATTAACATATAATATAAGAAAAACTCTAATAGATAAATATAACTTGAAAGAAAAATGGTTAGAACATACTCCTCAATTCGTAAGAGAAACAGAAAATGAAATTCTTACAGTAGAAAAAAATGTAAATAATAATGAAAATATTAATTTAGGTAATTTAGAGGATATAGTAACAATACCTACATGGGTAATTTTTTATGATATTTATATTGATTATGATAAATCAAAAACTATAGATAGAAATGTTGAAGAATTTTTAAATAAACTTAATAGTGAAACAAATGAAATATTTGATGCATATTATTTTGAAGAAGATGATGACGATGATAATAAAATAAGAGTAGAGTTATGTTGTAGGACATATAATGTCGATATTCCAATTTATCATAAAAAAGAAATGCTACGTTCTATAGTAGAAATAAAAATAGATAAGCTATTAGATGAAATAAGTAATGAATCTGGCATAGAAATAAAGGCAAAAGAAGTAGGCATTTCAGACTACCCACAATATTATTTGAATGAAAAACAACTAAAAAAATATAATGATTTTTTTGAAGAAGAAGAACAAGAAGAGATATAATTTCAAAAATGTTTCAAAAAACATTCATTGACGTATAAAAATATAAGTGATAATATTTTAGTATCAAAAAATATGAACAGGCGATAATTAGTTATAAAAAAGCTAATTGTCGCTTATTTTTTATGGAGGCGAAAAATGGTAAAGAAAATTTTAAAATATGGAATTGGAATAATTGTTATAGTGATTTTATTAATACTTGCTTTAATATTTAAGCCAAGTCCACAGAATGAAAAAGATTCTAATACAGAAGAAAATAAAACAATAGAGGAACAAGTACAAGAAACACTTTCTCTTGATCCTAATGATGAAAATATTATAGGTTATATAACTATAAAAGATTTAGGAATAGAAAAAGCACCAATAGCAGACGGAACAGATAATAAAACAATAGGAAAATATGTAGGACATTTTGAGGATACAAGTTATTTAGAAGGAAATGTTTGCTTGTGTTCTCATAACAGAGGTAGCAAAGCAGCATTTTTTGAAAACTTAAAAGATGCAAAAGAAGGAATGGAAATAGAGTATATAACAAAGTATGAAACCAAAAAATATGAAATTAGTGAAATTAAAAAGATAGAAGAAACAGACCTAACAGTTTTAAATCCAACAGAAGATAACAGAATAACACTTATAACATGCGTAGAAAACCAAAGAAATTTAAGATTATGTGTAACAGGAGTGGAAAAATGATAGAAAATGAATACAGATATTACATATATGATTTTTTGATAGGTCAACACTTATTAACAATAGATACTGTAGGAAAAAGAAGTAGAATCGATACTTTTAATATTTATGGACAATGTTCAACATTAGATAGAGAGTGGGATAGGATAACAAAACATACAATAAATAGAGCTTTAAGAAGAAGTGGATATGTTTATGATAAATATATATTAGAACATTTTACAAATAGTGAAATAAGTGTAGAAAAAGAACCATTATTTAAAACCAATAATTATAATGATTGTATAAAGTTTTTAGCAGATTATGGTGCTAAAAATCATAATTATATGGAGAATACGGAACACATGGATTATTACAAAAAATATTTAGAAGATACAGAGGAAGAACAAGAAGAAATGGAATAGGTGAATTAGAATGAGTTATGAAAAATGTAAAAATATTATATTGAAACCAAAAACAAATCAAATATTTATTACATCAGCAACTAATAATGATAGACCTCTGCACTATTATAAAAGTGAATATACAAGGAGTGGAGCTTTAAATTTTGAAGATAAGCTATTGAATTTAATGTTAAGCATGATAGATGGTAATATTCAAATTTCTCAATTAAATAAACACACAATACCATTTGAATATGCTTTATTAAAACTAAGAAATTATTATAGAGAAAAAAACATAGACGAATATGGAGAAAAATTTGATAAAAGATATGAATTATATAATAAAGAATTATCTAAATATGTTGATGTAAATGATTTTGAAAAACGCAGAAGATTTGAACAGGATAATAGAAAGTTAGTAAATGAAATCAAAAATCAAGTATTAAGTAATTTATATAAAACAGAATTTGAATTATTTAAAAATTCAATAAAAGAAGAAATAAAAGGACAATATTATTTGAAAGATAAATTTGGAAGAACAATAGAATATATTAAAGAGACCAATCGAGGACATTCTTATAGAGCCTATGAAGAACCAAATAAAGAGTGTTTATTAGATTATAAATTAGCATATATATTGAAAGATAGGATGGGAAAAGATTATGAAATTACTAAGTTTGAAGAAAGACAAGAAAATAGGGAAAACTTTGAAGATGAGGAAGAAGAATATGAATAATAACTTTGACAAATGGTTAGATGATTTAATAGAGAAAGAAAATATTGATTTAATGAATATTTACATTATAAAAAAAGATGGAAAAAAATATGAGGTAATGATTAAACAAATAATAGATTGTTTGAAACTCTTAAATAATGAAGAAAAGGAACAAACAAGAAATACATTAGAAACAGTATTAGAAGAAAAAGGTAAAATATTAGATTGCTTAATATATTTAGGAGTAGGCTGTATGAAAATACTTGATGAAGTACATTCAGAAGAAGATGAGGAAGCTATGTAATAAATTTATATAGATTTAATTTTAAAGGAAGGAGGACAACCTAATATGGATATTAATGTAAAACATATTAATTTAACAAATGATAATAATAACATTACTAAAGGAATTGCAACAATATGTATTGATGATTGCTTTAATATTGAAGGTGTAACCGTAAAAAGAAGCAAAGAGGATAAATTATATGTGCAATTACCACAAAGATCATATTATGATAAAGAAACACAAGAAAAGAAATATAAAGATGCTTGTTATCCTACTAATAAGGAAACAAGAGAACAAATTTCACAAGTTGTTTTAGATTCATATTATGAAAAATTAGAAGAAAAGGAAAAGGCTAAAGAAGAAAATGAAAATCAAAAAAAAACTAAAAAATCCGTAAAGTCAAAAGCAAAAGATGATTTGCAAGAACAAGAGGAAGAAGAAGCAATATAGTTTTTTGCTTACATAAAAATTTTAAAAAAGGTGGACGTATAGCTGATTACACGGTATAATATAGATAGAAGGAGATGATCTTATGAAAAGGAAAATCTTAATAATATCTATATTAACAATAATTTTGATAATTATAATAAGTGTAATCGTTTATATACAAGTCCAAAGCAAAACTAAAGAGGTAGCAACCTTAGATAATAACATAAGTACAGAAGAAGAAACAGAAGAAACAAAAGATGAAAATTTAGTAACCAATGAAGAAGTTTTAGAAAATACAGAAGATAATAATGAAGAAATAACAAATGAAAATGAAGTTATAGAAACAAAAGAAGAAACTACTCAGGTAGCACAAGAAACAAAAGAAGAAAGTAATACAAAAGTTACCAATAAGAATACAAATGAAAAAACAAATGTAGAAACACCAAAGACAAATAATCAAAGTAGCACAAGTAGTGGTAATAATAAACCACAAGAAACAACAGAAGAAGAAACGAAGCAGGAAGAACCTGTAGAAGAAGTTAAAAAAGTTGACCTTTCAAAATATAGTAGATATGAAAGTGCTCTTAATGGTGGATACAAAGCATATATGAAAAGTGATAGTGAAATGACTAAACTAAGAAACTTAATAGATACTTGTATAAAAGAGTTTGGATATACCAATGTTAAAGTAGTACCAAGTAGTTCTATTGTAGGAAGTACACAAAGTTTTACAGCAAATAAAACAAATGTAGAAAATAAAGTTTATAATAGTGAATATTTTACTATATATTATTATGCAGAGGCTGAATACCACATAACAGCAAATGGTGATGAAACCATATTTCAATATAGGTCATATATAAAAGTACAGTAAACTTTCAAAAATGCTTCAAAAAACATTCATTGACGTTTACAATTCAAGATGATACAATTCTAATATCAAAAAATATAAGTATGAAAAGGAACTAGCAGATTTTCCCCTTTCAAGCTAGTTCTTTTTTTGTACTTATTTTTAATTTGAAGGAGGTATGTAAAAAATGACAAAGTCAAAAAGTAAAATTTTAGCAACAATTTTATTGACAATAGTTATAATGACAAGTATTTTACCAACAGGGGCAAGTTTAGCAGCCAATATTGGAGATTCGATAGGATTAACGAGTATTGGTACAGTACCCTATCATTTAAGAAGTTCGAGTTTAGGTGGAAATTACATTATAACACATTTAGCAGGTTATTATGAAAATGGAAACTTTTATCCAGCATACTGTTTAAATGTTGACAGACCAGGAGTAGAAGAAACAGAAGGATATGATGTAACACTAACAGAAATTTTGAGTGATCAAGAAACTTACAATAGAGTATGGAGAACAGTTGTAGCAGGTTATCCATATAATTCTCCAGAAAGTTTAGGGGTAAGTGATTGGAGATATGCTTATCAAGCTACAAAAATGGCAGTATATTGTGCATTAGGTCAAAGTGATGTAAATAGTTTTTATGCAACAGACTCAACAGGACAACAAATAGTAGATTTAATTCACAGATTAGTAAATGAAGGACAAAATGGAACATCAACATATAGAACACCAGTAGCAAATATTGATAAATCAGGAAATATGGTATTAGAAGGGGATTACTATATTCAAAATTATACTGTAAGTTCAAATGTTGATATTAATGGTTATAATGTTGCAATAGCAAACTTCCCAGAAGGAACACTATTAACAAATACAGCAGGTGGAGGACAAAATTCTTTTGGAACAGGTGAAACATTCCAAGTTAGAATCCCTAAAAATACAGTAGAAACACAAGATATTAATGGAGTAATAAGGGTAGATGTAAATTCTAAATCTTATGCTGTATTTTATGCGACAAGTTATAATCCATCTTTACAAGACTATGCAATAACAGGTGATCCAATTTCCTTAACAAGTGCAACAAGTAATCTTACACTAAAAGCAAATACAGCTAGTATAAAAATTCATAAAGTAGATTCAGAAACTAATGAAGCGATAGAAGATACAGTTTATGAACTAACAAAAGAAGATGGAACAGTTATTGGTAGAGGAACAACAGATAGTGAAGGAAATTTAACATTTTATGAATTATATCAAGGAAATTATGTATTAAAAGAAGTAAAAAGTAATGATGACTACATAATATCACAAGAAAGTATTGATATTAGAGCAACTTATAACAAAGTAACAGAAGTAGAATTAGAAAATGAACATAAAAAAGGTAACCTTAAAGTATATAAAGTAGATAAAGACAATAATAAAGTGGCACTAGGAAATGTAGAATTTGACCTTTATAGTGAAGAGTTCCAAAAAGTTATAGGTACATATACTACTGATGTAAATGGAGAAATATATGTGGAAAATTTAAGGACTGGCGACTATAAATGGATTGAAAAGACTACAAATAAGTGGTACAACCTAGCAGGAGATACTGAAATAAAAGTAGAATGGGATAAAACAAAAGAATCCGTAATAGAAAACGAATTAAAGAAAGGTCAAATAAGAGTAATAAAAGTAGACCAAGATAATAATGAAATAAAACTAAAAGGTGTAAAATTCAATGTATTAGACGAAAATAATAATGTATTAGAAACAATAATTACAAATGATGAAGGAGAAGCAGTAACATCAAGGTATGCAGTAAGGGATTTTGAAAAATTAACATTACAAGAAGTAGAAACATTAGAAAATTATAAATTAACAGAAGAACCACAAACTATTGAATTAGAAGCAAACGAAATAGTAGATGTAGTATTCCAAAATGAAAAGAAAAAAGGTCAGATTAAAGTAATTAAAATTGATGAAGATAATAATGAAGTTAGACTTGAAGGTGTAGAATTTAAAATATATGATGAATCTGGTAATGAAGTAGGAACATTAGTAACAGATAAAAACGGAGAGGCAGTGAGCAAGAGATTACCAATAGATCAAGAATATACAGTTCAAGAAACAAAGACTTTGGAAAACTATGTATTAACAGAAGAACCTCAAACAGTTATATTAGAAGAGGACCAAATAACAGATTTGACTTTTACAAATGAAAAGAAAAAAGGTCAGATTAAAGTAATTAAAATTGATGAAGATAACAACGAGGTTAGACTTGAAGGTGTAGAATTTAAAATATATGATGAATCTGGAAATGAAGTAGGAACATTAGTAACAGACAAAAACGGAGAGGCAGTAAGTGAGAGATTACCAATAGACCAAACATATACAGTTCAAGAAACAAAGACTTTGGAAAACTATGTATTAACAGAAGAACCTCAGACAGTTGTTTTAGAACAAGACCAAATAACAGATTTAACATTTGAAAATGAAAAAATCAAAGGAAAAATAGAAATTACAAAAATATCTGCAGATGATAATGAACTAACAGGAGAAAAGAAAGGCACAAAATTAGATGGTGCAGTATTTGAAATTTATAATGAAAAAGACGAACTTGTAGATACTATAACAATAAAAGACGGTATTGGAACAAGTAAATTATTAGAATATGGTAATTACTATATAAAAGAAGTAAATAGTGGATCAGATAATTATTTATTAAATACTGAAAAGTATGATATAGAAATTAGAGAACACATGAAAACTATACCAATTACTATTGAAAATACAAGTGTAGATATTGGTTTAGATATAGACAAAAATGGTGTAGAACAAGCACAACCAAATGATGAAATTAAATATAGTTTTAATAGTTTAAAAAATACTTCTAATGTACCATTAGATAATTTCACATGGACAGACAATTTACCTTATGAATATGTTAGAATTACAAAGTTATTCACAGGAACATATAATGAAGATTTAGATTATGTAGTAAAATACAAAACAAATAAATCAGAAGATTATATAGAATATGGAACATATAATACTCAAAAGAATAACTATATAGACTTTACTACTGTTGAATTAGCAGAAAATGAATATATTACAGACTTTAAGGTAGAGTTTGAAACTGTAATGCCTGGATTTGAAGCAGTAGAAAAACCATTTATATTTGCAAAAGTATTGCCAACAGTTGAGCCAGATGATAGATGGGTAAATTATACAAGTCTAACAGGAAATTATAAAGAACATGAATTAGAAGATAAAGCAGAATGGCCTACAATTTCTTATGGTAAAAAATTAGAAATTAAAAAACTTCCAAGAACAGGATTTTAAAATAATTTAATAGTAATTGATTCAAAGCCAGAGTAGTTTTTTAAAATTACTTTGGCTTTTTTTGTGCAATTTTTAAAATTATATGTTATAATGCAACATGGAGGAAGAAGAAAAATGACGATGCAGTTTGTAACTGATTATATTGACAAGAAAATAGCTGAAAACAAAGAATTTATAAGATATACTTTTTTTGAATTAAGAGTGGAACATAATTTATCGGAAAAAGAAGTTGACGAGTTTTTAAGAATAAATAGAGATTATTTTGAAAACAAAGATTATAATGTTTATTTTACAAATGCTAAATATACATATAAGAATGAAGATAAAATAGTAGAGCCAAATGAACTAATGATAGCAATAAAATAATAATAGAAAGGAAATATACAATGGGATTAGATAACATATTTAACAAAAAGGAAATAGAATTAATTTCAAAAGCTACAAAAATTGAGAATAAGCCTTATACTAAGGATGAACTGAAAGTTATAAAAAGTAATATAATAGATGAGATATTTAGCAAGAGTTCAAAAAATGGAGATTTACAGAAAGCTAATGAAGAGTTTTATGATATAATCCAAAAAATTGATAGAGTATGCAATTAAACACAATTTATTAATATAGAGGTGTTTTATGAATAGAAAAATATTTGAAGTAGTTAAATTAACAAACGGATATTTAGCTACAATAATTGGAATTAATAAAGATTCCTATAAAGTAGAAATAGTAAATCATGATGGAAAAAGAAAGAAAATAACAGAAATTAGCGAAAATGATATTGACGAAGTAATTATTTCAAAATAAAGTAATGTAAAATAACATTCACAAAAGATAAATTATCAACGAGGAGTGAAGAATGTTATGAATAAGAAAATATATAAAGAAGCAAATCAATTTGAAACTGAAACAAATATAAATGTCTTATACAAAGAGCAAGTTATATCAGTTTATACAAATAAGGTTGATTTACAAAGAAAATTAAATAAAGTGTTAGGAGAACCTACAAAAGAATATAAAATAAAAAGGTCAATAAGTGGAAGTGTATGGGAGATACCATTTACGGATAAAACTAAAATTAGAAACCTAATGTTAAAAGCTAATATATTTGAATTATAGAAGAAAGGAGAATTTATATATGTCAAGTTGGAAGTGCGTTAAGTGTGGAAATGAAGAATTTGAAAAAGACCAATTACAGGCTACTGGTGGTAATTTTTCAAAAGTTTTTAATGTTCAAAATAAAAAATTTATCACAATAAGTTGTACTAAATGTGGATATACAGAATTGTATAAAGAAGAAACAACAGCAGGAATGAATATATTGGACTTCTTGATGAATTAAAATATTAAGAAAAAAATGGGAGGAAACAGTAATGAATAATATAATAGAAGTTGAAAATTTAAGTAAAGAATATAAAAAATTAAAAGCA
>CALXZZ010000044.1 GCA_944393365.1 uncultured Clostridia bacterium
TTATACATGAGGTTTTATATTTTTTCAATTTTATTTATTCGGTCCATAGCGAGGTACGAGCTATTTAGTACTATTGTAATGACAAGTGCAATAAGAGTAATTCCCTTTGCATTAATTCTAGATTTTTTACTTTTCATTTTTCTGTTTCTCATCTTCTAATTTCCTCCGTATTTCATGATATTATTTCTATTATTTCCAATTAAAAACATTATATTCAAATATTTAGATGTTCAAAATCTTTAATATTTATATAATAATGTAAATGATTTTTTAATTTTCATATAAAAATACCTCCCTTTTCTTTAGTATGATTTTATCTTATAACAAATTGTTTTAAAAATCAACATTTTGTTTTAAATTTTTTATAATTTTCTATGAGTTAACCTACTCGTAAAATATTAAAAATTTTTTAAACTTATATGAAAGGAAGTTCAACATATGAAAACACGTATAAGAAATTTAAGAGAAGACAATGATTTAACTCAGAAAGAATTAAGTCACTTACTCAACATTTCTCAAGTGGCATATTCTTATTACGAACTAAATAAAAGAAGCATACCATTAGAGTTATTATCTAAATTAGCAGATTTTTATAATACAAGTGTTGATTATTTATTATATAGAACAGATGAAATAAAACCATATTCAAAATCTAAATTAAATAAAAAGTCTAAAAAAGAAGCTTTGAAACTATAAAATAGAGAATTATTATCATTTTAAATAATACATTCTCCATTTCACAATTATATATCGATTAAATTATTTTATATCAAATTAGCACAAATTTAATTCAACTAATTCAAATACTGAACTAACCTTCTTATCTATATTTTCGTTTAACAATTCAGAGCTATTCTCCATCCTGTAGCCATCATATTTTTTAATCATATTAAAATCTACGTCATCATCTCCTACCGTAATTATCTTATAATCATTTTTAGGTAGAAAACCAACTAATCTTTCAATGCCATTTTCTTTAGTATTTAATTTATAATTAAGAAATAATTTACTATAATCCTTTTCATTTTTAAGAACAACCTGAAAATCATCATTTAAATCATTTTCCAAAACCTCTTTTAACTTTTCAAGTTTTGTCTTATCTCCTTTAATTTTATACCCTAATAATTTATCAATTTTCTCATCATATTCTTTATATATTCCATATCTTGTAACAGAATAATCTTCATCATAATATTTAGATAATATATTTTCAGTTCTATTTAATATATTATCATCAACATTTCCCATGTATAGCAAATCTCCATCATGGTCAAAAATACTTCCGCCAGTATTGCAGCACAAATAATCAAATGGAATATCATATGTATCAATTTCTTTTTTCATAGATTTCCAACTGCGAGATGTTGAAATTACAAATAAATTGCCATTCTTCTGAAATTCTCTGATGCACTCAATGTTTTTATTTAACTGATTTTCATCAGTATAAAAAGTATTATCATAATCTGCTACAAGTATTTTCACCATAACATCTATCCCTTCTCTACATAGCTATCTTTGAAAATTGCCTATCATATTTTTCAATTTCATTGTCAAAATTATTAAAATCTAAAACAATTTCTTCTGCATTTCTAGTTTGCTTTTCCCAAAAAGATACTGACCTTTCTATTTTACTCGCCATCCATTTATCAATTTTATTGCTGTCCAAACTTTTATCTATTGCATTTTTCAAAAACTTTGTACACCAAAAGCTATGATGTGCAATACATGGAAAAGGTTCTTGCATTTTACTTATACCTTCCCAATTTCTATCTTTTAGTTTTATTATATAGAAATTATTTTTGGAAATATCTACTGAATTAGATAGTAAAATAGAAGAAATGTCTTTTTCTATATTTATGAAAATTTTTTCTTCTTTATGATTTTCTATTACTTTTTTAATATCTGGATGGTTAGGAAAATCTTTCCTAACACTTAAGAAATAATTTGTAGGAAAGATTTTTTTGTGATTTACAAATATACTATCATCTGATAAAAAATTATACTTCTTTTGTAATAATTTAATCAAAAATGATGTTTTTCCTCCTCCACTTTCTCCTATAAAGCAAAATGAATGATTATTTTTACTTATAGAAGAAGCATGTAACGGTAGATATCTTTGGTTTATTGTTAGAAAATCCAATATTATTCTATATAAATTATTTTTACTGCCATATAGCTGTATCTTGTTGTAATTTGTCGTATATTGTAAGACAAAATTATCAGTTGAGTATGGAAAATATGCAAAAAGATATTCTTTATATTTGTAATACCTATTTATATGATTTTCCAATGATAAATTCTTTCCGCAATATTTGATTTATATTTTTGTAAAAAATATCTAATTCTTCTGGTATATAGCTTTTAGCAGTTTTCTTGCAAAAAGAAATTACTTTTTCTTTATCTTCAACATTTTCATTTAGCCATAAATCTATTGTTATTCTCTTAATATTTTTATTATATGCTAAATTAGAATTATGAAAAGGCATTTCTAGTTTTTTATTTTTAGTATATATATTAAAATTATAGATTCCTATTTGCCATTTATACTTATAACAAATTGACACTTCATCACCTCAAATTTTTATATACTTATTAAATGATAAAAATTTGTTTTATTGTGGTTTATTTTATTTCATTATACTAGTTCTGGAATTTGATTATTATCACTTTTTGTCGTGAAACATGAATGTAAATTAGGACAAATAGGGTCTAGTCCATAATATAACTTATTGTCACTAATTTGTAAAGCAGGGCAACCCCTTCCACATTCTTGTTTTTTACTACATTCCTTACATAAACTCATTTTTTCTTTTCTTTTCTCTTTTTTTCTTTTAATTTCATTTTGACACTTAGTTTTTAATGTTAAAAAATCTTCTTCTAACAAAGAACCAACATCAAATCCTTGTTCTGATTTCATAAGCCATGGACATCCACCTAACTTACCATCATATGTAATATCAAAAAATTGTTCCGCCCTACATTCTTGTAAAACCGCTTCTTCTTCATCATTATACTTATCTGCTCTAAACACTTCAATTTTAAGATTACTATTTGTTTCTTCTTGCCATCTTTGAAGCTTCTCTATTTTATCTTGCAATCTAGAAACCAAATCACTTTCCTGATTTTTAAAATTCTCCGCTCCTCTGCCAAGTTCTGCAACTAAATAAAAACTCATTACACTTAAATCTTTATCAACTGCAATTTCAATCACCTTTTCCATCTCATCAATACTTTCTTCTGTAACCATAAAACTAGCTCCAGTTTTAATAGGTGATGCCTTTAGCATATCCATAGCATTCATCAAAAGTTCAAAAGAACCTTTTACCCCTCTTAACGCTTCATGAGTTTTAGCAGTACCACCATCAATACTTAGATGGATATAATCAACACCAGCATTATGCAATTGTTCGATTAATTTCTTATTTAAAAGTATACCATTTGTACTAATTGATGGTTTTATATTATATTCAGAAATTTTCTGACAAATATCTACAATATCCTTCCTTAAAAGAGGCTCTCCACCGAGAAAGCCAGATAGCATTTACAGATTTATCTTTTGCAACATTTTCTATAATCTTGTACATTTGTTTTGTACTTAACTCTTTTTCAATTCCTTTTTGAGTATTTTGAAAAAACAAACAATGTTTGCAATACATATTACACTTTGGAGTTACCTCCCACAAAATACGAATTTTATCATCACTTAGATGAAACGGACAAGCATTTAAAATCTTCACTTTTAATATCCTCCTTTTCTAATAATGGGTCTTTTGAAAAATATGTATTATTTCTTTCCATACAAATTGCTAAACAACCTGTTCCATACTTCTTAATTCTCTCATATTTTAATTTATTAAAAATCTGAATCTCATCAGAATCAATAATCTCTTGGAAAGTAGCATTTTTCAAGCTCTGTTTTGAAGTATACTTTTTATCCATCTTTTTAATCCATGAACAAGGTGAAACATATCCTTGAGGATCAATATAGAAAAACGTTTCTCCTGCTGGACATACAGTATCTGAATTTTCAAATTTTTCATTTCTGTGCATTGATATCTTTATCTTGTTTTTATACTTTTCTTGATATTCATGAATTTTCTCTATTGTTTCATCAAAGTATTTTATATCAACACACACATCTTTATTATCTTTTAATCTACCTACTTGTACAAGCCAATTAAAAACCATTTCATCTACATTTAAATCACATAGGTATTTAATCATATCTTCTAATGTTTTATAATTCTTCTTCCAGATAACTGTGCCAACCCTTACATATATATTGTACTTTTTCAAAAGTTTAATGGCATTTATAGTTGGCTCAAAATAATTTCCACCTCTAAACTCATTAAAGTCATCTTCTATATTACTATCCAAACTAATATGTACTTTATTTATTTTCAATTTTGACAATTCTGATGCTATTTCATCTGTTAAAAAAGAACCATTTGTTGAAATATTACAAGTTATATCATATTCTCTCGCTGTACGTAATATATCTAAAATATCTTTCCTAGAAAAAGGCTCTCCACCTGAAAAGTATATTTCTTCTACTCCAAAATCCTTTAGTTGTTTTAAAATATTCTTACTCTGCTTAGTTGTTAATTCATCTTTTGTATTAACCAAATCTGCTGAAGCACAACAATGTTTGCATTTATAATTACAATATTTTGTCACCTCCCAAATAACTCTTTTCTTGTCTACTTTAAACAAGCAAAATTCTTGATTTGACATTTTATTCTCCCTTCAAAATTTATTTTAAATTATTTTTTATATAGACTTTTACATTTTATATAATGCAAAAAGTTTTATTCCTCTAGCTTCTTTATTGCCTTATTAATTATTTTTGTACCTAACTTTTCTATAAAATATTCATTACTTTTCAAATTGTCTATCAATTCCTTTTTAGTATATGCATCAACTTCAATATTTTTAACTGGCTCTATTTTATTTTGTATTCCATATAATCCCGCATACAAGATAGCAGCAAACATTAAATAATAATTTTGACTTGCATTTAATCCATTATATATACATCTCTTACTCCACCCTATTCTATCTTGTTTTTGTTTCTCATTAAAATACAAAGGAACTTGTAACAAACTATTTCCCCTAGTCACTGAAATTTTAGTTCTATAATACTTTTGTGGTTCGTTACTTGTGGCAGTTGCTAAAGCCTTCAAACTTTTTTCATGATATAAAATACCATTCATAAAACTTTTTCCTAATTGGCTTAATTCAAACTTATCTTCTTCATCAAAAAATAAATTCTTTTCTCTTTTCCCCTTCCATAAACTCATATGTATTGGACAAGATGACAAATTCAATTTTTCTATATTTTTAAAAGAAATCTCCATATTTTCCTGATGTGCTAGATTTCTAGCAAACCAATTTGCTGTCCATAATTTATCAGCAGCAACATCTGCTACATCTGGAACTAAATCTATTCTATTATGTGTTTCTCCATATGGCAAATAATATTCGATATCAATATTAGCTTTTAATAATTCATTAACCAAATTATTTTGGAAAATCGTCTTTTTGTTTGTTGCCAAAGTCTCATAAAAATTTTGATACTCAACATGATCTGTTTTTCTTATATCATTTCCATATAAACTAGAAGAAAAATTATTTGAATTATCAATAGAATAAATAAATTCTGTTCCAAACATTGGTGTCATTTTCAATTCTTCAAATTCGCTAACAGCCTTCTTTAATAATCCTCTTGTATCTAATGATGTATTTTTAATAGAACAAAATATTACGACTGCTCTCTGGTTTTCATCTTTTAAGAATGGAATAATTCTAAATGAGAATGGATCTGGCAAAATAACTAACCAATCATTTTCCTTATCATCTTTAAAATCTTGTATTAAATTCCCATTAATACTAATACCATCAAACCAAGATACATGAGTATTATTTATTAATTCCTGAACACCTACCATTTTTGTTAAAATATTTCCTGTAAAATCAACAAAATTTAAATAAATATTTTGAATTTCTTTTTCTTTTAATTCTTTTTTTATCTTTTCTATTTGTTCTTCCACTTTACCATCATTCCTTTCCTGGGATTAGGGGACGGTCCTAAAAATCCCTGTTTTTAGGGATAAAGGGACGGACCTTTTAGTTGTATTTTTATCTCTCCTAAATTTTCCCTTAAAAATAAACTTAATAATTTATGAAATTTCGAATGTGAATGGAATTATAGTAGAAATTCTTTATTTGTAAAATAGGAGAATCTCAAAATTGCTTTGAGAAGTGCCTACTTTACAAATTTAGAATTTCTATATAATGTAATGTTAGCCGAGAAATGATATAAATTATTAAGTTTATCTTTTACTACATTTTACATATACAATTGTCTATGTGTTCTGGATAATAGCCATCATAAAGATGTCCTCTTGCTCCTAAATGAGAAACTACATTTGCTGTCAGCTTATTTGCTAAGAAAAATGTTGAATCTACCCAATTTCTTGTAACTTTCTTGTCATTTTCATAATACTTTTGAATGAACATTGAGAAGAAAGCATCTCCTGCACCTGTGTCATCAATTTCTGTTTTGCAGTAAATAAGGCTTTTATGGATTATATGATTTTCAATCACAAAATCAGCCCCTTCTTTACCTCGTGTTACAATCATGAATTTAGCACCTAATAGATTGAATAATTCTAACAAATTATCTTTTTCAATATTAAATCTTTGCATCATATATTTTTCTACAGTTTCATTTAACTGTAAAATTTCTATGTTTTTGTTTTGCAAAATATTTAATATGTCTTGATTAGAAAGATTCTCCAGTCTTTTTGTCCTTCCAATATCTAACTCCTTTTCATTTGGAAAAGTTGTAATAATCGGTATATTTTCTGGTTTTAAACCATCCAATATTAAGATATCTTTTGGACTAGTCCATTTCCGGCAATATTCAGTTGAGACTATTGGTTCATACCATGTTTTGCTTCCGCAAATTGGGCATGTCCTTTTGCTCACATGTTTATCGCCTTCAACAGTTAAATGATAACATCTGGTTTTCGCCTCTCTTTTTCTCATAACAAAAGATGCATCTACATTTAATTTCATCAAACTATGCAATGCTATCTTTCCTGCTAAATCTGCACCACATCCAGAAATCACGGCAGTTTTACATCCTCTTGATGCTAAGTTAGCTATTACATTGAACCGTGAAGAACCTCCATCAATTTTGACAAGTTCTTTTTCGTATCCAATATTTTTGTAATAACAATCTGCAACTAAGTCTCCTAATGCTACATATCTCATTTTGTTTCCTCCTTCTGTCAAAATGCTATTGTTTCTACTACTTCTATATTGTGATTGTAGCATCAAATATGCATATTTTTTAATTTTTTTTATGAAATCATTGATTTAATATACAAAGTTATTACAAATATGTAAATTCCGTTGACAATATCTTTAATATGTTATATTATTAACATAATCAAAAAACTGTATATAAAAATCAAAAGTGTATTTTGATTAATAAAAAGGAGGAATAATATGAAACTTTTACACACTAACTTCTATCTCCATTTATATGGACGGCATAGAGGTGTAACAGGTTCTTGTTTTTTAGGTTCTACACATTTTCCAAATAAGAAAAATGTACGATTTCTAGTAGATTGTGGTAGTTTTCAAGGAGTTGATAATTTAGGTTATTTAGACTTAAATGATGTAATTCCATTTGATACTCAAAAAATTGATTTTGTGCTCATTACACACAATCATATCGACCACATAGGTTTATTACCATTACTTGTAAATCAAGGATATACAGGACCAATATATATTACAAAACCTGGTTATGGATTAATTGACATTCCAATTAATGAAGCTTGGAAAGTTCATTGCAAAGGAAAATTAAATCCTAGCTATGAAAGAAGTGATGTTGAATCACTATTTAACCAAATAAGCGGTGTTTCTTTTAATCAGAAGGTTCACCCTAAGAAAAATGTTGAAATTACATTTTTCAAAAATGGTCATCTAGTTGGTGCATCAGTAATTGAAGTAAAATTCACTTATGATGGCATGGATGATATTCGGTTATTATTTACTGGTGATTATCATTATAAAAATCTATTTTTTGATGTTGAAAAAATCCCAATTCAAAACCGTAAAAATCCTTATTCATTGGTAGTTTGTGAATCGACATATGGAAATATGGATTCAACAGATGAAAGATGTAAACCAATATTGGCCACAAAAATTTCCGAAGCTATAAAAAATGGAATGAAAGTCATAATTCCAACTTTTGCTATGGGAAGAACTCAAGAAATAGCATATTTAATAAAATGTATGCAAAATACAGAGTTAATTCCAGAAAGTATTGGAATTTGGCAAGGAGGTACTTCTGCACGTGAAATAACAAATAGATTCAAATATAATGATTTAGGTTTTAAACCTAATATGAGAGATTTTCTACCTAAAAACTTTCACTTTGTCTTAAGTAAAGAAAGACACCAAGTCTGTGAAAAATTGTTAGACTCTCCAAATCCATCTATAATTATTTCACCATCAGGGATGGCATCTTATGGTGCTGTAAAAACCTTCATTACAAAGGCAATTAGTCAAAATGATGTCTTAATAATCTTTCCTGGATATTGTTCAAAAGATTCAAAAGGACATGAACTTATATGCACACCTAAAGGGACAGAAATTGAATATGGAGGATATTCACAAATTCGTAATTGTGATGTAGCTATAAGTGGCGAAATTTCAGCACATGCAAAAAGAGATGAATTATTAGCATTTTTAAAAGACATGGCTGAACCAAAATCCATATTAATAAATCACGGAGAAGAAAATGATAAAATAGCATTTTCCAATTATCTTAAAAATCATTTTTCATCTGAGATTGAAATATTTAATCCCGATTATGGATACTCTATCAATTCAAATGGAATATATGAAGTTTTTCCATCAAGTTTTCAATTATTTTAACTTTTTTAAAAGCAATTAACTTTTAAATTAGTATGCAACTAAATTAACAATTGTTAGTCTAGAAAGGAGCAAATATGACTGAATCACGGCGGTTCAAAAATCAAATAGTTATCAAAGGATACAATGAAGGCGTAACTGGTTCTGCAATTAGATGCATTGTAGAAAGAAGCTTCTATGATAAATTTCGTTTTTTAGTAGATTTTGGATTTTATCAAGGAGCTGAATATGAAGAATTGAGTTACAATGATACTATTAACCCTTCAAAATTGGATGCAGTGTTCTTAACACATAACCATTTTGACCATGCTGGTGCATTACCATTGCTTGCAAAGAAAGGGTATAAAAATAAAATTTATACATCTATACCTACATCAGAACTGCTAGGAATTGCTTATGATGATAGCCTTTCTATCTTCGCAGAAAGAATAAAAGAAAAAAGCAAAGGTGCTAAAATGATTTACAATTCCGGTGATGTTCGCAAAACTTTGGATTTAACCAAACCTATGCGGTATCAAAAAACAATAAATTTAGCTGAAAATTTAACAGCTATATTGTTTGAAAACCAACATCTTGTAGGTGCTTCAATAGTATTAGTCAGAAGCAAAGTTTATGATACTCAAGAAGTAAATATTCTTTTTACTGGAGATTACAATAATAAAAATTCTTTTTTAGAAAATATCGAATTACCTGAATGGGTATATAAATTAAAGAATTTAACTATTGTAACTGAAGCAACATATGGTGATACAAATTCTTGCGATATAAAACATGTTTGGGCAGATAATGTAACTAGAGCATGCATGGATGAAAAATCTATTCTTCTATTATGTTTTGCACAAGGTAGATTTCAAGAAATGCTTTATCAAATAAAATGTTTACAGGAACAAGGAAAAATTCCTTCAGATTATCTGATACTTGCAGATGGAAAATCAGGAATTCAATATAGTTTTAGTTACGCCCAAAACAAAAAACTTGGAATCTCCTCTGAGATGAAAAATTTTTTCCCGAGCAAAATAGAGTTTGTTAATAATAAAAATCGACAGGCTTTGTTACACACCCATGAAAAAAAGATAATAGTTTCTACATCCGGAATGGGTAATTTTGGACCAGCAAGAACTTATATTCCTGAAATGTTACCATTAAAAAATAGTGTTATACACTTTAGTGGATATACTGCTGAAGGAACTCTAGGTAGAAAACTACAAGAGTTAGAATGTGGCGAATCCATATCAATTAGCGGTATAACTATTCCAAAAAGAGCTGAAATTTACAACACATCAGAATTTTCATCACATGCAAAAGCAGATGAACTAATAGCATTTATTAAAAAGTTTTCTAATGTTCGCTCAGTTTTAGTAACACATGGCGAACCAAAAACTAAAGAAAAATTTGCTAAACGTGTTGTAAAAGAAACATCTGTCAATAAAGTAGGTGTTTTAGGAAACGGCTATTCATACAGGATAGGACCATATGGAATTATAAAATCGATTCAAGATTAATGTTCAAAAAATTTAGGCTGTTGATTATTATCAACAGCCATTATTTAATTCTTCTTCTAATAATTTACTCTGTATCTTTTCCAAAATCTCATCATCAACCACATTTTTAAAAGTAACAGAAATCTTTGATTCTGAAACATCAAATTCAAGCATATCAAGTTTATTTTTATCAACAATATCTAAAACACTTTTCATCGCACTAATATTTCTAATAATACCATTTCCAACAATTGAAACCCTTGATAAATCTTTCTTTATAATGCTCTTTATTGTATTTTCTTCTATAATATCTGATATAACTGTACCTGGTTTATTATTAAAAGTAGATTTAGTTATAATAGGAATTTTAAATTTCTCCCCTATCTCAATACATCTATTATGCAATACCTTAGCACCTTCACTTGATATTTCCAACATCTCTTCATATGATAAAGCTGAAAGCTTTTTAGAATTTTTGATTTTATTTGGATCGGCAGTATACACTCCATCTACATCTGAAAAAATATAACAATTTTTAGCATTTAAAACTGCCGCAACAGCTACTGCTGATGTATCTGAACCACCTCTACCAAATGTAGTTATATCCATATTTTCATTTATTCCTTGAAAACCTGTAATAATAACTATATGTTTTTTCTCTAACTCTTTTAAAATCCTTTCTGTGTTAATATTTTGTATGATTGCGTTTTCATTTGTATTGTTTGTATAAATACCTGCTTGCCATCCAGTTAATGATATAGCTTTATAACCTAAGCTATTCAATAAAATACTCAATTTTGCTGCTGACATTTGTTCACCGCAGCTTACTAATGCATCCATCTCCCTTTTTTCTACATCTTTTGCTAATTCTTTAGCTTCACTAATTAATTTGTCTGTCATTTTGCCTTGTGCTGATAGTATAACAACAATATTATTGTTTTTGTTATACATGTTAATAATTTTGTCTGCTACAACTCTTAGTCTTTCATTATCTGCAACTGAACTTCCTCCAAATTTTAATACAATTGTGTCATTCATTTTTAGCGTCACCTCTTCAAAGCAACAATGTGCTTTTCAAAATAATATAGAGAGTTTAACTTAATTAAATTAATCTCTCTATTATTATATTCAACTAAACTTTTAATGTCAACATTAGGGACATGCGAAAATGCACAAAAAATCCTAAAAAGGGACAGGCCTTTTATTCTTATTAAATAAAAGGTCTATCCCTTTTTAACAAAAATTGTTTAATCTAGCATGTCCCTAAAGCTTCAAATATGCTTCCATAAAATCCGTAATATTTCCATCCATAACAGATTCCACATTTCCTACTTCATAATTTGTTCTATGGTCTTTTACCATAGTATATGGGCAAAATACATATGACCTAATTTGACTTCCCCATGAAATTTCTTTTTGTTCTCCTTTTAAATCTTCAATTTTTTCTTTTTGTTCTTGCTCTTTCAAATCTAATAATTTTGATTTTAACATTTTCATTGCAGTTTCTCTATTTTGAATTTGTGAACGCTCTGATTGACAAGCCACAACAGTATTTGTTGGTATATGTGTTATTCTTACAGCTGATGATGTCTTATTTATATGTTGTCCTCCTGCTCCAGATGCTCTATATGTATCTATTCTCAAATCATCTGGATTTATTTCGATTTCTATATCATCAGTAATTTCAGGCAAAACTTCAACTGATGCAAAAGATGTGTGTCTCCTTCCCCCACTGTCAAATGGTGAAATTCTAACTAATCTATGAACTCCTTTTTCGCATTTCATATATCCATACGCATTTTCACCTATTACCTCAAATGTAACACTTTTTAGTCCTGCTTCCTCACCTTCTAAATAATCTAATTCTTTTACTTCATAGTCATTTTTTGTTGCCCATCTTGTATACATTCTATATAACATTTCTGCCCAATCTTGTGATTCTGTTCCTCCTGCTCCTGGGTGTATTGTCACTATTGCATTATTATTATCATATTTTCCTGAAAATAAAGTTTCTATTTCAAATTTTTCAACTTCTTTTTTTACTTTATTTGTTCCTTTTATAATTTCTTTTGCTACTTCTTCATCCAGTTCTATATTTACTAATTCTGTTAATTCTTTTAAATTCTTTATTTCGTTTTCTATCTCTTGATATTTATTGCTTTTTCTTTTTATATTCTTTATTTTTCCTAAAACTTTTTGTGAATTTTTTTGATTATCCCAAAATTTTGCATCTAGTGTTTGTTTTTCTAATTCTTTTAATTCTTCTTGTAATTTAGCAATGTCAAAGTGACTCACCTAATTCTTTTAGTTTGTTTTCTAATTCTTCTAACATCTTAGAGTTTTCTTCTAATTCAAACATTTTATCACTCTCCTAACTTGCTTTATTTTAACATAGATTTATATTGATTTCAATTTTTAGCTGATTAAAATTTATAATAATTTTAGAGCTATGTTTCCATAGCTCCTTTAAATCCTTGGTTATTTGGCAGGTGTGCCAAATCCTGCATCTCTTTTGACCTCTAGGGTGTGTGGATGGCACTATTGTCCACTTCAAATAACCTACTTATATGTCATTTATTGATTTCTTCCGTGACAATTCTTATATTTCTTCCCACTTCCGCATGTAGTTGAAAGATAAGTATTATTAGTATATACAATATTATCTATAT
>CALXZZ010000045.1 GCA_944393365.1 uncultured Clostridia bacterium
ACAGGTATTTGTAGGAGCATTAATCGGATTAGTGGTAGGATTAATTGCTTAAGACTAAAAGGATGTGTAAATATTGAAGAAAGAAGAAAGAATGAATCAAATTGAAAAATTGTATAATATGCCAAATATGTCACAAAAACAAATAGCAGAAAAATTAAGAATATCAGAACCAATGGTTAGTAGATATATAAAAGAACTTAAAAGAGAGAGTAGGATACGAGATAAAAAAGAAGCGAAGAAAGAAAAAATAAAGAAATTAATAAAGACAGGAGAAAGGTTAACCCAAAGACAAATAGCAGAAAAAATAGGTATATCACAAATGTTAGTAAGTACATATTTAAAAGAAATAAGAAATGAGGAGAAACAGAAAAAGGAAAACAAGAAATACAACATAGCTCATATAGAAGAGAGATATGGGAGTATGGAATTAACTGAAAGAGATATGAAAGAATTTAATGGTTATATTTCTAATTGCAAAGAAAGATTAAAACAAGGAACTTTAGAAAAATCCGAATTAAATCTTATAAAAAATTTAATAACTTTGACAGATAAATATACAGATATCATATTTTATATCAGGGCATGTGTTTCTTTTAATCAATTGGATGAAGCTATAAAGTTTGCTAATTATAATAAAGGTAATGAAAATTTAGCACAGGAATAGAAAGCAAAATTAGCTGATTTATCTAAAAAACTTTTAAATTTAAAAAGGAAAAGTAATGCTTTAAATTATTTGAGAAGAGGAGCAGGAATATTAGAGACAGCAAAATATTCTGGACTATCTGAAACAGAAGTAATTAAATTAAATAGAAAATTATTAGAAAAGAAAAAAACTTCAAAGTCTGTTGGCACAGCTGGTGAAGGTAGATAGGAGAGTGATTGTTATGACAGATATTGAAATTGCAAGAAATACAAAGTTAGAAAAAATTGTAGATGTAGCTAAAGATGTGGGAATTGAAGAAGATGATATAGAGCAATATGGAAAATATAAAGCTAAAATCTCAAATGAAGTATATGAAAAAAGAAAAAATAAAAAAGATGGAACATTGATATTAGTTACGGCAATCAGTCCAACACCATTAGGTGAAGGAAAAACTACCATGTCAATAGCAATTGCTGATGGACTACAGAAAATAGGAAAAAAATCAATACTTGCATTAAGAGAACCTTCACTTGGGCCTGTTTTTGGAATAAAAGGTGGAGCAACTGGTGGTGGAAAAGTACAAATAGCACCAATGGAAGATATAAATTTACACTTTACAGGTGATATTCATGCAATGACAGCTGCAAATAATTTATTATCTAGCCTAATTGATAATCACATTTATTTTGGAAATGAATTAGGTTTTGATAGAGTTGTATGGAAAAGATGTGTTGATTTAAATGATAGGCAATTAAGAGTAGTTGAGACAGGTTTATCTGGAGAAAAGAAAATAGTACCACGTAGAGATTCATTTGATATAACTGTCGCATCTGAAATCATGGCAATTGTTTGTTTAGCAGAAAATATAGAAGATTTAAAAACAAGACTTGGAAATATTTTAGTAGGTTATAATAAAGAAGGAGAACCAATATATAGCAGACAGTTAAATGCACAAGGTGCTATGACAGTTCTTTTAAAAGATGCTATTAAACCTAATTTAGTACAAACTTTAGAACATACACCAGCAATTGTACATGGTGGACCATTTGCCAATATAGCACATGGATGTAATAGTATTATTGCAACTAGAATGGCTTTAAAACTAGGAGATTATGTTATAACAGAAGCGGGATTTGGTGCTGATTTGGGAGCAGAAAAGTTCTTAGATATTAAATGCAGAAAAGCAGGATTAAAACCAGATGCAGTAGTATTAGTTGCAACAATTAAAGCTATTAAATATCATGGTGGAGTAGAAAAGGATAAGATACAGGAAGAAAATCTAGAAGGTCTAGAAAAAGGAATGGATAATCTATATAGACATATAGATAATTTAAAAAATAAATTTGGATTGAATGTCATAGTTGCATTAAATAGATATAATCAAGATACAGAAAAAGAGATTGAGTTTGTAGAACAAAGATTGAATGAAAAAGGTGTTGAATTAAGTCTAGTTGAAGGTTGGGCAAAAGGTGGAAACGGTGCAACTGATATTGCAAACAAATTGGTAAAATTGACTGAACAAAAAGAAAATTTTAAATATATGTATGACTTAAATGAAAATATCAAATCAAAAATACAAAAAGTTGCAACTAAGATTTATGGAGCCAAAGATGTTGAATATTCAGAAGAAGCGGAAAAAGAAATTGAGAAAATAGAAAGATTAGGTTATGGAGATTTACCTGTTTGTATTGCTAAAACACAATATTCTTTTTCAGATGATGCAAAGAACTTAGAATGTAAAGATGAATATAATATACATATTAGAAATGTAGAGTTAAAAGCAGGTGCAGGATTTATAGTAGTTCTTGCCGGTAAAATTATGACTATGCCTGGACTTCCAAAGATACCTGCAGCAGAGAGTATTGATATTGATGAGAATGGTGAGATTGTAGGGATTTTCTAAGTAATAATAAAATTTTTATAATTACAGTTTATTTTTTTAGAAATGTGTGATAAAATACTATACATAAAGTATTTTATCATTTTTATTTTATCTAGTATGGTCAGGCTGGATTTAATATAAAGTAACCTAATGTTCAGAATTTTGAATATAATGGACGGAGATATGCAGTAGATGTGGGGTATCCAGGAGAATTTGGATATGTACCAGACAATCCAATAAATTGTTACAGCGTATGTGTATATAGATTTATTTCAGGTAAAGAATTTGCTCATAAAAATGCCGATGCTTATATAGAATTTTCTTTTAATATGAAAACAGAAACTTTAAGTGAAATTCTTGAAGTAGAAAGAAATGAGCATGATTGGAAATTAGAAGCTGAATGGGAAGAGTGTGAAAAATATATTTCTAAAGAGCAAATAAAAATAGATGAGAATTGTAAATTTAAATACATTACAGAAGGTTTTTGTTTAGAAAAAGATGATTCATATTTGGATGAGTTCTGTATTGATGATGATTTTTATGATGAATTCTTTGGAAAATTTTGAAAAGTTTAAAATAATTTGAACTGACCAAAGGCACTCTAATATAGGGTGCCTAAAAATACGAAAAAATGTTCTCTAAAATGTTGACTTTTCGTTAAATTGCGTATATAATATTCGTACAAAATGGAGGAAAATTATGAACGATAAAATAATTATAAAAGGTGCAAAAGAACATAATTTAAAAAATATAGATTTAGAAATACCAAGAGATAAATTAGTAGTAATTACGGGACTTTCAGGTTCTGGAAAATCAAGTCTAGCATTTGACACATTATATGCTGAAGGACAAAGAAGATATGTAGAAAGTCTATCATCATATGCAAGACAATTCTTAGGATTAATGGAAAAGCCAAATGTAGAAAGAATAGATGGGTTGTCTCCTGCAATTTCAATTGACCAAAAAACCACATCAAAAAATCCTCGTTCAACAGTTGGAACAGTAACAGAAATATATGACTACATACGTCTTTTATATGCAAGAATTGGAGTGCCATATTGTCCAAACTGTCATAAAAAAATTGAAAAACAGTCAATTGACCAGATAATCGATAATATAATGACTTTAGAAGAAGGCACAAGAATCCAAGTATTAGCACCAGTTGTAAGAGGGCGTAAAGGAGAATTTGTAAAGCAATTTCAAGAATATCAGAAAGAAGGCTTCGTGAGAGTAAGAGTGGATGGAGAAGTATATGAACTTTCTGATGATATAGAAATAGATAGAAAAAAGAAGCATAATGTAGAATTAGTTGTAGATAGATTAGTAATAAAACCAGATATAATTAGTAGATTAACCGAATCTGTTGAAATAGCATTAAAACATGCAAACCAATTGGTTTTAATAGATGTTGTAGGAAAAGAGCCAAAACTATATAGTTGTAACTATGCATGTCCTGATTGTGGATTTAGTTTTCCAGAATTAACTCCAAGAATGTTTTCATTCAATAATCCATTTGGTGCTTGTCCAACTTGTACTGGTATTGGATATTTAATGAAAATGGATGAAGATTTAATTGTGCCAGACAAGAATAAAACTCTTTACGATGGAATAAAAGCATTTGGTTCAAGCACTATGAAAAAAGGTGACACAATGGCAAAAATGTATTTTGAAAGTATTGGTAGACATTATGGAATAGATATAAAAGGTAAAAAAATAAAAGATTTACCAAGATGGTTTATGGAGAAGATTTTATATGGTACTGGTGATGAAGAAATTGATTTTGAATATTCATCTTATGCAGGTACAAGAAAATTCACAGCACCATTTGAAGGAGTATTGCCAACATTAGATAGACGTCATAATGAAACAAAATCTCAAGGTATGAGAGATTTTTATGAAATGTATATGACAAATTCAGAATGTTATGCTTGTCATGGAGCAAGATTAAAACCGGAAATTTTATCAATAAAAGTAGGAGATAAAAACATAAACGAATTAACAGAAATGTCAATTGATAAAATAAAGGCTTATTTGAATAATTTAGAATTAAACAAAACAGAAGCAATGATTTCAGAATTAATATTAAAAGAAATTGACCAAAGATTGCAATTTTTAATGGATGTTGGATTGGAATATCTAACTCTATCAAGAAATGCAGGAACATTATCAGGTGGAGAAGCTCAAAGAATTCGTTTAGCAACGCAAATTGGTTCAGGTTTGACAGGAGTATTATATATCTTAGATGAACCAAGTATAGGGTTACATCAAAGAGATAATGATAAACTTTTAGCAACATTAAAGAAATTAAGAGATTTAGGAAATACATTACTTGTTGTTGAACACGATGAAGATACAATGTATGCAGCAGATCAAATAATCGATATCGGACCAGGTGCTGGAACTCATGGTGGACAAGTTATGGCACAGCGGAACTGCTGAAGAAGTTAAACAAGTTGAGGATTCTATAACAGGTCAATATCTGAGTGGTAGAAAACAGATACCAGTACCTAAAAAAAGGAGAAAACATACAAAAACAAAAGTTATTGAAGTACAAGGTGCAACTGAAAACAACTTGAAAAATATAAGTGTAAAATTTCCATTAGGAGTATTTAACTGCGTAACAGGAGTTTCAGGTTCAGGGAAATCAACACTTGTAAATGAAGTATTATATAAAACAATTGCAAAAGAAATAAATGGTTCAAATGAAAAACCAGGAAAATGTAAAGCAGTTAAAGGATTAAATAATATTGATAAAATAATAAATATAGATCAATCGCCAATAGGAAGAACACCACGTTCAAATCCAGCAACATATACAGGAGTATTTGATTTTATTAGAGACTTATTTGCAGCAACTGAAGAAGCAAAAGTTAGAGGATATCAAAAAGGAAGATTTAGTTTCAATGTTGCAGGAGGAAGATGTGAAAGTTGTAATGGTGACGGAGTTCATAAAATCGAAATGCACTTCTTACCAGATATTTATGTGCCTTGTGAGGTATGTAAAGGAAAAAGATATAACAGAGAAACATTAGAAGTAAAATATAAAGGAAAATCAATTGCAGATGTACTAGATATGACAGTAGAAGAAGCATTAGAATTTTTTGATAAAGTACCACGTATAAAACAAAAAATCCAAACATTATATGATGTAGGATTAAGTTATATCAAATTAGGACAACCATCAACAACATTATCAGGTGGAGAAGCACAAAGAGTAAAACTTGCAACAGAACTATCTAAAAAAGCAACAGGAAAAACATTATATATATTAGATGAGCCAACAACAGGACTTCATATAGCAGATGTTCATAAATTAGTTGACATACTACAAAGATTAGTAGACACAGGAAACACAATAATTGTAATTGAGCATAACTTAGACTTAATCAAAACATGTGACCACATAATAGATTTAGGACCAGAAGGTGGAGACAATGGTGGAGAAGTGGTTGCAGTTGGTACACCAGAGCAAATTTGTAATAACGAAAGAAGTTATACAGGAAAATTTTTAAAGAAATATCTAAACAGGGATTAGGGGACGGTCCTCTCTCTAAATCCCTGCTTTTAGGGATTTAGGGACGGACCTTTCTAAAAAACAGAAAGACTATTGAATGAATTTATAAATCATTTCAATAGCCTTTTTTGTTGAGCTCTTAGAATTTTACGATTTTTTGTATTTTGACTAGCTTGATTAGAATTTGTTGTATTTTCCATAATCATGTTTTGAACTAGTATTATTATAATTTGTGTCGTTTGCTGTATCAAATTTATGATATCTCATTTCATGGTTACGATCTTTTAAACAAATATAAATTCCATGTATAACCATAAATAATCCTTCAGTTATTAGGCCAACTAAATAACAGATAAAACTAAGAAAATTATTGAAATTTATTTTAAATACACATAATTCAAGTATCTTTTGTAAATAATAAATAAAAAATTTAGTTAGAAGGATTTAAAGGTCCGTCCCCAAATCCCTAAAAACAGGGATTTAGAGGACCGTCCCTTAAATCCCTGTTTAGGAGGAATGATTATATGTATAATTTTAGAACAGATTTAGCATCTGAAAGAAGAGATTTGTACCAAAAAGCAAATAAAATTGAAACTCAAATTGATGGTATTGAAAGTGAGCAGGAAGATGTAGATGAAAATATAAAAATTGAAAGAGTGAAAATAACAAATGAAAGTGGCGAAAAGGCAATAGGAAAGCCAATTGGGACATATGTAACTATTGATATTAAAAAATTAAAAATTGCACAAGAAGATGAGATACAAAAAGCATCAGAAACATTAACAAATGAACTAAGGAAATTGATTGATGTTCATATAGATAAACAAGGAGAAATTTTAGTAGTAGGACTTGGAAATATATATGTGACACCAGATAGTTTAGGACCAAAAGTTATTAATGAAATTGATGTAACAAGACATTTAATAAATTACTTGCCTCAATGTGTAGAAGAAGGAACTAGAATGGTAAGTGCAATAGCACCAGGGGTTTTAGGAACAACAGGAATTGAAACAGTTGAAATTTTAAAAGGTGTGGTTGATAATATAAAACCAAAACTTATAATTGTGATTGATGCACTAGCTTCAAGAAGCATTGAAAGAATTAGTAGTACAGTCCAACTTTCAGATACAGGAATTGTACCGGGTGCAGGAGTTGGAAATACCCGAAGTGAAATAAGTCAAAAAACTTTAGGAATACCAGTAATTGCAATAGGAATACCAACAGTTGTTGAAACAGCAGTATTAGTAAATGATTCACTTGATTTATTTATAACAAAATTGCAAGAGGAAGCTAAATCTAATGATTATTTAAATCAATTAAAAGAGCAAGATAATTATGAAGAAATAAAAGAGGCTTTGAATCCTAAAGAATATAATTTAATAGTTACTCCAAAAGAAATTGATGATTTGATTGAAAATATGAAAGACGTAGTTGCAAGAGGAATTAATTTTGCAATGTAATATAATAATAAACTAAAAGATATGTTTATATATTTCAAAATATATAAACATATCTTTTTCTAATATAAAAAAGAGCTATAAATTGTAACTAAATGTTTTAAACTCAAGATAAAAATTTTATTAAATTATTGAAATAGCATTTTTCTATTGTTATAATAATAGCAGAAGTAAGAGAAGAATGAGAACTAAAGAAAAGGGGGAAATTTAATGTTAATAAACAAAATTAAGAAAAATAGTAAAACAGAGAAAAATATAAAAAAAGCAAATAAAAGTAAGGAAAATACAGATCAAGAAAATAAAATAGTAGAAACAAGGACAATTGAGCAGTTATTAAGAGATTTAAGACAAGAAAAAGAGTGGTCTTATTGGAATGTAGTAGATGAATTAACAAGAAAAGGGATAATATTGAATGAAAAAATGATAAAAAAATGGGAATATGGATTTGAATATCCAGATTTAGACATAATATACAAATTGTCAGAAATATATTCAATACCAAGTGAAAATTTTGTAATTGCTAAAAATAATAGTTTTAAAGAAGGATATGAAACTATACACATGGAAATTATAAAAAGAATATGCTATGTTACAGGAATTTCTCTAAAAGTTGGATATATAGCTTTATACGTGTTTATAGGCTTAGCTTTAATATGGGCATTGTTATTTTTTATCGGAAAATGCAATGAATATTTATTGGTTAGAAGTATGATGAATTGATTAAATAAATAAAATAAAAATATTGCAAAAATAAATTTGTTATTATATAATTCAATTAACATTAAATTTGGTGAATAAAAGGAGGAAAAAATATGGAAGAAAAAGAGAAAAAACAAGAAGAAGTAAAAAAATCAGCAGAAGGAACAAATAACACAGAGAAAGAAACAAAAAGTACTGAAAAGAAGGTAAATGCAAAAAAGAGTGACACAAAAAAACAAGATGTGAAAAAGGAAGAAGACAAGAATAAAGTAAAAGGAAAAGTAACAGTAGAAAACAAAAAATCAAAAAAGGCTCCAATAGTTACAGCAATAGTAATTATAATTGTACTAATTTTAGCAATTTTATTATGTGTTTTACTAGCAAATGGACCAAAAGGAGTAGTAGAAGGAATGTTTACTGCTTTAAAAAATGGGGATTATGATAAAGTAAATAAATATATTAATTATGAAGAAGTTATATCATCTTCAGATATTCTTGATAGTGAGAGTTTAGATGAAGAAACAATGAATTTATTATTTGAAAAACTTAGTTGGAAAATTATAGACATGACTCAAGAAGAGAATACAGCTAGTGTAACTGTTGAAGTAACTAATAAAAACTTTCGAACAATTATAGGAAATTATATGCAAAATGCATTAAGAATTGCATTTAGTGGACAAGAATTAAGTGATGCGGAAATGGAAAATTATTTAATTGAAGAATTAAAAAATGAAGATGTAGAAACAACAACTACAACACAAACTATTAATTTAACAAAACAAGATGGAAAATGGGTAATTGATACTACAGATACAAATTTAATAGATGTGTTATTACCAGGATTAAATGAAGCTGTAAATGCTTTGAACTAATAATGTAGAAATAAGTATATCTAAAAGTATTAAGACTTTTTAGGTATACTTATTTTTGAATTTTTTATTATATTATCAATGCTAGAATTTTTGTAAAATTCACAAATATTACAATCAGTACATAAATTGACTCTATTTTCAAATACTAATTCTAAAGTCTGTATAAACTCATCAATTTTGTTATCAATTAAGTGAATATAAATCTTTCTAGGAACTAAATTTAATAATGAATTTAAAGTAAAATCATTCGAAGAAAAAGAAATATCACTCAAATATTTTGCATTAAAAATATCACTATCTGGAGCAATAATATTCTTATCCTTGTCTAATAAAATTGATTCTGATGAAGAATATATCAAATGTACAAGTTCACATTTAGAATCTTGAGAATTTATATATAACTTAAGTAAAGATACAAATTCTAGATATTCTTTTTCAATTAGAAAATGATTTACAGCATTATTTACTGTATCATCTAAAATTGAAAAATATTCTTTAAGCCTAAAATAAATAAAACCATCTAAATATAGAACTTTATTATTTTTTATAAAATCATAAAAACCATTATATAATATTTGAAATTTTTTATCAAAACAATTAATATAATCATCTGCAAAAATATCAAAACAGAAAGAAAGAATTTGTTCTCTTTCTTGACTATTAAAATAAAAATAATTTTGAAACAAGATGCGTTTTAAAAAATCTTCTTCCAATTCATCTATTACTAGAAAAGAAAGAATAGAAGAAATTTTTGAATAAAAAGAGGTAGAATCATTACCTAAGTAATGTATTATAATATTTTTATAATGTTTAAATTGATTTTCAGAAAAATATATATTTTCTAATTTACTATATTTTAATTCATTTAATAGATACGAAATAACATTAGAATCATTTGTTTTAATGCATAGTGACTTCATAAAAATCCCCTTTCTAATAAATTTAGTATCTACTAAATGTAAAAAACTTATACATTATAATATGCTAAATTATTAGAAAAGAAAATTGTCCAATTGGGGACGTTTCAATTTGGACAAAAATGTCCATTTGGGGACACATCAGTGCAATAAAAAAAGAGAACTGTCCCAGAATGGACAAAAATGTCCAAACGGAAACGTCCCCAAATGGACATTATCCATAAATCATATAATCTATATCAGGAAAAACACAATCTTTTTTAGATATGTCCTTTAAAAAATCTTCATCAATTTCATCATTTTTTATTTGATAATATAGCTTAGTAAATCTTCCTATATGATCTTTAATTCTCTTTTTAGCATAATCAACCATAGTACCATTTGTTATAATAAACAACCAATCACTACTTTGAGCAAGTAATAATTCTCTTGCACATTGATTTAATGCTTTTTTCTTTAATCCTTTTGCATTTGGATAAAGATTTGCAAGTTCACACATTCTATCACCAGCAACATGTAAATGTCTATGAACATAGTCATTTGTTGGATTTAGCCATACTTCGCTATATCCATTAGCGCCCCAACTAGAACGACAAGGAGTTGCAACTTGCATATTTGGATATTTATCTATAAATTCTGAAGGTGTAATTAATTCAAAATTACAATCATCATAGTAAATTTTCTTAAATAAAACATATAACCAATAAGGACCTTCATACCACCAATGTCCATAAAGTTCAGCATCATAAGGACAAAGGATAATTGGAGGTGTATCCATATATTTTGATAAATTTTCAATTTGAGCATTTCTACTATCGAAAAAGTGACCAGCTTGTCTTTCTGCAGAATCTTTAGCCCATTGAAGATTATAGTAATCTTTAAATTCAGTTTTTCCAGTAATTCTATAATATTTAATTCCTGTATGGACACGCATACCATTATGTGCAATATATGGTTTTATATAATCATAGTCTGCATCATAACCAATATCACGGTAAAATTCTCTATAATTAAAGTCTCCTGGATAACCGTTTATAGAACTCCAAACTTGTCTTGAAGATTCCATATCACGTCCAAATGCAATAACTCCTTGAGGAGAAACTATTGGAGCATAAGTACCATAAATAGGAGTTGGATCTGCATATAAAATTCCATGTGTTTCTGTAATGATATAATCAATTCCGAATTCTTTTAAATATTTGTTAGCTTCTGGAACATATCCACATTCAGGAAGCCAAATTCCACGAGGTTTTCTTCCAAAATATCTTTCATATGTTTGAACTCCAACAGCTATTTGGGCTTTTACAGTTTTTTCATTTACATATAAAATCGGAAAATAACCATGTGTAGCTCCACATGTAATAATTTCTAAAACTCCAATATCTTGAAAATGTTTAAAAGCTTCTATCAAATTACATTTATAAACATCTTTAAATAAATGTAAATCATTTGAATATCTATCAAAATAGTAATGAGAAAGTTTATTTAATCTCTCATCACCAGCAGTTCTTTTAATTTCTTTTCCAGATAGTTCAATATGTTGCTTTAAATAGTTTATATATTTTTTTTGTAATAATTTATTATCTAACATTGAAAGTAGAGGGGGAGTCATAGACATTGTAACTCTAAAATTGACACCTTCATCTACTAACTTTTGAAAAATTGTTAATAGTGGAATATAAGTTTCAGAAATTGCCTCATATAACCATGATTCCTCTAAATAATCATCACTTTCAGGATGATGTATAAAAGGAAGGTGAGCATGTAAAACAAAACTTACATAACCTTTTTTCTCTTGCATTGTAAAATCTCCTTTGTTTTATTAATATTTCAATATAATTTAAAAGAAACTTTAGAGACTTTGCTCTAAAGTCCTAATTGTTAAAGTTAAAATCTTGAAGAAAGACTACCGTGATGAAGGATTCCCAGAAGATGGATTAGATAAATTATATAGTTCTTCTATATTTTCATTTTGATAAAGTTCTTTATATAAATCATAAATATTATAAATTTTGCCCATATTTCTAATAAATGAAATAGAAGAAATAGGTTTTGATACTTGTTCGCCTGTTTTTACATTTTTAAAATAAACCATTTTTTGTTCTTTATTAAATAAAATGTGGTCATTAGGTGATTCTATTTCATTTGAAGTAGATACATAGATATATTCGTCTTTGATTTCTTGTGTTTTAGTTATAGGTCTTCTTCCTAATTCAATACGATAATCACATTTACTGTCGGCAACATTTAAATACCAGCTATTTGCAAAATCATTTATCTCAACTTCAAAACTATAACCAATTGTATCATTGTGAACAATTAGCACAGGTCTAGTATTTTCAAAGAAATGTTCTCCATATTTTTTTTCATAATTCTTTCTATCTTTATCTGATATATCCCAGTAGATAAATAGATTTGTAGGAGTCTGTGCCAATACTTTTACAACTGTTTGATTATATCTGTATGGTAGGTCATAATATTCAACAACTTCAACTTTTTCTTTATTGCTAGCAGTTTTTTTAGATGAAGATTTCTTTCTTGTAGTAGTTGACTTTTTAGTAGTAGTTGCCTTTTTTGTTGTGGCTGCTTTTTTTCTAGTAGAAGATGTTGCTACTTTTTTCTTGGTACTTGAAGTAGTAGTTTTAGTCTTACTTTTTGCATTTGAAGTATTTGAAGTAGAAGTTGCAGTTTTTCTTTTTGCAACTGTAGTTTTGCTTCTTGATGTTGCTGATTTACTAGAAGAAGTAGATGCTTTTTTAGTAGAAGATGTGCTTTTCTTTGTAGTTGTAGAGCTTGTCTTTGTAGCATTATTCTTCTTTGTAGTACTACTCTTGTTTGCACTAGATGATGCTTTCTTAGGTGTCTTAGTAGCTTTTTTAGTTGTAGTTTTTTCTATATTTTCTTCTTTTTTCAATTCTATATCATTTTGTTCTTTTGTTTTTCTTGGCATTTGATATCCTCCTATGTAATCTCATAATATTTCTTTCTTATATTATA
>CALXZZ010000046.1 GCA_944393365.1 uncultured Clostridia bacterium
TGTGCAGATTTAGAAACAGGAACGATTACTTCTATAATAGTTCCTGGAAGTAATAAAATGTTGAAAATTTTCTCAAGCAATAATGAAATTATCATACCATGGCAAAAAATAAAATGTATAGGAGAGGATATTATATTAGTAGAAATTTAATGATATATAAACTTAAAAAATTATCAAATAGTATTATCATTATTGGCTGTGAATTGCAATTTGGAAGTTACAATTCACAGTTTAAAATTAATATATCAACATTTTATTAAATATTACCTGCTGTGAGTAGTGACAGTTGGAAAAAAATTCCCCAGAAATTTCATTTGAAATGCAACAAAAATTTCATAAAAAAGTAAATGAACAGTAGACAAGAGTAAGCAAAACTCGTATAATATTTTTGACTAGAAAATATAAAGGAGTTTTGATACAAATGAATACTGTTCAAAAAAATAATAACATAACTAGAAAACAAGTTCAAGAATTACTTGAAAATAATCAAGAAAAATTGAGATTAAGTGATAAAAACTTAAAGAAATTAACAAAATCAATGAGAAGTAATACAATAAGCAGACAAATGAGAAAAATATTTTATCAAGAATGCTTAAAGAAAATTGAAAGAAATGAAGAAGAAATAATAGGAGAATTTAAGCATTTAACACGAGAAGATAGAATAAGTATAGAGATATTGCACACAGCTGGATTTAATAATGCATTCATAGGAGCATTTGTGGGAAAAGATCGTTCAAGCATAAAAAGAGAAATAGATAAGAACGCAATAGAAATATGGGATATAAACAGCACAAAATCACCATATAAAGAAAAAGGACAAATAAATATAAAATACTATTCATCAGAAAAAGCGCAAAAGAATGCGGAAGAAAATAAATTAAGAAATAGAAAGAAATGTAAATTAGATAGATATAAAAATTTAAGAAGGTCAGTAGTAGCACTATTAAAAGAGAAAAAAATAGATTACAGCCCAGATGTGATAGCAAATTTAAGTAAAGAAGGAAAAATAAAAGATGCAGAAACAAGTATAGGAGCAAATGCAATATATAGAGCGGTAAAAGAAAGAAAATATGGATTAACAATAAATGATTTGCCACATGGGAGAAGATATTTTAAGAGACAAAACAACAATCCACATACACAAACAAAAGAAATAAGTGAAAAGAAGAAAGAAATATCAATAGAAGTAATGCCAGAAGAAATAAAGAGAAAAGAAACAGACACACACTTTGAAGGAGATAGCGTAATAGGAGTAGCAAAAGGAACGCATAATACATTAATAACTTTAGTAAATACAGCAAGCCAATTTTTAATAATAAGAAGGTCAGAAAATAAAACAGGTCAAGCAACAGTAGATACACTAGATAAACTAGAGGAAGATATACCAGAATTAAGAAAAATAATGGAAAGTTTGTTGTTAGATAATGGAGTTGAGTTTAGCAAAATAGAAGAAATGATGATGTCAGTAAAAAATAAAAATACAAAAAGATTTCAAATATATTTTACACATCCATACGCATCATATGAAAGAGGCTGTAATGAGAATAAAAATAGATTAATAAGAAGATATTTTAAAAAAGGAAAATTAGTAGAAGAACTAAGTGATGAAGATATATTAAGTATAGCTAGAAGAATAAACAACATGCCAAGAAAAGCATTAGGATATAGAACACCGTTAGAAGTATTTGAAAGTAATTTAAAGAAAAAAGGAATAGATACAAGTTTTTTAGATGCATATAGAATAGAGCTACCAAAATGTTTAGTAGCTTAATTGACGAAAACAAAAATAAATTATAGAATAAAGAAAATCAAAAATATAAAACGAGAATATGACAACACTTTTTAGAAAAAAGTTGTTGCATTGGCAATGAAAATTTTGCCTTTTAGTAAAAAAATAAAAAAATTTTAAAATATGCTTGACAAGTGATTAAAAAATTAGTATAATAAATCTCGTCGAAAGGACATGGTCGCTTAGCTCAGCTGGGAGAGCATCTGCCTTACAAGCAGGGGGTCACAGGTTCGAGCCCTGTAGCGACCACCATGTTTTTACGGCCCGGTAGTTCAGTTGGTTAGAACGCTAGCCTGTCACGCTAGAGGTCGACGGTTCGAGCCCGTTCCGGGTCGCCATTTTTTTGTTAAGGAAAAACATTTCTTATGTTTTTCTTTTAACAAAATGGCTTCATAGCTCAGTCGGTAGAGCAGAGGACTGAAAATCCTTGTGTCACTGGTTCGATTCCAGTTGAAGCCACCATACCATAATTCAAAGAGTAGATTTAGGTCTGCTCTTTTTATTATATTTTATTGTTTGAATTATATTTGATATATGATACAATACATTTAGTAAAATAGTAAATTTTAAAGGAGCATAAGATTATGGAAGATAAAATACAACAATTTAAACAATTAGTGAATGACAGCAATAATATAGTATTTTTTGGAGGAGCAGGAGTTTCAACAGAAAGTGGTATTCCAGACTTTAGAAGTAAAGATGGTTTATACAATCAAAAATATGATTATCCACCAGAAGAAATACTTAGTCATACTTTTTTTATAAATTACACAGATGAATTTTTTAAGTTTTACAAAGACAAAATGAATTCTTTAAAGTATAAGCCAAATATAACTCATATTAAACTAGCTGAATTAGAGAAAAAAGGAAAACTAAAAGCAATTATTACTCAAAATATTGATGGCCTACATCAAAAGGCAGGAGCTAAAAACGTTTTTGAATTACATGGAAGTGTATTAAGAAACTATTGTATAAAATGCCATAAATTTTATGATGCAGAATACGTATTTAATAGTAATGGAGTTCCTAGATGTACTTGTGGTGGAATCATAAAGCCAGATGTTGTGTTATATGAAGAAGGATTAAATGAAGAGATATTGCGTAAGTCAATAATTGCTATAAACAAAGCAGATTTGCTAATAGTAGCTGGAACATCATTAACAGTATATCCAGCAAGGGGATTAATTGATTATTTTAAAGGGAAAAATTTAGTTTTAATAAATCGTGATGTAACACCATTTGATAATAGAGCGGATTTAGTAATTCATGAAGCACTTGGCAAGGTGTTTAAAGAAATTTGAAGGAAGAAAAGAATAATAAAATCAACATAAAATTGACATTCTTTAGAATTTTTAGTATAATGCGGTAGAAATTACTCCAATAGTGAGAGTTTTGATGCTAGCAAATAATCATTAATTTATAGAAATTAACACTTTGGGTTACTCATGAATGTAATCTGAATTGTGTATTTTGCAGAGATTCAGAAAACAAAAATACAACAGGTTTTATGCAAATGGAAGAAGTAAAACGGTCTTTAATCTATGCAAAAGAAAAAGGAATAAAGACAGTTCTTATAGGTGGTGGAGAACCTACATTACATCCAAATATTATTGAAATAGCACAAATGTGCAAAAATATGGGCTTTTTTACTGTGATTACAACTAATTATACAAAATCAAAAATTATTAAAATCTTGGATGGAATTTGTGACACAATAAATATATCTCTGTACCCAGAAAATCAGGAAATCATACCAAGTCAAAATGACTTCAAATCAAATTTATATCTTAAGGTTTTATTATATAAAGGAAGATTTGAAACAAGAGAAGTTTTTGATGCATTTATTGATAAGTATGAAAAAATAATACCACATATGGGATTTTGTTGTATGAGAGGTCATACAAAATGGTGTGAAGAACATAAAGAGATAGACTGGCTTGATAGTTTGCCTATTGAGAAAGTTGTGATGACCGACAGAGGCAACCCTTGTTGGATTTATCGAGGATATCCAATAGATAGAAAAGATTTAAGTATTTTTAAAAAGGGTCATATGATGATAGATGTTCGAGGATTACTTTATGATGAAAATGGTAAATGGGTATTGGACTATTCTAATTAACTTTTAAGTATATGAAAAATATTGCTAGCAAAAAATATCATTATTATGATAAGAAAAAAACACATAGATAGTATAGTAAATGCAATCTATGTGTTTTTGTGTGCTTTTTTGACTAAAACCACTTGACAACACAAAAAAAATGTATTAAAATAGAAAATTGGTTAGGAGGCTAACAATATGCAAAAAGAATATGAAATAGGTGCTCAAATACACATGTTGTCAAGAAAAATTAAAAGAAAATTAGATGAAACATTTGTAAGTTATGGAATAACAGGAGTTCAAGCAATTATGTTGAAATTCATAAATGACAAATCAAGAGAAGGAAAAGTATATGCAAAAGATATAGAAAGTGAATTTGATATGAGAAGAGCAACAATTGCTGGAATATTGCAACTACTTGAACAAAATCAATTAATAACAAGAAAAGCAGAAGGTAGTGATGCAAGATTAAAAGAAATAACAATAACTAAAAAAGCGTTGGAAATAATAAATAATGTGGATTCTAGTATTGCACAATTAGAAAAAAGATTAGAAAAAAATATGTCAAAAGAAGAAAAGGAAAACTTTTTAAAAACCCTAGATAAATTATCAAAAAATTTATCACAAAATTAGATTCAAAAAATAATATATAAACAGAGTTTTTTTAGGGGAAAAGAAAGATGTGTCCCAAAGTGGACAAAAATGTCCAAACGGAAACGTCCCCAAACGGACAAAAGAAAGGAGAAAGATAAATGTTTAAAAAATTAGCAAAGTATGTAAAAGAATACAAAAAAGCATCAATTTTAACACCGATATTTGTAGTCTTAGAAGTTGTAATGGAAGTTATAATTCCGTTATTAATGGCAAAAATTATAGATGTTGGAATCCAAAATGGTGATGTTAAGTACATTCTAGAAATAGGAGGACTACTAATAGTATCTGCAATATTATCACTAACATTTGGTATGTTATCAGGTAGATTTGCAGCAAAAGCATCAGCAGGATATGCAAAAAATCTAAGAAAAGAAATGTTTCATAAAGTGCAAGATTATTCTTTTGAAAATATAGACAAATTTTCTACATCAAGTTTAGTAACACGTATGACAACAGATGTAACAAATGTGCAAATGGCCTTTCAAATGATTATAAGAATATTAGTAAGAGGTCCAATAATGATGATATTTGCACTATTAATGGTAATATCAATAAGTGCAAAATTATCATTAGTATTTTTTGTAGCAATACCTGTTTTAGGTTTTATCCTATTTTATATAGCAAGAAAAGCACATCCTAATTTTGAAAAAGTATTCAAAAAATATGATAAGTTAAATAGAGTAGTACAAGAAAATGTAAGTGCAATAAGAGTAGTTAAAGCATATGTAAGAGAAGATCATGAAGAAGACAAATTTAAAGAAGTAAATGGAGAAGTATATTCATATTTTAAAAAAGCAGAAAAAATTATAGCATTTAACGGACCAGTTATGCAATTTACAATTTATGCATGTATACTACTAATTTCATGGATTGGTTCACAACTAATTGTTGGTGGAGAAATGGGAACTGGACAATTATCTAGTATTATTACATATGCATGGCAAATATTATCAAGTCTTATGATGTTATCATTTGTATTTGTTATGATAATTATGGCGCAATCATCAGCAGAAAGAATTTTAGAGGTTATTGAAGAAGAACCAACATTGAAAAATAAAGAAAAAACAGTAAAAGAAGTAAAAGATGGTTCAATTAAATTCGAAAATGTAAGTTTTAGATATAGTGATGAGCAAGATGAAGATGCATATGCACTAGAAAATATCAATTTAGATATAAAGCAAGGTGAAACAATAGGAATAATCGGAGGAACAGGAAGTTCTAAATCAACTCTAGTTCAACTAATACCAAGACTTTATGATGTAACAAAAGGCTCTGTTAAAGTTGGTGGAGTTGATGTAAGAGATTATGACATCGAAACTTTAAGAGAAGAAGTTGCAATGGTATTACAGAAAAATGTATTGTTCTCAGGAACTATTGCTGAAAACTTAAGATGGGGAAAGAAGGATGCTGACCAAGAAGAATTAGAAGAAGTATGTAAATTGGCTCAAGCAGATGGATTTATTCAAGAATTCCCAAGTAAATATGATACAGTTTTAGACCAAGGTGGAACAAACGTATCAGGGGGACAGAAACAAAGAATTTGTATTGCAAGAGCAATATTAAAACAGCCAAAAATCTTAATATTAGATGACTCAACAAGTGCAGTAGATACAAAAACAGATGCCTTAATTAGAAAAGCATTTAGAGAAAAAATACCAAATACAACAAAAATAATAATTGCACAAAGAGTTTCATCAATTGAAGATGCTGACCAAATAATCGTTTTAAATGATGGAAAAATTGATGGAATTGGAACATCAGAAGAATTATTAAAATCAAACGAAATTTATAGAGAAGTATATGAATCACAAACGAAAGGAGGAGATGAAGATGCAGAATAAAAAAACAGGAAAAGGAAAAACAATAAAAAGACTTTTAAAATATGTAACAAAAGGATATAAATTCCAATTAGTTGTAGTATTAGTAAGTATTATAATAAGTGCATTAGTTGGAGTTCTAGGAGTACAATTCATAAAATACCTAATAGATGACTTCATCACACCACTTTTGGGTGAGCAAAATCCAGACTTTACAGCATTATTAAATGTAATAATGGCAATGGGAGTAATATATTTAGTTGGAGTAATTGCAACATACACATATAACAGATTAATGGTAAATATCTCACAAGGAGTATTAAATAAAATTCGTGGTGAAATGTTTGACCATATGCAAAAACTTCCAATAAGATATTTTGATAGTCGTTCACATGGTGAAATAATGAGTACATATACAAATGATGTTGACACATTAAGACAAATGCTTAGTCAAAGTATTCCACAAGTATTTTCAGCATGTGTTTCAATGGTATCAGTTTTAGTAGCTATGTTTGCTACAAATATATATCTAACATTAGTTGTACTTGCAATGGTAGTATTGATGGTATTTGTATCAAGATATTTAGGTGGAAACAGTTCAAGATTTTTCGTTAAACAACAAGAAGATATAGGAAAAGTAAATGGGTATATAGAAGAAATGATGGAAGGTCAAAAAGTTGTTAAAGTATTTAATTATGAAGAACAATCTAAGCAAAGATTTGATGACTTAAATGAACAACTATGTGATAGCATGACAAAAGCTAATATGTATGCAAATATCTTAATGCCATGTATAGCAAATATTGGAAACTTAGGATATGTATTAGTTGCAGTAATTGGTGGTATCTTATCAGTAAATGGAATATTAACAATTGGAAGTATTGCAGCATTTTTACAATATATAAAAGCATTTACAAACCCACTAGGTCAAGTATCGCAACAAATGAATTCAATAATTATGGCATTAGCAGGAGCTGAAAGAATATTCGAATTATTAGATGAAGAACCAGAACAAGATGAAGGATATGTTACATTAGTTAATGCAAAAATGGAAAATGGAAAGATTGTAGAAAGCAAAGAAAGAACAGGAATGTGGGCATGGAAACATCCACATAAAGATGGAAGAATAACATATACAAGACTTCGTGGTCAAGTAGAATTTGAAAATGTACAATTTGGATATGAAAAAAATAAAAGAATATTACATGACATATCACTTGTTGCGAAAGAAGGTCAAAAAGTATCATTTGTTGGAGCAACAGGAGCTGGAAAAACAACAATTACAAACCTTATAAACAGATTTTATGATATACAAGAAGGAAAAATTAGATATGATAGAATAAATATAAGAAAAATCAAGAAGGATGACCTAAGAAGGTCTCTAGGAATGGTTTTACAAGATACAAGTTTATTTACAGGAACTATAAGAGATAATATTAGATATGGAAAACTAGATGCAACAGATGAAGAAGTTGAACAAGCAGCTAAACTTTCAAATGCAGATAAATTTATAAAGCATCTTCCACATGGATATGACACAATGATTACAGGAAATGGGGAAGGTTTATCACAAGGACAAAGACAACTACTTTCAATTGCAAGAGCAGCTTTAAACAATCCACCAGTATTAATATTAGATGAGGCAACATCAAGTATAGATACAAGAACAGAAAAAATTGTTCAAGATGGAATGGATAAATTGATGAAAGGAAGAACAGTTTTTGTAATTGCTCATAGACTTTCAACAATTAAAAACTCTGATTTAATTATGGTATTAGACCATGGTAGAATTATTGAAAGAGGAAATCATAATGAGTTGATTGCTCAAAAGGGTACATATTATGGACTTTATACAGGAGCAATTGAGATTGATTAATGATTTGGGGACGGAGAAAAAATCATGGCTGATACATCAATGATGAAATTGTAGAAATTACCGAAACAGATGCCAACAATTAAGCAAGAAAAGAAGCTAGAAAGCAGTTGCAATCTAGCTTCTTTTTCTTTAGTCTTTACAAGATATAAGGTATATCATTGTTATCAAGGAATTCTTTTACTTCCTGTTTTACGAATGGAGTAGTTCCAGTAATAAAACTAAGTCTCTCGTTACAATCAATGACTGCAATAGTATCTCCAACCATGTTTTTGATTGTTGTACCATTTGAGTGAGGTGAATAACTATACCTATCTTCCATACATTTGCCTTTCTGCTTATACATAAGCTGAAACAAAGAGTATTACTACTCTTGCAACACACCACCTAGATGGCTAAGGTTAAGTACTAATATAACATAATATGTATGAAATGTCAAAATAAATTTTACCATAAATTTGTGTTAGTACTTGTATAAAAATGGCGAAAATAGTATAATATTAATGGATAAAGGAGAAATATATGTCAAGCAAAATATTAATATTATCCTGTGGAACAGGAGGAGGACACAATTCAGCTGCAAAAGCAATAAAGGAAAGTTTAGAAGAAAAAGGACTAAATGTTGATTTTGTAGAATATTTAGATATTGTTAACCCTAGAATTAGAAAAGAAGTAAATAATTTGTATATAAGAACTACAAAAGGAAATGGAAAAATATTTAAAGTAGTTTATAAATTAGGTGAAATGTATCAAAAAACAAATCTAAAATCACCAGTATATGCATTAAATTTCTTAAATAAAAAAAGATTGTATCAATATATTGTAGAAAATGAGTATAAATATATTATAACAACACATCTTTTTGCAGCACAAGCATTAACAGCAATAAAAAAAGAACATGATATCAAATTTATGCAAGTTGCAACAGACTATGTGTGTATACCATTTTGGGAAGAAACAAATCCAGATTATTTTATAGTGCCTCACAAAGAGTTAGAAAAAGATTTTATAGAAAAAGGAATAAAGCAAGAAAAATTATTACCATATGGAATACCAACAGCTAAAGCATATAGAGAGAAATATAATAAAGAAGAGGTAAAAAAGAATTTAGGATTAGATAATTCAAAGCAATATGTCCTTATATTAACAGGAAGTATGGGATTTGGAAATGTGACAGAAATGCTAAAAGAATTATTAAAAAACATAAAAGACGTAACTTTTATAGTTTCTACCGGGTATAATTCTAAATTGCAAAAAGTATTAGAAGAAAAATATAAAAACTTTGATAATGTTATTATATTACCTTTTACAGATAAAATAAGTGAATATATGAAAAGTAGTGAAATAATATTAACAAAACCAGGAGGATTAACAACAACAGAAATTGCGACATTAAGAAAACCTTTTATTCATACAATGCCAATACCTGGATGTGAAAATTATAATGCACAATTTTTTGAGAAAAGAAAGATGTCCATAAGTTGTGATTCAATTGATAAAGTAGTAAAAAATACTAAAGAATTGATAGACAATAAGGAATTACAAGAAGAAATGGTTAAAAATCAAGAGAAATACATTAGTCAAAATACTTGTGACAAAATATCAGAAATTGTTATTAAGGAAAAAATTAGGGGAAGAGCATGAGAAGTAGTGAAGGAATTAAAAAGTTCGAAGAACTTGAAGAATTTGAAAATTTTGTAGAGTTCGAAAACGAAAATATAATTGATTTGTGGCAACCGCTTGAATTTAACATAGATAAGAATTATGAATACATATCTAAAAGTAAAATATTTTCAATGGTTTCAAATCTAATATATTATGGAATTGCATATCCTATTTTAAAAGTTTTATTGAAGATTATATATGACTTAAGAATAGAAGGAAAAGAAAATTTAGAAAACATTAAAGGTGGAGCAATAAGTGTTTCAAACCATGTACTTTTCTTAGATTGTGCAATGGTAGGATTAGCTCTAGGAAAAAGAAAAGTGTATTACACAACACAAGAAGCAAGTTTTAAAATTCCTTTTGTAAGAAAATTGATAAAATATTTGAGAGCAATTCCAATACCAAAAAGTATTGAGAATCGAAAGTATTTTATAAAAGAATTGGATAAAACATTAAAAGAAGGAAATATAGTTCATTTTTATCCAGAAGCGGCGTTATGGCCATATTGCAACAAAATTAGAAAATTTAAAAATGGAGCATTTGACTTAGCAGTAAGGAATAGCGTTCCAATTGTGCCTATTGTATTCACATTTAGAGAACCAACTGGATATAGAAAGATTTTTAAAACTAAAAAGGATGTAACTGTAAAAATATTAAAACCTATTGAATGTGAAGATGGAGGTAATTCAAAAGAAAAAGTTGAAAAATTAAAAGAAAAAGTATCTTTAGAAATGAAAAGACAATTAGTGAAAAATGAGGAGAGATAATGGAAGCACCAATAAAGAAAAATCAAGAATATATTGTTGATATTATAGACAACGGATTTGAAGGAGAAGGTATTGCCAAGATTGATAATTTTACAATATTTGTTCCAAATAGTATAAAAGGAGAAAAAGTAAAAGTATTAATTGTTAAGGTATTATCTTCTCATGCTTTTGGAAAAGTATTAGAAATTATAAAAAAATCAGAATATCGAACAGAAAGTGATTGTAGTACATATAAAAGATGTGGAGGCTGTAATTTAAGACATATTAAATATGAACAAACATTAAAGATGAAACAAAATGCAGTTCAAAGTTTAGTAAATAAGACTTTGAAAGCAAAAATCCGAGTACAAGAAACTCTCGGAATGGAAAATCCGTATTTTTATAGAAATAAGGCACAATATCCAGTCGGAATTGATAAGAATGGAAATCCACAAATTGGAGTTTTTGCTAATAGAACACATGAAATTATCCCAATTCAAAAATGTTTGATACAAAATGAGAAAAGTGAAAAATTAGCAAAGTTTGTATTTGAATGGATTGTTAAAAATAATATTAGCATATATGATGAAAAAACAGGAAAAGGACTTATAAGACACATTGTTACTAAAATAGGAATTAAGACAAATGAAATAATGTGTGTATTAGTTATAAATGGAAATATAATTCCAAAAGAGCAAGAATTAGTAAAAGAAATATTAGAAAACTTCCCAGAGGTTAAAATAATTGTAAAAAATATTAATACAAGAAATACAAATGTGATAATGGGAAAAGAAAATGTTAATTTATATGGTAATGGATATATTGAGGACATTTTGGGAGAATATAAATTCAAAATATCTCCACTTTCATTTTATCAAGTAAATCCAGTTCAGGCAGAAAAGTTATATAATTTAGGTGTAGAAGCGGCTAAAATAGATAAAAATGACATCGTTTTTGATTTGTATTGTGGAATTGGCACAATATCTTTATTTATGGCAAAGTATGCTAAAAAAGTTTATGGTATAGAAATTGTTGAAGATGCAGTTAAAGATGCAAAAGAAAATGCTTTGAATAATGGTGTTGATAATGTAGAGTTTTTAGCAGGTGACGTTGAAGATGTGCTAGATGATTTGATAAATGAAAAGGGAATAATTCCAGATGTGGTTATGGTTGACCCTCCAAGAAAAGGATTGGATAATAAAAGTATAGATAATATTATGAAAATTCATCCTAAGAAAATGGTTTATATTAGTTGTAATCCTGCAACTTTGGTTAGGGATTTGGCTAAATTTGAAGAGTTGTATGAAATAGAGAGTATTAAGCCTGTTGATATGTTTCCTTTTACAAGCCATGTGGAGTGTGTAGCAGTGATAGAGCTAAAATAAAACATGTAATACTTGAGTTTGATATGGTTTCAGAGATTATAACTTTTGAAGAAAAAGGCAGATTTGGAAAAGAAAAACATCAAAATTTGGGTGTGAAAGTTAAAGTGGTTGTTTAAATGGTAAGTGGAAACACATAAATTAGATTTTAGAAAATGAAGCAAAGTGTTTGAAATACTGGGAAATTTGAGATTGTGTCTATTATAAACACAACAGGTATAAGTTGTGAGGGTAAGTAGATATGAGGTAAAATTAGATATTTCGAGTGTTAGAAGAAATTTATTAAAATGAGTTATAGAGAATCTTTATAAAATTAGGTGTCAGTAGATATGTACTGATGCTTATTTTTTATAGGTCAAAATCTTAAGTTTTTTTGACTTATAAATTTCTATAGGTCAAAAATAATAAAAAAATTGACCTATAACATTTGCAAATCAATTTTAATCTCCAATATAAATAATATCAAGAGTAAAATAAACTCACTTCATTCGCTCTTGACATTATTTATATTGGAGATTTTGCGGTAGTTAAGCAAATGTAAGAAAAAATGAAACATTAAAATATTTGCGATTTCATTGTAAAATTAAAAAATTTATGATACATTATGAGCAGTAAATATTAGGAGAATAGAATATGAGAGATTATTATAAATGGTGTGTGGAATTACTAGATAATTGGAAACAGAAAAATGTAGAAAACATAGTTAACTTATTTGATGAAAAGGTAGAGTATTATGAAACACCTACAGATAAAATAAGTAATATAAAAGAAATTAGAAAAATGTGGGAAGAGATAGAAGAACAGAATACAAGCGATATTGGCTTCAATATACTATGTGAAAATGATGAGTGTTGTATTGTTAACTTTATTTTGAAAGATACAATATCATATGACATGA
>CALXZZ010000047.1 GCA_944393365.1 uncultured Clostridia bacterium
TATGTATGCACCAGTAGCTTAGTTGGATAGAGTGTTCGGCTACGAACCGGAAGGTCGGGGGTTCGAATCCCTCCTGGTGCACCAAGGTTCTCAAAGTTTAGCTTTGAGGACTTTTTATTTTCATATTATCACATAAGCAATTTTCCGCAATAAATATACACTTATATCTCTTTTTGATTATTTAAATAATATCAAAAATATAAATTTATTGCAATATCTATTTTTATTTTACTTATATAATCCAAAAATATATAGAAAACTTCTTACTATAAAAGCTGTAGGAATACACATTGGTAAAGCAAAAATGAACGTACATAATGGAAACCAACGTATTATATTTTTATATTCAATATTTATTTTTTTATTAAATTTAATACATATAGCTATAAAAGATACAAATATGAAATGATAAACTCCAGCATTAGCAAATGAGGCAAGTAACTCAAAAAAATTATAATTGCCTCCTATCATTTTACTTAAATTCCCATCAAACATAATGCCTACACTTACTAAATCAAATATAAGGAAAGATAAAAAATATAAAACAATAATTAATATTTCATTTTTTTCCGTTTTGGTCATATTAAAATTATTCCTCCCAATTTTCAATTTTTAATTTAACGGTAATTTTATATGTATTGACAACATTACAAGCTGTTCCTATCATTGCAAGATTATTTGCAGAACACCCAATAAAATTCATCCAAAAATTATCATTTTTTATATATTCTCCCATTTCTTTAAAATCTGTAAAGTCATATTCATCAGATAGAGTTATATCTAAATTCCACTTACCATTTTTTTGTTTATTTCCAATAACATTTATGTAAGTATTATGCATTGCCAAAAATAAATCCCCATCTTCAAAAGCTAAAGATTCATTCTTTTCTCCTGTATCAAACTCTTTTTTATTTCCATATTTTTCAATAATTTTATTCAAGCATGCTTTAAAATTATTATCTTTTTGTATTTTTTCTATGATTTTTTTGTCAGTAATTGTCATATCTTCAGGGTATTTATGTAATGAATTGTCTAAGCATTTGGCAGCACAACTAAAATCGATTAAAGTTAATCCTAATACTCCAGTTTTCAATATACAATATTGCAAGATTTGAATCATATCTGATAAATATGGTTTGTCATTATAATAATTACTAAATGCAAATCTGACAGCATCAAAAGATATATTTTGTATTGTATCATATTTTCCATCTATAATTTCCTGAAAAATATTTTTGTATTCAGTGTATTTTTTATTAATTTCAGATGCTTGTTTTAATGTAATGACATCACAACTATGTAGATTCATAATAGTTGTAGTGCCATTTATGGTATCAATGTCATTTTTTAATAATTTTCTATAATTATCATAGCAATTAAGAGGAACTTTATTTAATAAATTTAAAGTTAGGTATCTGTCGGTTAATAATTGTCTTTGAGTTTTAGGTAAATTACTCTTATCACATAATTTGAGAATTTTTCTATCTAATAGATTTTCTCCTTTTAGATTTTTGACATTGGCAATATTTACAGAATTACACATTTTCTTTAGACAACCTAAACCAAAAGTATATCGAGTATTACTTATTTTTCTCCCACATAAAGAACATCTTTTCATATAGCACCTCCTAGCAAATTTTTACTATGTTTATTATACCATAAATTTCCAAGAAGTATATAGTTATGACAAAATTCTTATAAGTTTTTATCAATTTTAAATAGCATAGGTAGATTAATTACCTATACTATTTTTACTTGAATTTTTTTATTTTTTCTTTTTTATCACAAATATTTCAACCCCAACAACTAAAATTAATCCAAGCACAATAAAATTTGTTCTATAATTAATAATTTGATTATTTTTGTTTTCTTCTTCATTTTCTACCTCTTGTTCATTACTAAAAAATTCCAAACCTTTTTCATCAATTATACTGTTTAATTTTTCACTATTTGCAATTTGTTCTTCTTCAAAAATCTTATCTTCTTCTTGTGTCCTTCTATGGACATTTACAATATAATCTTTAAAACTATATCCATTAGGAGCTGTTACTCTAACTTTTACTAAATTATCTCCTTCTTTCAAATTATCCTTTCCTGTTATTTCAACCTTTCCATTAATATTTTCAGGTACAGCAAAAACATTTAAATTTTCAGTACTGTTGGGAACGCTTGCTTTATAATTTAAAATACTTACATCAAATATCGGCTCTAGCATGACATTTTCTATTGCTAAAGTTTCTAAATTACTATTTGCCGCTTCTTTATCCCTTGTTTTAGTTGCATTTATCGTATAGACTGATTTGCTAGTATTATCTCTTGAAGTTACTTCTATTAAAATAGTATTTAAACCTTCTTTTAAACCTTGATTTCCGCTTATTTGAACATTTGCATTAGTAGCTTCTGGGATTGCAGTCACTTCTAAATTATTTGTATCTAAATCTGCAATAAAATAATAATCTTTTATATCTGGAGAAAATTCTGGTATTAGTCCTTCTTTATCTAATCTCATTATTTTTAATAATGAATTATTATCTTCTCCTGTAATTGCGTTTGGTTCAATGTTATTTTCTTGCTTTTCTATGATATTTATTTGTAAACTTGAATTACTAATATTTGTTGGATTCTCATTTGTATTATTTGTATTTATTCTGCTACCATTACTATCATAAAACTCTCCTGTTAAATTAAAATTTACAACTCCTGTTTCTTTTGCTTTAAATTCAAATACCGCTATATCTTGATTCTGTCTTGTATTCTTTCCACCTGTTTGATCATACCATACATTAATTATTCTATTATTAACTACATTTGTATTTTTCGGTCCTGATATATATTCTAGTTTATCATTGTCAAAATATATGTTTAATGTATATGATGCAACTTTAATATTACCTATATTTATATATATTTTAAAATTTTCGTTTTTTTGTATTGTTTGATTATCTGTTTTTATTGTTAAATTTTCTGTTGCTAGACTTATATTGCTTATTGATATGCTTAATGAGATTACTATTATAAATATTAAAATAATACTAATTACCTTCTTCATGTTCTGTTCCTTTCTTGTGATTTTGGTTTGGTCAGTTTGGGGACAGGTTCGAAGTGACCATTTTTGGTTAGTAAAGGGACGCCACTTTTTTAACTTCATTTTTCTACTATTGTTATCCATTTTAAACTTTAAGGTCCGTCCCTAAATCCCTGATTTTAGGGATTTTTAGGACCGTCCCCCTAATCCCTCTGATTTATTATTTGTAGCCCTAGTATATGCCTTTGGATTAACAAAAGGTCTACTGATGTTGGCTTTCTTCCGTTTTTGTTTATATTTCCTGCTTTTTGGAATATTTCATCTATTGTTTGTATTTCTAAAATATGTCTTTGTAGTACTAATAAATCTACACTATTTATTTTTCCATCTCCATTTACATCTCCATATAAGACAACTGTATATTCTGCTATTGTTTCTGTTGTATTATTTGTTTGTGTAGTTCTTATTATTTTTATTTTTGATCCTGTTCCGACTAATTGGTTATTTTCTATTGTTTCTCCACTATAATTTTCAATTTTGATTTCATATATTGTTGTTATATAATTTTTTATATTTTCTGCTGTCATATTATTGTAGTTAAATCCACTTATTATATTTCCTTGTATTGTAAGTGATTCATCAAATTTTAATTCGTCTTCTGTTAATTTTTTTATAACTTTTACTTCTACACTTTTTTGAATTAAATTATTTGAATCACTTTGCTGTATTACATTATTTTTCGTATTTTTTTCTCTTTGTTTGTTTTCATCATTTTGTGCATTTTGACTTTCTTGACTTGTTACTGTTATTTTTGTTGTTCCTTCTTTTATTGCTGTTATTTTTCCACTTTGGTTAACTGTTGCTATATCATTATTTTCAGAATCAAATGTTATATTTTTATTAGTTGCATCTTCTGGATATATCGTTGCTTTTAAATTGTAACTTTCTCCTTCTTGTAATGTTAAATTTTCTATATCTAATTTTATTTCTTCAACTTTTGAATATACATTTAGTGTAATTGAGCCTTTAACTCCATTTTCTGCTGTTGCTGTTATGGTTGCTTCACCTGAACTTACTCCAAATATATTTCCACTTTGATCTACACTTATTATATTCGGATTACTAGATGAAAATGTAATTTTCTGGTCTTTCGCTTCTTCTGGTAAAATTTCTATTTTTAGCTTCTCTGATTCATTTTTATTTATTGTTGTTTTGTCTAGTGATAAGTTTATTTTATTGATTTGAACGGCAGGTAACTCTTTTAGATAGCTTTGGAATGCATATCCTACTATTCCATTTTCTAGTACTACTCTGTCCCAAAGTTCTCCATTTTGTACTCCTTTTTCAATTCTTGTCATTATGTCTTTACTTGTAACAGTTGTTATTGTTTCATATGTTGTTGATGGTCCACTTCTGATATTTAATGTGTTTGTAACATCTGCATATACTTTTGTGTTGTCTTGGACATAGTCTTTATCTAAAATGCTCGGCCTTTTACAGGGAAGCTCAGGCATATTATTATATATTGGGATAACAAATGTCATATCTGTATCTAATAAATTGCTATTTACATATCCTTTGTAAATGATATTTGATTCACTATATGGTGCTAATACATTTGTCATATATTGATGCCAGAATAATTCTCCTCCTCTGTTATCTACTACATGGAATTTTTGCAGATAAATAGTATCTTGTCCTATATTTATATAGCTAGAGCCAATAAATATTCCTCCTCCTGTTATTGCTCTTTCTTTTGTGTTCCAAGGAATTAAATATTTTGTTCTTGTTTCGCTACTCGCTCCATGTCCATCTCTTGCATATTTTAAGCCATTTATTATTGCTCCCATTGGTTCTGAGGAGCTAGTTGCTCCTATGTTATAGAAATTGTATAAAGCCTCATAACCCGGAACTTTTCCACTTATTGATGAATGTGATAGAAATGGTCCTACTTCTTGTTTTATCCTTGATGCCAAATGATATGAACTTACTTTTGATGTTTGAGCTGCTCTTAATATTAGGTCTGCATATTTTTCTGTCATGTTTATAGTTTGTCCTTGTGTATTTATATAGCTTACTTTTGTATTATAGAACTCTGTTCCATAAAGTATTTTCTCTATTGTGTTTAATTGGTTGCTATTTTCAACATAAGATAACCCTTCAAACTGAAATATTCTGACTTCATTTAAAAAGTTTCTTGGATCCATTGCATATTCAACAGCTTTTCTTGAACTATCAACCCATCCGACTGTCTACTTCGACATTGTATTCTCCTGTTTTTGTGTTTTTCCATTCATCTGTATAGGATTTTGGAACTAGATTTTTTCCAAATATATTTTCATTATCTATAACATAGTTCCAGTCCAGTTCTGTATATAATGCTGTAAAATTCCAGTCCGGATGTTTGCTTTTTAGAACTTCTAAATATGGTTTATAACTATCTGGGAAGTTTTCTATTCCATTTGAAGTGTATGCTGCATTTGAATGAGTATTTATGCAAATAATGAACATTAAAGATATAAAAATAATTAAGAAATGTCGCATTGGGGACGTTTCTCTTGCGACATTTTGTTTTATTTTGCATATTTTTGTTTTGCATATACTTTTTAAAATACTGTTGTTTAAGTTTTGAATTTTATTTTGCATTTTATTTTTTTTTAGTTTTTTCATTTTTAGTATCATTCCTCTCTTAATGTATAAATCCAGCTGAAAAGATATTCTTATTTTATATTGTTAGTCGTGAATTGCTTTAACTATAATTCTTCTTTCAGAATCAGGAGTACAAGTTATCAAAGTTAGCTCAGTATTTCCATCTGTTTTTTGGGAAAGACATCTCGTTTCATTTGGTAATACTGTATACATATCGTAGATTAAGTATTTGAATTTGTTGCCATTTGTATCTGTTAGAAAGATTTCATCTTTTACTTTTAATTTTTTTATGTTTTGAAACATATTTGTTGAACCATAATTGTGTCCAGCTATGCAAAAGTTTCCTACTTTGTTTGGCTCTCCACCATAAAATTTTGTTACTGATGTTAGTAATGCTTGTTTGCTATATTCTTCTAATACATAAGTTTCTAAGTTTATTATAGGAATATTTAATTTTGCACATACTTTATATCCTTTAAACTCAGTTTCTATATACTCTTTTTCCACATTTTGTTCATTCGTTGTGGATTGTTTATTTTTTTGTGTTTCTGCATTATCTTCTAAAATGCTATTTGTGGATTGTTGCGTTTCTAAATTTTCGCTTTGGTAATTTTGGTACAATTTTGAATTAACTTTTTCTATAGTTGTTCCGTTTTTGCTATTTTCCTCAGTTTGTATATTGAATAATATAAAAAATAAAACCATTAAAATCAAAATAATTATTAAATATTTTGATTTTCTTTTGTTCCTTTTATGCATTTTTTAGTTCATTCCCTTCTCAAGGTAAAAATCTGGTTGAAAAAGAATTGAATTTTTCAACTTCTTTTATCCTTTCATAAGTATCTTAAGTATGTAATTAAAAAAGTATTTTGAGGACGTTTAATGGCAACTCTGTATCAGATTTCAATTAACCAAAAATGGTTTTATCGTATCTGTCCCTAATTAACCACATTAATTAACTTTTAAAAGTGGCGTCCCAAAAGTATCCAAAAATGGTCAGTCCGAACCTGTCCCCAAACTGACCACTCTGGCCAATTAGCTATTTTTTCTTTTCATGACTGCAATAATGCTTGTTATTGCAATTATTACTACAACAATTGGAATAAAGATGTTTCTACCTGTTTTAGGTAATGTTTGTGGTAAATTTTCTGCTTGTTCGTTTTGTACTGTATTTTCTTCTTCCATTGGTAGATTTCCTTCTTCAGTCGTATTTCCTGTTATCTCTCCTGCTGTATTTCCATTATTCGTATTGTTATTTTCACCTGTTTGTTCAGCTAAAGCTGTTATACTAAAGGTTTTGCTTACAATTTCAGCATCTGATGAATCTCTATCTATTAATATTATTTTGATTGTATATGCTCCTGCTTTTGTAAATAATCCTCTAAGTGATAAAACTTTTTCTACGTTTTGTCCACCTATTTCATATCCTGATGCGTCTCCCCATCCACTTTGGATGATGTCATGTTCTAATTGTTGTTCATCTGTTCCTTTTAATGTTACTTGTCCACCGCTTGGTGTTGTTGCTTCTGCTATTATTCTTGCATGTTCATAGTTTTTTCCTAAAGCTGATGATATTCTTAAGGTCATATCTTTTTCTACGTTCTCAATTACATCTCCTGTATATGTCAATTCAATGTCATAATCTTGGTATATAGGCTCTACTACTATGTTTTTTACAATTGGCACACCTATATCATCATATTGTACTGATGCATCTGCATTTGCCAAACCTTCAGCTGTAACTGATAAATCTGTTGGATTTGAGGTTATTATTCCTTCTTTCGCTTTAAATGTAATGCTCATATTTGTTCTAGGTGCTGTTCCTCCAGTTGAGTCATAAAATGTTACTCTTACTCTTGTTCCATTGTCACTTGGTGTTCCTCCTTCTGCACTTACATATTCTAATAGGTTATTGTCATATGCAATATCAAATGTATATGCACCTAAATCTGTTCCAAAATTGATTGTTAGTGTTACTGTTTCGCCTGGATGTACTGTTTCTTTAGTTGTATCTAAAGTCACTGAATTTAACGGTGTTGCTGCTTCTACTTTTCCTACAAATATACATGTTGATAATATTGCAATTATCATTATTATGCTTAGTATTTTTTTCATTTTTTTCCTCCTTTTTTATTTTTTTATATTTTTATTATGTGGATATTTTTGTTTTTTATTTATTTTTTTATTGGAATTTTTTGCTAAAAAAGGGGATTATGGGGACGGAGCTTAAAATCCCTAAAATTAGGGATTTAGGGACGGACCTCACATAAAAAAAGACATCTTTCAAATTAATTTTAAAAAATGTCTTTCTTTTTAATTTATATAAAAATTGTATACTATATTTATATGTTTTAAAATTTTGATTAATTAGAATAGGTCCGTCCCCCAGTCCCTGAAAAGAGGGATTTTAAGCTCCGTCCCCTAAATCCCTTTTTTAATTCCGGATTATCTTCCAAAATTTTCTTTACTATATTATCTTTCATTTCAAAAGGTATTACATATCCTTCTAATGAATCTGCTTTTTCTTTTAATAAATGATTTTCTTGATTTACATATATTTTTGATTTTCCTTTTCCGTTTTTTGCTTCTTGTACTAAGTTTGATACTGGTGAATTTCCATCAAATGCTATAACTACTGATTTTCTTCTTTCAAATATTTCATAATTGAAACTTTTATATATTCCTAGCTCTTCTGTTTCTGGTGATATACATATCCCATCTACATTTTCATCTAGTAATCTATTTTTTACCTTTTCAGTTACCATTTTAGGTACGATTGCATCTATTTCAAATTTTTTATTTAATTCTTTTGATATGTCAACAATTGCTTTTTCATATCCTTGCATTTTGTGTCCTACTACAAAATATATATTGTTATTGTCTACATTTTCTATTAGTTCTCTTAGAATTTTTATTCCTTCTTTTGTTGGGATTGTTTCTCTACCTTTAGTATTGAAACTTCCTCCTGCAATTATTACCGGAACTTTGTCTGTTGGTAAGCTTTTAATTTTTTGTTTTAATTCTTTTTCTGTTTCTAAATTGCTATTTATTCTTAGTTCTTCTTGGTTTTCTGTTTCTTTTGTATTTTTTGCTTCTAATTCTAATACTGCTTCTTCTATTGTTCTGTTACCTAAAAATTCTTTGAATTTCTTGCTTTTTTCTTCAAAATATTTTTCACTTTTTTCAATCACTTCATCTTCAACTTTTCTCATTTTTTCAAAGTCTTTGTCTGTTAAATCTAATAAATTGTGCAATGCTAATTGCTCGTCAAATGTGTCTGTTCCATACATTCCACATCCATCTGTTCCTTGGACACATTTTATTCCGTTTTTTAGAAATGTTTTTATTGGATGATTTGATAAGTCACTCAAATTGTTTAATCTAATGTTTGATGTTAACTGAAATTCAATTATTACTCCATTTTCTCTGATTAATTCCATTAACTCTTTTCCTGCTTCGCTATTTAAATCTTCTGTGTACAATCCATGTCCAATTCTAACTTGTGGCATTTTGTGACCTTCTTCTACCGCTTCTTTTACACATAAAATTGATTTTCTAACATTATCTCTTAGGCTATCATTTTCTCCAGCATGTATTCTCATTGTAAAGTTATTGTCTTCATTTTCAACATATTTAACAATTTCTCTAATTACTGGTTTTAAATCTGAAATATCGTTTATTTCTTCACCAATGAAGTCGCTTCCTACAACATATGGGCTTTTTGCTACTGCCTTTAATAGGTTGATATTTTCTTTTAAATATGTACTACTTGTTTTTTGGTCTTTTATAATTGTCAGAGGTATTCTTCTTATTGCAAATAGGAATCTTATTTTTACCCCTGTTTCCTTCTCTATTTGTGGAAATATTGAATGTACTTCTTGTAGTAATTTTATTGCTCTTTCACTATTTTTTGAAAGGTCTGTGTCTGCTATTTCTACATATTTTATTCCTTGCTTTTTGTATTCTCTTGCAATCCATAAGAACTTATCTTGTCTTAGTGTGTTGTTTTTGTATGGACTTGTTTCTTTTTTATCTTCTAGCATTTTGAATACCATTTTTTTGATATCTTGTTCTGGTATTTTTTCAATTAATTTTGGCTCTATTTCGATTTTTTCTTTTTGTTCTGATGCTATTCCTTTTGCAAATACATATCTATAGATATAGCATTTTTCAAGATTAGTGAAAACTGCTTGCCCATCTTTCATTATTGCTAGACTTGTTCTTATTTTTTCTATGTTGTATTCTGCGTTTTCTAGGTTATTTAGAATTAAGTCTGCAAAGTTTATGAATGTGTTATCATCTATTTTTCTGGTTAAGTATTTTCCTGTTAATTCTGAATCTTTAAATTTTTCTGCTACTTTTTCTCTTTGTTTATATATTTTTTCTTCTTGTTTTTTGGTTAGTTTTAGGTTTATTTTTTTGATGTAATATAAAGGGTATTTTATTTGATGTACTATTCCTAGTGCGATTAGACAGTCTGGTGATAGATTTGCATTCATATGTGTGTGCAAGTCTGTTCTGAATTTTGATTTCTTTAATATATATGTTTTTACTATACTTTTTTCTATTGGTAGTTTATAGTTTTTTGTTTGTGACATTAGAGTTTTTATGATTGCTGGAATTTTTGCTTTAATTTCTATTTTATCTTCATATATGTTTGCTATTTTTATTCCACCTAGTCTGAAAATGTATACTTCTTCATTGTCTCCATTTATGCTTGCAGGAATAACTCCTTTTATTATTTTCATATCATTTTCGTTTTTTATTGTTTCTACATTGCATATTTTTGCTAGGTTTGTTATTAGGTTTCCTGTGTTATGGTTTGGAGTTTCTAAGATATATGTTAATTCGTCGTTTTTTGATTTGTATAGATTTACAATTATGTCTTTTTCTTTGTCTAAATAGAATTTGTTGAAATAAACTAATTTTTCCATTAAATATATACCTCCGTTTTTGGCTATGGTCAGTTTGGGGACAGGTTCGGACTGACCATTTTTGGTCACTTTAGGGACGCCACTTTTTTTAAATGTTATCTTTTATTGTAACATAAAAATAGAAAGTTGGCAATAAGTTATGTAAATTTTTTGTGTTTTTATTTGCATTTTATGTTAAACTATAGTATAATTAATTTTATACTACAAAAGGAGGTATACACCAATGTATGATTTAGAAGCCACAAGGCGGTTAGTTAACTCAAAAGGAGTTCGGTTCACTTTTAACTTGTTTTTATCAGGTCGACTTCCAGATAATGTTCTTGAAGAACTTGAGGAAGCAAAAGTTTTGAGGAATGGAATTCCTAATATTTCTTTATTGATGTCCTTGGCTAAAAGATTTTCTATTTGAATTTCTTAGAAAAAATCCCTTGTAATTAAGGGATTTTTTATTTTTCAAAAAACGAATATCTGATTTATTCATCAAATATCCATTTTCTTAATAGTATTTTGTCTATTTTTTATATTAATAAATTATTCCATTTTGATTTTTATACTGTTCAAAAGATTTTAAACACTCATCTCTATCCATTTCTTTTAATTGTATCAAATCTTTGTTATTACCTTTTAAATACTCATAAATCATATCATCTCTAAAACCAATCTCACCTGCATCATTTTTGCTACATCCAAAATATACTTTTTTAATATTAGACCAAATAATTGCAGATAAGCACATTGGGCATGGTTCACAAGAAGAATATAATATATATTCTGATAAATCATAAGTGTTTAATTTTTTGCATGCTTCTCTAATCGCTACAATTTCCGCATGTGCAGTTGGATCATTATTTTTTAAAACTTTATTATTTCCATTTGCAATTATATTTCCCTCTTTATCTGTTATAACTGCACCAAATGGACCTCCTTCATTATTTTTTATTCCATTTTCTGCGTTTTGTTTTGCTAATTCCATATATTTATTCATGTAAAATCATCTCCTATCATATATTTATATTGGTGAATAGTATGTTAATTAAGTCTTTTAAAATAAATAGAGAAATTTTTATTTTCACTATCATTATAATATTAGTCATTATTTTGTCAATAGTTCTTTTCTACTCTTTTGCAAATGACGAAAATACTTCTAGTGATGATTCTTCAAGCAAAGATTATATTAAATGGGTAGATTTTAATGTCACTGCTGAAGCTATGAAATTGACTTCTAACTTAGATATTGAGTCACATAATAACAATGCTGCGGAAGTTAAGTATAATTGGATTGAACTTTTAGCATATTTAGCCGCTCAAAATGGTGGGAATTTTAAAAATTTCAAAAAATCTGATTTAGATAATCTTGTTGAAAAACTAGATAGTGGAGAGCAAATGTCTGATTTAACAAGTAGTATGAAGTTTTACGATTATTACTATGAGGCATATAGTGGGGTTTTATCTGGTTTTATTGGGAATTATTCGATAGAAGTTGATAATTCAACTATTAATAATTCTACTGTTTCTAATGAAAATAATGAAAATACTAATATTGATGATGAAGATACTTCACGGTTTAAAAGGTGAAAAAATAATGGAAGAAAGATATGGTTTAAAAGCTTTTTTGCCTATTGCCAAAAACTATTCTTTCAGTCATTATGACGATTTTGGTAATTCTCGTTCATATGGTTTTAAAAGAGTCCATCTTGGAAATGATTTAATGGGAAGTATAGGAACTCCTATTATTGCTGTTGAGTCTGGAATTATTGAGCATTTAGGTTGGAATCAATATGGTGGTTGGAGAATTGGTATACGTAGCTTTGATGGTAAGCGTTATTACTATTATGCTCATTTGCGAAAAAATCATCCATATGCAGAAGGTATTGAAGAAGGAATGACTGTTAAAGCTGGAGATGTTATAGGTTATTTAGGTATGACTGGTTATAGTACAAAAGAAAATGTTAATAATATTAATGTTCCTCATTTACATTTTGGTATGCAACTAATTTTTGATGAATCTCAAGTAGATAGTCCTAATGAAATTTGGATAGATGTTTATCAAATAATTGAATTTTTAAAACAAAATCGCTCTGAAGTTTATCAGTCAAATAATGAAACCAAAGATTATTCAAGAAAATATGACTTTATGGAAGAGGGA
>CALXZZ010000048.1 GCA_944393365.1 uncultured Clostridia bacterium
ATGCAATTTTTTATCTAACAAAATTACTTAAAAATTTTTTTGAAAAACTATTGACAATTAATAGTTAGTCTTTCTTTTATTTAATATTTTAGGTCTGTCCCTTTCGTTTCAAAATGAAACGTTTTGGCACGTCCCTATTTTAACTTTTCTTTAATTTTCACAAGTGTATTCAAAGCATCGATTGGTGTTAATTCATTCAAATTAATTTTATCCACCTCATGGGCAATCTCTGCTAATTTGTAGTTATATAAATCAAACTGTCCTTCAACTTGCTTTTTATCTTGTTTTTCCTGTTTCTTTCCTGTTAAAATATTTTTTCTTTCTAATGAACGTAATATTTCATTAGCCTTTTGTGTAACAGCTTTTGGAACACCTGCTAATCTTGCAACATGTATTCCATAGCTTTCATCTGTTCCTCCTCTTACAATCTTTCTCAAAAAGATTATATCTTCTCCTTTTTCCTTTACTGCAATAGAATAGTTTTTAACACCATCTAGCTTTTCCTCTAGTTCAGTTAATTCATGATAGTGTGTTGCAAATAATGTTTTAGCCCCACATTTTTCTTTGTCTGCTATATACTCTGCAACGGCCCAAGCAATTGAAAGTCCATCATATGTAGAAGTTCCTCTTCCTATTTCATCTAAAATTACCAAGCTATTTTTAGTTGCTTCTTTAAGTATTGTTGCAACTTCCATCATCTCAACCATAAATGTACTTTGTCCCATACTTAAATCATCTGATGCTCCAACCCTTGTAAAGATTTTATCAACCACTCCAATTTTGGCTGATGTTGCTGGTACAAAACTTCCTACTTGTGCCATTAATGTAATTAATGCTACTTGTCTCATATATGTTGATTTTCCAGCCATATTAGGTCCAGTTATTACTGCTAATCTATTGTCCCCTTCATCAAGATATGTATCATTTTCAACAAATCCACCTGCTCCTAATATTTTTTCAATTACTGGATGTCTTCCTTCTTTTATGTCTATTGTACCATATGAATTAACTTCAGGCATACAATAATTCATATCTTCTGCTACTTGTGCAAATGATTCTAGAACATCCAATGTTGCAACTACTTCACTTGTCTTTTGTAACCTTCTAATATTTTTTGCTATTTCTTCTCTAATCTTCGTAAATGCTTCGTACTCTAAACTTGTAACTTTTTCTTCTGCACCTAAAATTTGATTTTCCAAATTCTTTAATTCTTCTGTAATGTATCTTTCAGCATTTGTTAATGTTTGTTTACGAATATATCTTTCTGGCACTTGACTTAAGTTTGATTTTGTTACTTCAATAAAATATCCAAATACTTTATTAAATCCAACTTTTAGATTTTTAATTCCTGTTTTTTCTCTTTCGTCCGCTTCTAATTGAATTAACCAATTCTTTCCTTCAGTCTGAGCAGTTTTTAGCTTATCAATTTCTTCATCATATCCAAGTTTTATAATCCCACCATCTGTAATACTCATAGGTGGCTCTTCAACAATAGATTTGTCAATTAATTGATACATGTCCTGTAATTCATCTAAGTTCTCATACAAATCTTTTAACATTTCAGATTTACATTTACTTAAAACCTGTTTTACTTCTGGTAATTTATATAAAGAATTTTTCAATGTAATCATATCTCTTGCATTAGCATTTCCATAAGCCATTTTTCCAGATAATCTTTCAATATCATAGACCTTTTTTAAATTATCTATTATATCTCCTCTTAAAATAATATCATCTTTTAGCTCTTTTACTGCATTTAACCTTCTATTTATTTCTGTAACATCAATTAAAGGATCACTTAGCCATCTTCTAAGCATTCTTCCTCCCATTGAAGTTGCTGTCTTATCTAAAACCCATAAAAGTGTACCTTTTTTAGATTTATCTCTCATCTTTTCAGTAATTTCAAGATTTCTTCTTGCATTTATATCTAATGCCATATATCTTGATAATTTATATATTTTAATTTTATTTATATGGTCTAAACTTGTTTTTTGAGTTTGCTCTATATATTCTATTAAAGCATTTATAGAGGGAACCGCTAATGTATATTGTCCTAAATCTTCTATTTTCTTATTTTTATTATCTAAGATATTAAATCTTAAAGATAATATGTCAATATCATATTTAAAAAATTCATCATTAAAATGTGTAATATATATATTCTCAAATCTTTCCTTTATTTTGTTTATCTCATCAGTACAATCTCCCATCATAGAATTAATAACTAATTCTGATGGAGTATATCTTGCAATTTCATCTAATAACATTGGGAAATTATAGTTATCCTTGATTTCAGCAGAATAAAATTCACCTGTTGAAATATCACATACACTAATTCCATAATAAATACCAGATTTAAAAATAGACATTATATAATTATTTTTTCTTTCTTCAAGCATATTACTCTCTACAATAGTTCCTGGAGTTACAACTCTAATAACACCTCTTTTTACAATGCCTTTTGTTTTTTTAGGATCTTCTAACTGTTCACAAATTGCAACTTTATATCCTTTAGCTACTAATTTTGCAATATACATTTCTGCTGCATGATGTGGAACTCCAGCCATTGGAGCTCTTTCTTCTTGTCCACAATCTTTTCCTGTTAAAGTTATTTCTAGCTCCCTTGCAGCAAGTATTGCATCATCAAAGAACATTTCATAAAAATCTCCTAAACGGTAGAATAATATGCAATCTTTATATTGTTCTTTTGTTTCAAGATATCTTTGCATCATAGGTGAAAATTCATTTTTTTCTGCCATTAATTTCTTCATTCCTTTCTCTAGTCGGTTTGGTCAGTTTGGGGACAGGTTCGGACTGACCATTTTTGGTCATAAAAGGGACGCCACTTTTTTAATAGTTACGAAATTACGCCCTTTAGCCCAAATTACAATTATTTTTCAATGTTTCTAAGCTTTTCTTTAAAGTCCACTAAACTCTCCCCATTATATTCTGGTAGATTATCATATTTTTTCAAAATTTCATCTTGCACTTCTTTTTTATCTACCATAAACTTTACATTTCCTAAGTTTGAAACATCTTCCAAACTTAATTTCTTTGTACCTTTATATTCTTCTAAATATTTCAATCTTGAATATATAACATTTACATTTTGACTTAATAACTCACTTTGTTTTTTTAGTACATATTCAAATAAATTAACAATACTTTTATCAACTTCAACTGCATAATTTGATAACACTGTCGAATATATTTCTAAATCAAGCATATTTATATTAAATATTTTTGGATTAGCTTTAATTAGCTTATTTGTTTCCTCTTGTGTCATAAAATAATATGAATCTAACTTTTCACATATTGCTTTGATCTTTTTATTTACATTAAGATTAATCATATTTCTGTTTTTCATAATCATATTAAGTACGTCATCTTTATATATTACTTCTTGTGTTTCTTCTAATCCTTTATTTCTTGATTGAAAAAACTTAAATATTTCTGTTAGTTGTTCAATAAATTTTTGTTTTGATATGTCATGTCCTTTTGTTGCTACTTTTAAATATATATCAGCTATATCTTTTACGTCTATTCCTAATTTTACAATTGTTTTTACATTTTCTTCTTTGACTTCATTTGTACTCATAATTTCATTTGTTCCTTTCTCTAATTAATCTATTAATATTTATACTTTTATATAATCTCATTGTTGATAAAATTTAACACAACTGAAATTGTACTTATTTTTCAACAACTTCGCCTTTTAAATACCACATATGTTCTGAAACAATTTTTAAGTTAATCATTTGCCCAATAAGACTTTTATCACCTTCAAAAATTACAACTTTATTACTATCAGTTCTTCCCGTTAATAACTCTTGATTGTTTTTACTTTCTCCTTCAACTAAAACTTTTTGAATTGTTCCGACATATTTTTGATTATTCTCTTCTATTTGGCTTTCAACTAATTCTTTTAATTTATCAAATCTCTTATGCTTTATTTCTTCTGGTATCTGATTTTCCATTCTATCTCCTGGTGTTCCAACTCTTCTTGAATATATAAACATATATACTTGTTCAAATTTGACCTTTCTTACAACATCAAGTGTATCTTCAAATTCTTCATCTGACTCACCTGGAAAACCAACTATAATATCAGTTGATAGAGTTAAATTTGGTATTTTTGCTTTCATTTTATCAACTAAATTTAGATACTGTTCCTTTGTATATTTTCTATTCATTTCTTTCAATACTTTTGTATTTCCAGATTGTAATGGTAAATGTACTAATTTACAAACTTTATCACATTTGCTAATTGCATCTATCACATCATCTGTAAAATCCTTTGGATGTGGTGAAACAAATCTAATTCTTTCAATTTCATCTATTTTGTTAATTGCCTCTAATAAAGTCGCAAATGAATGTACACCTTCATATTCTTCAAATGGTATTTGTTTTTCTCTTTCTACTCTCAAATATGAATTTACATTTTGTCCTAAAAGAGTAATTTCTTTATATCCTTGTTTTGCTAAATCTTTTACTTCTTCAATAATTGCTCTTGGCTCTCTGCTTCTTTCTCTTCCACGAACATATGGAACTATACAATAACTACAAAAATTATTACATCCATTCATTATTGTTACAGATGCCTTTATGCTACTATCTCTTTTTATTGGTAAACCTTCATATACTTTTCCGTCAATATCTAATATATCTTCTAATTTTATCTTTTCGGTTAATACTTTGTATAAATCCTCCGGGAATCTTTGAAGAGTATGTGTTCCGAAAATTATATCTACAAATGGATAGCTCTGTTTTATTTTATCTGTTATGTGTTTTTCTTGCATCATACATCCACCAATAGCAATGATTATACCTTTTTCTTCTTTTAGTCTTTTTAATTCTCCTAACTTACCAAATAATTTGTCTTCAGCATTTTCTCTAACACAACATGTATTAAATAATGCTATATCAGCTTCTTGCCCGTTTTCTGTTTTTTCATATCCCATTTCTTCTAACATTCCACATAGTTTTTCCGAGTCGTTTTCATTTAATTGGCATCCCATTGTTAGTATTGTATATTTTAGTTTTTTATTATTTTTTTTGTCATTTTGTTTTATATTTTCATTTATTTTTTTTACTTTTTGCATGTATTGTTTTTGTTCTTCTATTTCATTCATTTTTCTAAACCTTTCTATCGTCTTTTTGCTATTTTTCTGCTTTTCTATTTTATTACATTTTAGGACATTTTGCAAGGAATTTTAGCAGTATTTTTAACAATAATCAATTCGTAAATTTACAAAATAAATTCCAAATGCAATATATAAATAAGGAAATAACATTTATTCAAAATATAATTTGTAAGATTAAATTCTAGATGATATAATAAAAGTTAGATATTTCTAAGCTTAGAAGAAGATACAAAGATTATTTAGAATTTGTAAAAGAAAATCCTACTATTCCAACCACTCAAATGGATACCACTATTTTATGAAAAAAAATCAACTCCTATACCAAAAGAAACGCCTATATTTTGACGTTTCTCTTACATTTGAAATTTAATTTTTCTTTTGGAAGTTACTTTTACAACTCACCTGTGTGGATGGCACTATTGTCCACTTCAAATAACATATATTGTACTTTTATTATGCTCCTTATCTTTCATCTAAATCATCCATTTCTCTCGTTCTCTCATTTAATACATTTTCTAATATTCTTATATAACTTTTGTATCTATCTTTACTTATTATACCTGATTTCACGCCCTGTTTTACCATACATAAATTTTCTGGTTCTTTATAATGTAAGCAATTCGAAAACTTGCATTTACATGACCATGCCTCAAATTCCTGAAAATACTCTTGAATTTCCTGTGGTTGAAAAGTAGAAATATCTAAACTCCTTATTCCTGGCGTATCAATAATAGAAGATTTTTCATCCCATACATAATATTTAGAAGTAGTTGTTGTATGTCTTCCTTTTCCGCTTTTTTCACTTACATGTGATGTTTTTATTTCTTCACTTTCCATTAGAGAATTAGTTAAAGATGATTTTCCTACTCCTGAATTACCTACAAAAATAGCTTGCTTTCCACGCAAATATTCTTTTAATTGCTCTATACCTTCTTTTTTTACTGTACTTGTTTCAATAACAGGTATCCCAATATTTCTATATATGTCTAAAGTTTTTTCTTCATTTTCTCCCTTTAAATCTGCTTTATTTAAGCATATAATCGAATCTATTCCACTATTTTGTAGTACCATTAAATATCTATCAATAAATTTTGGATGTAATGGTGGATTTTTAGCCGCAACAACAATTACTGCCAAATTAATATTAGCTGCAATATTTTTTGTCGCTCCCACACTTGAATCTAATCTTGTGGAATCTTTTTTTACTCTTGATAACAATGATGTTCTTGCTATCATATTATTAATTACAAAGTCCTCTCCATCAGGCTCTACAATTACTTTGTCTCCTGGAAATAAGACTTGATTGCAAGGATAATTTATATCTTTTCTTAGGTGTGCTTTTACAATTCTATCTTCATAAAAAATATATGCGTCATTATATCTAACTTCAATTACAGTTCCATAATTTTCGCCTTTTTTTATTACAAATTTTCCACCCTTATTCACATTTTTTTCTTTTGAACTTGATCTTTCTTTTGCTCTTTTCTTTTGTTCTCTTGCCTTTTTTGTTTGAAAACTATCATAACTTTCCAAATGTGCCATAAAATTCATTCCTTTCATTCTATATTTTATATAAAATTTTTAAATCTCTATTATATTCTGTTATCATATCTGGATTGTTTTTTATTATATATTTTGCAATGTTCAAAAATTCTTTTTCTACATATTCTAATAATCGATCTTTATCAACCTTATTCATAATTGGACAATCATTTGACATAGTTATATAATATTATTCATCTTTCTTCACTATAAAAATTAATAATTTTATTTATAATTTCTATGTCTTCTATTCTATTAATTCCAAAGCACTTTTTTCCTAAATCTTTTATTGATGCACCTAAATGATACATCTCTTTATTATCTATTATTATAAATCTATCATGGAATTTATTTGTTTTAGAGATTTTCAAAACAGGATATTCCTTGTTAAATTTCTGAACATCAATATTTTGGATATTACTTTTGTTTGAAGTTAAAATAATTACTTCAACATTATTTTTCTTCTTTGTTAGCATTTTTAAAATACTATCATTAATATAATTGTCGATAATCAAAATTTTTTTATTTGCCTTTCTTATAATATCTATAATTATACTATAAGCATCATATATTTGACCTTCGAAAAATATTTTTTGCTTAATATTTTCTTCATGTTGTAACTGATTAAAAATCTCATCAAATTTCTTATCATGTTCTAATAATTTATATTCTACATTCGTTAATCGTTCAAACAACTGCCCATTTGCAGATATGAATTTTCTCATCTCAATAAATGTATTAACAATCTTGATACTCACATTAACCGCTACTTCACTTTTTAACAACCCTGCAAGCATAGTAATTCCATACTCTGTAAATACATATGGTAAATATTTTCTATGTTGACCCCTTCCATTTTCGTTTAAGGTGAAATTTTTGCACCTTAAAGATTTATATTCTTCATTAGTTAGTTGAAAACAATAATATTCTGGAAATCTCTCAATATTATTTTTAACATTTCTATTTAAATCTTTTGTTGCATATTTAAAAAGTCTCGCTACATCACTATCTAGCATCACTTGTTTTCCTCGTATAGTATATATTAATTTTTTTATTTCTTCATTTGATATTTCTTCTTGAATTATTAATCTATTTTCTTCCATAATATCACATCTTTCTTTTAAAAATAGTTGCAAGAACTTTTGTTTGCATTATATAATGTTTACCATTTTTTGTCAATAGTTTTCATAAATTTTATATACAATTATCCAAAAATATATAAAATTTTGTCCAGTAGCACACTAGTTACTACTGGACATTTTGACTCATTATTTGGAATAAAAATATTCTTTGTAATCACGGAACAGACTTTCAGTATCCGCTTCACTATTGCATTTCACAGTAAACAGCAATCGGTCACTTAAATAACTATAACTTGCATTATAATTACAAGCAAGTGAAATTAATCGAATCTGCTCTTCAGTAATGCACTGAGATGAAAACGAGAAGAAAACTTCTATTTTCCGAGTTTTCTTATTGAATTCAATGCTAGTGATGTAATTATTTTCCATATCGAGTCTCCTTTCTGATAAATACAGAATTTACTTTTACTTTTCTAATATAACATAAAAGATGGTGCATTTCAACACCATCTACATAAAATTATTGATTTCTTCCACAACAAATCTTGTATTTTTGCCACTACCGCATGGGCAAGGGTCATTTCTACCAATCCTATCTTCATAAAAATATATGCGTCATTATATCTAACTTCAATTACAATTCCATAATTTTCGCCTTTTTTATTACAAATTTTCCACCTTTATTCACATTTTTTTCTTTTGAACTTGATCTTTCTTTTGCCCTTTTTCTTTTGTTCTCTTGCTTTTTTTGTTTGAAAACTATCATAACTTTCTAAATGTGCCATAAAATTCATTCCTTTCATTCTATATTTTATATAAAATTTTTAAATCTCTATTATATTCTGTTATCATATCTGGATTGTTTTTTATTATATATTTTGCAATGTTCAAAAATTCTTTTTCTACATATTCTAATAATCAACCTTTATCAACCTTATTCATAATTGGACAATCATTTGACATAGTTATATAACATTGCTCACCTTTCTTCATTATATATAAAGGCCAAGATTTACAATCAAATGGTCTCTTGTCTTTTAATATGCAACCATTATTAGTTAAAAGAGGGCACCTATATAATTCTTCTTTTTCAAACTTGCAGTATTTTAAAAAATATTATATAAAATATATATACAACAAAAATCCGTACATAAGAAAGGACTGAACTAATATGGGAATATTTGATTCATTACAAAGAACAAAAACACGTAAAAGATTATATAATTTTGATTTACAAGAAATTTATAGAAAAGGACGATTTGCAAATGATACAGATGTAGACTATGAATTTTTTGAAAATCTAAATGCTAATAAACTTTTGAAATTAACTAAAAAATCTAAAAATAATAACTTAATTGAATTATGGGGAAAATTAGATATGAAATCATATATAGATTATGACTTAGGCAACACTGTTAATCTATATTACATAAATTGTAATCATCCAACACCTGTAAAAAAACTAGAAAATTATGATTATATGCCTGATGATGCTAGAAAAATGAATTTATTAGATATTAAATATATTAAAAAATTCGCTATCGAAGGATTAGAATTTCAAAATATATACTTAGCAACTTTTGAAATCATGGATCCTGAAGAATATTATCGCCCATATGTTTTATTTTTCACAAAAAATAAAAATAACCAATGGATTCAAATTGGATATGGATATGATTCTAATGATAATGGAAATGTAGAAATATTTATGGATGTTTTTAATTATCCCGTATTCTTGAATTCAAAGGGATATTTAATGGCTCCTCTTTCTAATAAAAGAGAAAAATTAGATGTTTATGATTATATAACAGAAAAAAGTATTAAAAAATTATTTAAAAACTAAAAGTAACTTTAAAAGACTGTTTATAACAATATGTAAAAGCAGTCTTTATTTAATAAAATTGTAAAATGTCGCAAGAGAAACGTCCCCAGTGCGACATTTAATTATGCTAAACCATATTTTTTCTTGAATTTATCTGCTCTACCACCAACTGTCTCTTGTCTTAAGTTTCCTGTCCAGAATGGATGGCATTTAGAACATACGTCTACTTTTAAATCTTTTTTTGTTGAACCAACTTCTAATACATTACCACATGCACATGTGATTGTTGTTTGGTTATAATTTGGATGTATTCCTTCTTTCATTCTAGTTCACCTCTTTCTCGTATTTAATAACATGACTGCTTTTTATAATAACATATTTTATCTGTTTTTTCAAGTATTATTTTAAGATATTTTTTATTTTGCAAAATTTTTATTTTAATTTCATATATTGTATATTACATCTATATTATATTTATTTGTATATTATCTTTATTTTTGTATTAATTTTAAACTATTCTTGTGATGATTGTTCTTCTTGAACTTCCTGCATATATGTTGCAGAATAAATCATTTCTTTGTTTAATGATAATTTATGTACTAATTTATTCATAATATTAAATACACAAGCAATTATTAAAATTAACATTCCAATTTTTTTCCAATATTTTGCAAGCATAATTCTCTTCCTCTCTTTATATAGTACATATTAATTATACTTTTATTTAGTTAAAATGTCAATATTTTTTGAACTTTCTTCATAAACTTAAATGACAAATTATGAATTTTAATAATTTTTTAAAAGTTTGGTGATAAAATTTTGAGAAAAGCAAAAATATTTTTAATAAACGGTTTCATTTTAACACTCACAACATTATTTATGCGTGGAATTGGTTTAATTTTTAATATATATATATCTAATAAAGTTGGAACAGAAGCAATTGGAACTTTTAGTTTAATTATGTCTGTATACAATTTTGCAATTACAATAGCTACTTCTGGAATTGGAATTGCCTGTACATATATAGTTTCAGAAAGATTTGCAAAAAAAGATTATATAACAGGTATAAATGCGACAAAAACTTGTATATGGTTTTCTATAATATTAAGCCTAATTTCTGGATTGATAATTTTTCTTGCTGCACCAATAGTTTCAGAATCTTGGTTAAAAGCAACTGTTTCAAGTGTGCCAATTTATGTAATTGCTCTTGGACTTCCTTTTATTGCTGTTTCTTCTGTTATAAATGGATATTTTTCTTCTGTTGGGAAATCATATAAAGGTGCAATATCACAAACAGTAGAAATGACTATGAAAATAGTTGCAACATTAATTTTATTACATTTTAACATTTCTAAAGGAATTGAATATATTTGTATTTCATTAATTTTAGGAGATGTAATTTCGGAATTCTTCTCTTTTTCATTAAATATGATTTTCTATTTAGTTGATATAAGAAAATATTTAAATAAAAGGTCTACTTCTCTTCAAATGAAAAAGCAAATATTTTCAATATCTTTTCCTATTGCAATAACATCATATATACGTTCAGGTCTTTCTTCATTAAAGCAATTTTTAATTCCGATTAGATTAGAAATGTCCGGACTTACATATTCTATGGCCGTTTCTCAATATGGTCTTATTAATGGTATGGTATTGCCTGTTTTGTTGTATGCAAATGTATTTTTTGCGTCTTTTAGTAGTCTACTTGTTCCTGAATTTTCAAGGTTACTTGCAAGTAAATATTATAAAAGGATGAAAGATGTATGTAATAAAATTTTTAAAGCTGCTTCACTATTTTGTATATGTGTAACTGGAATCTTTTTCTTTTTTTCTAATGAATTAAGTCTTGCTATATATCAAAATCTAGAAGCTGCACCTATGATTAAATTACTTGCTCCATTAGTATTCTTCATGTATGTTGATAATATTATTGATAATATTTTGAAAGGTATAAATGAACAAACTAATGTAATGTTTTGCAATATTTTAGACCTTATAATTACAATTGCTCTTATCTATTTTGTAGTTCCACATCTAGGAATTGCTGGATATATTTTAAGTATTTTTGTTAGTGAACTTTTAAATTTTACAGTTAGTATTTTACAATTAAAATCTAAAATAAAATATTATATTAATCCTTTTAAGTTTATTGTTTTTTCTATAATTGCTTGCATTTTTGCATATTTTGTTACATGTAATATACCTTTTAGCTTTTCTTCTGTTTTAGTTGAAACAGTTTTTAAAATTGGTGTTTTTGTGTTGGTTTATGTTGTTGTAATTCAATTGAAAATAAGGTTTTTGAATAATTTGAAGGAAAGACTTTAACTATTTTAATATTTTTCTATCTTCTGGTTATACTAATTTTGGTGATTAATGATATGAAAAATAAAAAATGGATTATTCTATGCATTTTAATTGTTTTAGCTCTAATTGGAGCTGGTATTTATTTTTATTACAACTCAAATAACTCTAATTCAAATGATTATGATACTCAAAGAACTGCAACGAATGATGATAGTTCTAATAATGAAAACAATAATAATACTAGTGATGAAAATAATGCTGATAACACAGACAATTTAGAAAATACAACTGACCAAAATACCACTCAAGAAAACAACACTACAGATAATACTACTAATACTACTGAAATAAAAAAAGGTATTACAACTGAACAAACAATTAGTTCTTTTTCAACTAAAATATATACAAAAGATTC
>CALXZZ010000049.1 GCA_944393365.1 uncultured Clostridia bacterium
CACTTAAAAATACATAACTTATAAATCAATAAAACCATTGAAATATAAGCAAAAACTATCAATTTCAATAAAATTCAAAAATTGCTGATAATACTCTCATAACCCGAAGGCACAAAAAATAAGCGAAAAGTTTTGAATCCGCTAAAAATCAAAAAAAGTCAAACTACCACTCATAATCCAAATACCAAACAAAAATATTAAAGACCAATCACCTCATATATAAAAACACTTTTATTCAAAATGGAAAAATCTTACACATTACTTTACAAAAACTGGAAAATAATATATAATAAACATATTACTTCAATTGTAATTTTTATTCTATAAAAATCCCAAAAAACAATTCACAATAAAGGAGGCAGATAGCATAAAAAACATCATAATAATAGGAACATCCAGAAGCGGAAAAACAACACTTGCAAATAAAATACTAAAAAAATTCCACTATACATTAATTGATGCAGACGCAATTAGAGACGTAATTATGGAATTAAATGAAGAATTAAACAGTGTAAACAATTTTGAAAAACAAGTAAAAGACATAGAAGAAGTTACAAAATTAAGTCAAATTATAGTAGAACTCTTATTTTTAAGTATGCAAAAAGATGTAAAAAAAGACAATATAGGAATCATAGTAGATGACACAAGTATGGATATAAAAAAGTGCAATGAAATCTATGAATCCCCAGAAAATATTATATATTGTCTAGGGACAAGCAAAATAAGTCCAAAAGAATTGGAAAGAAAAATTAGAGAATATGACACAAAAGATGATTGGAGTAATTATATACCAAAGGCTTTTTTACCTATTATGTGTGAAAATATAATTAAAGAAAGTAAAAAGAACGAAATAAAATGTAAAAAATATAAAAATATAAAATATATTGATACATCACAAGATAGAGAAAAAGTTTTAAATCAAATAATTGAAGAGTTAGAAGATATCATATAATTAAAAAATTCCAACAATAAAAATTACAATTGAAGTTCAATCTTAAATATGTTCATATATTAAATAAACGAGATAATCTGAATCAACTACATCTGCTTATATATAAACTATAAAATTAGCTGTAAACTGTAACATATAGTTAAGTTCCAAATGTAAATTTTTTGTGAATTGCTTTACATTAAAAAAAGAAAATGATAATATGTTAGGGAAATAAGGAATACAAAAAACGTACAGTAAAAAGAATACAAAAAAATTAGAAGAGCAAAAAGAAAAAACAAAATTGCCAAAGCAAAAAAATAACAAGAAAAAAGGAGGAATTTTTTGTGATAGAGGTAAAAAATGTTACAAAAAAGTATGGCAAAGTTAAAGCTGTAGATGATATTAGCTTTACCATAAATGACGGTGAAATTGTTGGGCTATTAGGACCAAATGGAGCAGGGAAAAGTACAACAATGAACATGTTAACAGGTTTTATTGAGCAAACATCAGGAACAATCATAATAGATAATTATGATATGTTGAAAAAACCTAAAAAAGCAAAAAGAGAAATCGGATACATGCCAGAGGGAGTTCCATTATACACAGATTTAACAGTAAAAGAATTTGTTAAATATATGGCGGAAATAAAAAAAGTAGATAAAAAAGAGAGAAAAGAAAAAGTAGAAAAAATAATAGAACAAACAGGACTAAAGGATGTTCAAAAAAAATTAATCAAAAACTTATCAAGAGGATATAAACAAAGAGTAAGTATGGCAGGAGCATTAGTTGGAGAGCCTAAAATATTGATTTTAGATGAACCAACCGTAGGACTTGACCCAAAGCAAATTACTGAAATTAGAAACCTAATAAAAGAATTAGGAAAAACGCATACCGTTATTTTAAGTTCACATATCCTATCAGAAGTAAGTCAAATATGTAATAAAGTAATAATTATAAATAAAGGAAAAATAATAGCAATAGATACACCAGAACATCTAGAAGACAAAGTATCAAGCAATAATTGTATATATGTAACAGTAGAAGATACTGAAAACAAAATGAAAGACATTAAAGAAAAAATAACAGACATAGAAAAAATAGAATTAGTTCAAGAAAATGAAGATGGAACAAAAGAGTACATGATAGAAGCAAAACAAGATGTAGATTTAAGAAAAACAATCTTCTCAGAATTTGCAAAAGAAAATATAACTATATTCGAAATGAAAAAAGCAGATACAACTCTTGAAGATGCATTCATGAAACTAATAGAAGGAGGGGAAAATAAATAATGTGGGCAGTAATTAAAAAAGAGATTAAATCATATTTTTATTCTCCAGTTGGATATGTATTTATAGGATTATTCCTAATAATGTTTAGTATATTCTTCTACACAGATGTTTTTACATATCAAAGCACAAATTTTGAATATATATTTTATTCAGGAGCAACAATATTAACATTTATAGTACCAATATTGACAATGAGAACATTTGCAGAAGAAAGAAAAACAGGAACAGAACAATTATTATTAACTTCACCACTTAGTATAACAAAAGTAGTTATAGCAAAATTCATAGCAGCAACACTAATAGTAATCATCACAGAACTTTGTACATTCTTATATTTTGCTATTTTATGCTTTTTCGGAACACCACATATAACAACAGCATTAGTAACATTACTTGGATTCTTACTATTAGCAATGAGCTATATATCATTTGGAATATTAGCATCAAGTATAACTGAAAACCAAATAATAGCAGGAGTAATAACAATAGGATTCTTCATTTTAACTTGGTTTTTGCCATCATTTAGTGATATATTCACAAACTTTTCGCTTATCAATATGTTCTCAAAATTCCCAACAGGACAAATTGATATTGCAGATACAGTAACATTTATTACGTTTACAATTGCATGTTTATTATTAACGGTGATATTTATGCAAAGAAGAAAAAGTGTAAGATAGAAAAGCGTAAGGAGGGAAAAAGTTTGAAAGAGAATAAAGAAAGAATGCAAAAAGAACAGGAAAATAAAAAAGATGAAAACATTAAAGAAAAAGAAAACAAAAAGGCAGAAAAAATAAAACAAAAAGAAGATAAAAAAGCCAAAAAAGAGCAAAAGAAAAAAGCAAAAAAAGAAAAAGAACCAAATAAATTCATACAAACAATAAAGAAAAAATGGCTAGTAGATGGAACAAAAACAACAATATTAGTTTTATTAATAATAGCAGTATTTATAGCTATAAACCTTGGAATGCAAGCATTAGACCTGACACCACTAGACTTTACACAAGAACAGCTTTACACATTAACAGATGAAAGCAAAGAAAGAGTAAAAGATATAGATAAAGATGTAAATATCTATTTTATAGGATACTCTGACGAAGATTCAACAGTAGATTTAGCAAAACAATATGGAAAAGCAAATGAAAAAATTAATGTAGAAGCAATAGAAGATGTAAGTACTAGACCAGATTTGTCACAAAAATATGGAATAGAAAGTGGAACAGAAGGAATAATTGTAGAATGTGGAGAAAGATCAAAAGTACTAACATCAAGTGATTTAGTAACATATGATACATCAACATATGAAACAATAAGTATAGCTGAAGAAAAATTAACAAGTAGCATATTATCAGTAACAGCAGATGAAGTACCAAAGGTATATTTCTTAGAAGGATATAGTGATTTTTCACTAAATCAAAATATGTATATGCTAAGTGTTTACTTAGGAAATGAAGTAAACGAAACAGAAACATTAGACATATTATCAGTGGGAAAAGTGCCAGACGACTGTGACACACTAGTAATTACTTCACCAAGCAAAGACTTTGATGATGTTGCAACAAACTCTATATTAGACTATATAAATAGAGGTGGAAACATATTATGGCTAAATGCAGCAATAGCTACTGAACAAGATTTTCCAAATGTTAACAAAGTATTAGAAACATATGGAATAAAACCATTTGAAGTAGGAATTATAAGAGAAACAGATACAAGCAAAATGGTATCAGAACAACCAGACTTAATTATTCCAGAAATTCAATATTCAGATATAACAAAAGACATATATAATACAACTGGAGTTATATTTGTAAATGCTACAAAAATCAATGTAGACACAGACAATTTAGACGAATTAAATGTAGAAGAAAATGATTTGCTACTTGCAAGTGAAGGTTCATACTTCAGAACAAACTTCAGTCAAGAATATCAAGTTGATGGTTCAAGAGACGGAGAAGAGACAGGAACATTTGTAGTTGGAGCTGAAATGGTTAAAACAATCCAAGAAGCAGATGAAGAAACAGGAACAGAGGAAATCAAATCAAAATTAGTAATCTATGGAGAAAACTATTTCATATCTGATTACCAATTAAGCCAAAACTCTCAATATGGTGCAATTCAATTAGCATATAATAGAGATTTAGTACTAAATTCAATTGCATATTTAACAGATAGAGAAGAAGATATTACAGCGAGAAAAGATACAGGAACAGTTACTTATACTGCAACAGAACAACAAGATACGATTATTAGAGTTATTATATTTGCAGTTCCAGCTTTAATAATTGTAGTAGGAATAATAGTATGGCAGGTTAGAAGAAGAAAAAAATAAACTAACAAAAAATTCATTATATAAAAATATACTCATCACATGGCTAACATTACAAAATAAATAAATTCTAACATTATCAAGCAGGCACCTCTCAAAGACAAGTTTGAGATTCTCCTACTTGATAATGAAAGAATTTATAATATTTTTTCATTCACACATGTGATTCATATGATTTTCATATAATGAATTTTTGTTATAAAGCCACAAAAATAAATAGTTTCAAAATGAATAAGATATTTATATATAGCATAAAATATTACAAAAACAAAAGGAGAAACCAACTAAATGAAAGACATAATAAAAGTAGTTTTTGTAATCATAGGAACATTTATAGGAGCAGGTTTTGCATCAGGGCAAGAAATATACCTGTTCTTTTTTTCTTATGGAATAAATGGACTGTTAGGAATTTTAATATCAAGTATATTAATGGGAGTTGTAATATCTAAAACCTTACAAATTATAAAACAAAATAATGTACAAAATTATAAAGAATTTCTAGATATAATAATACATAAAAAGAAAAAAGAAAAAAAACTTCCCCAAACACAAAAGTTCATAAATGCACAAAATAGTAAAAGAAATAGTGAAGAAAATAGTGAAAGCTCAATAGTTATAAAACTAATAAACTTAGTAGTAAATACATTTACATTAGTAACATTTTTTATAATGATAGCAGGATTTGGAACATATTTTGCACAAGAATTTGGAATAAACCAGTTAGCTGGAAGTTTTGTACTTGCAACAATAACATATATTATTTTAAATACAAGTGTAAGAGGAGTAGTAAAAGCAAATGGGATTATAGTACCAATTCTAATTATTTTAGTAGGAATAATAGGAATATTAAATTTAAAGAATATACCATTATTACAAATAAAAAACTACATGATACCAAATAATGATATATCATTTGTATTACAAGCAATTCTATATGCAAGTTATAATAGCATTTTACTAATACCAGTACTAATTACATTAAATAAATACATAAAAAATAGCAAACAAATAAATAAAATTAGCATATTAAGTAGCGGAATAATTGCAATAATGTCAACATTAATTTTTCTGCTATTAACTAAAGTAGATGTAGATATTGAAAAGTTAGAAATGCCAGCAGTATATGTGGTTTCAAATATGTTCTATATATTAAAATATTTCTATGGATTTGTAATTTTAGGATCAATATTCACAACAGCAATTTCTTTAGGAATAAGTTTTGTACAAAATGCATCCAAAAATGAAAAGAGTTATTCACATATTGTGTTAATTATGTGTATAACTTCTGTTTTAGTTTCAAAAATTGGATTTTCTAATCTTGTGAATTTGCTTTATCCGGTATTTGGATATTTGGGATTATTACAGATATATAAAATAATGGCAAAAAATGCACAATAAAAGTGCTAAAACTTGCACAACAAAATATTAAAAAGTTGCACAACAAAAATACTAAAATTTGCACAATGATATTGAAAAATAAAAGGAAATATGTTAAAATATATATAGTTAGGAGTGGTAATATGAAACTAACAAAAAAAGGATATAAAGAAAGATTAATAGACAAGACAATAGAAGAAAACCTTAAAATCTTCGGTGCAATTAGTATTGAAGGACCAAAATGGTGTGGAAAAACTTGGACTGCACTAAATCATTCAAATAGTGTCGCATATCTTAATAATACGGCAGATAATTTCAGAGAAAAGCACCTAGCAGAAATGGATGTGAATTTAGTATTAAATAAAAAACAACCTCAATTAATAGATGAATGGCAAGAAGTACCAGCAATATGGGATGCTATTAGATTTCAATGTGACCAAGATAAAGAAAAAGGAAAATATATATTAACAGGTTCAGCAACACCAGTAACAACACAAATTCATCATTCAGGAGCAGGAAGAATTTGCAAAATGAAGATGTATACAATGTCTTTATATGAATCTGGAGACTCAACAGGAGAAGTATCTTTAGCAGATTTATTTAAAGGAAATGTAAAAAATAAATTAGTAAAAAAAGTAGAACTACAAACACTTGCAGATTTAATTGTAAGAGGAGGTTGGCCAGAATCTATTAACTTAGGTGTAACAGCAGCAAGAAGAATAACAAGAAGTTATATAGAAGCAGTATTAGATAAAGATATTAATGAAATAGATGGAGTAAAAAGAGATAGAAACAAGATGGAAATGCTATTAAGGTCACTTGCTAGAAATGAAAGTACAATTTCAACAAATAGTGTTTTAGTAAAAGACATAGGAAATAATGCAACTGAAGAAGAATTAAATGTTAGTAGAAATACAGTTACAGATTATTTAGATGTATTAAATAAGTTACATTTAATAGAAAATCAAAATTCATTCATGTATAACATACGTTCAAGAGCAAATGTGGGAAAAATTCCAAAGAGACATCTTACAGACCCTTCATTAGGATGTGCAGTTTTAAATATAACACCAGAAAAACTAATGAATGATTTAGAGACATTTGGATTCTACTTTGAAGCTTTATGCGAAAGGGATTTACGAATATATGCAGAAAGTTTAGATGCAAAATTATATCATTATAGAGAAAATAGTACAGGTTTAGAAGTAGATGCAATAGTAGAAATAGCAGATGGAGAATATGGAGCAATAGAAATAAAACTAGGATCAAATCAAGAAGAGGAAGCTGCAAAAAACTTAAAAAAATTTTATGATTCAGTTGATGTTAAACCTAAGTTCATGTGTATCATATGTGGACTATATGATGCAATAGTTAAAAGACCAGATGGAATATATGTTATACCAATAACTGCATTAAAAAATTAGAAATTGTCGTTTGAAGAAGTATATTATTTCTACAATTACAATATCAATCAAATAGCAAGAATTTCTTGCTATTTTTCAATTTATATAGTAAAATAAAGCCATAAAAAAGCAAAAGAAAACAGCATACAAAGAAGATAAGGAATGTGATAAAATGAGAGATTTTTGGGAAGAAGTAGAGAGTGAAAATACAAAAAAGAAAATAAACAAAAAGAAAATAATAATAATATCAGCAATAATAATTATATTAATAGCAATAATAACAATAACACTAATATACATATACAATCAACCAGCAAGAGAATGGATTGACAAAAACATACTAAGAAAAGAAGTATTACAAAACAATGCAACAACAATAGAACTAAAAGATGAACAAAGCAGTATATATGCATTTAATAAATACATAGGAATATTAAGCAAAACAAAACTAAACATATACAATCAAAGTGGCAATTCAGAATCAGAACTAGATATCCAAATATCAAATCCATTATTCAATTCTGCAAATCGATTCTTAGCAATTGCAGAAAGCCAAGGACAAAAATTCTACTTAATAGAAGATAAAGAAATAAAATGGGAAGCAGAAGTAGAAGGAAACATATCACAAATAAATGTAAATAAAAATGGATATGTTGCAGTATCAATAAGCGGAACAAGCTATAAAACAGTAGTAGCAATGTACTCACCAGAGGGGAAAGAGTTATTCAAAACATACCTATCATCAAGTAGAGCAGTTGATATAACAATCTCAAATGATAACAAATACTTAGCAATTGCAGAAATTGATACATCAGGCACAATAATTAAATCTAGTATAAAAGTAATTTCGATTGAAAAAGCAAGCACAGATCCAACAAATTCAGTAGAAAACACATATGAAGGTGAAAACGATAAATTAATAACAAACATACAATATCAAGACAAAGATAGATTAATATGTATGTATACAGATGAAATTACAATTATAGAAAATAATGAAGAATCAATATTGATAGACAACAATGACAAAAAAGTCATATTTCAATCTGTAGAAATAGAAAATAATGCTGTATCGGTTGAAGAAAAATCTTCAGGTCTATTTACTGCAAACTCAGAAGTAAGTATAGTAAGCACGGAAAATAAGGAAACAAAAACATATACTGCCGAAAGTGTAGCAAAAGAGATAGTAACATATGGAAATAAAATAGCATTAAATCTAGGAACTGAAGTAGATTTTATTAGTACAGATGGATGGCTAGTTAAGAGATATATAGCAAGTCAAGAAATAACAAATATTGTAATGTCAGATACAATAGCAGGTATTGTTTATAGGGATAAGATTGAAATTGTAAATTTGTAGGTTAGTTGAAAATTTAATTTTTTTCCAACTAAAATTATAAATAGAAAAAAGGAGAGAAACATAGAATGGGAATTATTATAGATATTTTAATAGTTGCATTTTTAGCATTATCAGTATTTTTAGGATACAAAAAAGGATTAGTATCACTTGCAATAAAACTATGTGCATTTATAATTGCAATTTTAATTACATTTATATTATACAGACCAATAGGAAACTTAATAATTAATACTACTAGTATTGATGAAAGCATTGAAAATAGTATATACAATAGAGTAACAGAAACCATGCAAAAAGATAGTAGTGATGAATTAACAAGTGATTTAATTGAAAGTGCAAAACAAGGAATGTTAGAACAATCAGCAAGAGAATTAGCAATTAACATTGTATATGCAGGAACAGCTATTGTATTATTCATAATAGTTAGAATTATATTAATATTTGTAAATGCACTTGCTAATTTAATAGCTAAATTGCCTATTATAAAACAAGCAAATGAAGCAGGTGGTGCAATCTATGGATTGTTAAGAGGAATAGTTATAATTTATGCAGTTTTAATGATTATCTATTTTGTTGGAGAATTTAATCCTAATAATATAGCAACACAAAGTATAAATCAAACCACACTAACAAAAGTAATGTATGAGAATAATTTATTCAATATATTCTTTGACTAATTATTATTGTTCAGATTAACTTATTTAAAATTACAAGTCAACAATTGATTTCAAAAAAATTAGTGGATATCCTTAAAAAGGGGGACCAATTTTTTTAAAACAATTGCTAACATAAAATTAAATAAATTCTTCTAAATTCATTGCGTTTTATGATGAATTTTGTTATACTAATATCATGAAATTTTAGGAGTGAGTATTTTGGAAAACAAAAAAACAAACAAAAGAACAAATACAGTGAAAAATAAAGGGAATGTAAAAAATAATAAAAATAGAAATTCAAACAATGTAAAAAGTGGAAAAAACACAAAAAATACTAAAACAAAACAAAAGAAAAAAATGTCAACAAGGAAAAAAATAGTACTAATACTATTACTTATTATACTGATAGCAGGAGGAGTATTTGCATATAAAACATATAAAAACGGTGGAGGCTTATCAGGAATGCTTGCAACAGCAGTCGGACATGATGAAAACACAAAGAAAAACCTAGGAGAATTCAGATGTCTAGTATTAGGAATAAGTACAGACGAAGAAGGAGCATTATTAACAGACACTATAATGGTTGCCTCATATAATCCTAATACACAAAAAGCAACGCTTCTATCAATCCCACGTGATACATACACAGGAAATACCCCATCAAGAGCAACAGCATATGAAAAAATCAATTCAGTATATAGTAGACATGAAGATCCACAAGACGTTTTAGATGAAGTAAATGAAATAACAGGATTAAACCTAGAATATTATGTGATAGTAAAAACAGAAGGATTTATAAAGCTAGTAGACGCAATAGGTGGAGTAACATTTGATGTTCCGATAGATATGGATTATGATGATACATCACAGGATTTACATATCCATTTAAAGGCAGGAGTTCAAGAATTAGATGGAGATAAAGCAGAACAATTAGTGCGTTTTAGACATAACAATAATGGAACATCATATCCAGAAGAATATGGAGATAATGACACAGGAAGAATGAGAACTCAAAGAGATTTTATAATGGCAGTAATAGAGCAAACAGCAAAAGTAGAAAACATATTTAAGTTAGGACAAATATTAGAAGTTGCAAAAGAAAATGTAATAACAAATATAGATTTTAATGTAGCAAAGGATTATATTCCATATGCAGTTGAATTTAGTACAGAAAATCTATTAACAGCAACTTTACCTGGAGAAAACACAAACAAAAATACATCAGGAACATGGATATTTGTTGCTGATGAAGATGAAACAGAAGCTTTAATACAAGAATTATTTTACGATAGAGATCTAGAACAACCAACAGAAGAATCAGGAAATACAACTGGTAATGAAACAAATAGTTCAAGTAACAGCTCAACAGGAAACCAAACAAGTAGTTCAAGAGTAAGTAAGGCAGATATAAAACTTGAAGTACTAAATGGAAGCGGAAATAGTAAAGCATTACAAAAAGTAGTAAATGAATTAGAAAGTGCAGGATACGAAGTATATAGAACAGGGACAACAAATACTACTTCAAAAACTACAATAATTAATAAAAAAGATGCAGCAAATACAATATTAGAAAATATCAAAACTATTCTTGGAGTGGGAACAATATCAAGTTCTCAATCAAGCTCAAGCAAAGCAGATGTTACAATAGTAATTGGTAGAGATTATGAATAATGTCGCAATGGGGACGTTTCCCATGCGACATTCTCTAACCTAACTCTAATTAAATATTAAATATTTATGTTCAATTATTAAATCATTTATATATTCTAAATTTAATATTTGTAATTTCTTTTAGTTCTTTTATACTTTTTAGGTGTATAATAAAAAATTCGATAAATCACAAGTAAAGTAACAAAAATCACAGCAATATATATAATAAAAGTAGGAATACGGAATTCTTCAACATCATGAGATGCAATTAAATCAGTAGTATATTCAACACCATTAACAGTATAAGAAACTTTTCCCAATACATCTCCTCCATAAATAGGAGCTTTAATATCATCATTTAAAACAATATTTGGTTCAATATTTTCATTATTTTCAGAATTATCCACTAAAGCATTAATATCCTCGCTAACTAATAAATCTAATTGTTTAGTATCTTTAGTAGCATTTGAAACTTCTATTTGAGTAGCTACATCCTTTTCTTTAGCGATAGTCTTTAAAGAATAATTATTATATCCATATTCATATAAAGAAATGGCATCCGAAAATCTTGAATTAGATGAAGGACAACCTAAAACAACACTAATTAATTCTATATCATTATTATAAGCAGCGCTAACTAAACAATCTCTTGCCTGAGTAGTAAACCCAGTTTTACCAACTGTAACATAAGAAGTATAATATTGACTTTCAGGAACCAATAAATAATTAGTAGAAGAATATAAACGGCTATCATGCATATTAGTTGCAGGAATAGCACAAGAAGCCATACCAGCAAGTTTTCTAAAATCCTCATTTTTGATACAATATTGCATCAATTTAGCTAAATCATAAGCGGTTGAATAGTGCTTTTCATCATGTAATCCATATGCGTTTGTAAAATGTGTATCAGTTAAGCCCAATTCATTTGCTTTTGTATTCATCATAGAAACAAAACTATCAATTGATCCTCCAACATATTCGGCTAGTACATTTGCTGCATCATTTGCAGAATGAGTTAAAAGCATTTCTAATAATTGCTCAATAGTTAATTCTTCACCAACTTGAATATCAGCTATTGAATAACCACTAGGAATAGATGTAATAGCACTATGACTTGCAGTTGTTACATCATCTAAATTACCATTTTCAAGTGATAAAATGGCAGTCATTATCTTAGTTGTACTTGCAGGGTACATTCTTTCATTTTCATTTTT
>CALXZZ010000050.1 GCA_944393365.1 uncultured Clostridia bacterium
TTTTTTATTTGTCCTTCACAATTACATATATTTTCAAATGTTGTACATACTTGTTGCTTTCCTAATTGAGTATCAAAATGTGCTAAATCCCCCAATGTTAATATTCCAACTACTTGATTATTGCTATCACATACTGGTAATCTTCTTATTTGTTTTTGTTCCATTTTTGTTTGTGCATTTGTCATTTCATCATCTTGTTTACATGTTGTAACATTACATGTCATTATATCACTTGCTGGTGTTTGATTTGTGTCCTTGTTACATGCTACACATCTTAATATTATATCTCTATCTGTTACTATTCCACATATGCAATTATTGTCATCACATACTGGAATACATCCTATATGATGCTCGTTCATTAATTTTGCTACTTCTTGTATTTTTGTTTCAGGTCTAACACAACATACATGTTCACACATACAATCTTTAACTTTCATTTTATTACCACCTTTCAAAATTTCTCAATATTATTATTTGTATTTTTTTGATTTATATTCTTAAAAATTTTTATTATTTTGGAATTTTTTTCAAAAATAAAATACAATTTTTCATACCAAAAAATCCAACTCTAATCAAGCTGGATTTTTGTATTTATTATTTTATAGTTTATTCTTATCTTTCTTCTTGTTCTTTTTGTTTTAACTTTTCATATATATCAGGATATACTTCTTCATAACTAAAATCTTTTCCTATCAATTCTTCATGACCATATAATTTACTTGCTGTTAATCCTTGCATATATTGTCTTGCCGTAATACTCTTTCCCGGAAGTTTTTCATCATCTTTCGCTAACACAGTATATGGTACTAGTGTCAATCCATTATAAGCCGCCCCGAAATTTCTATGGTGTCCTTCAACTATTCCTTTTACTCCATCTACCTCTATTATTTCTATAGGTGAAGAAGCATAATATCCATTTTCTTTTATGCTTTGTATTATCTCTTCTAAATCATACAAAGCTTTTCCATAAGTTAATCTTTCCCCTTGTAACGGTAAGAGTAACTTTGGACTCGTCCATTTTTTCTCAAATTGTTTTCCTTGATAAAATAATTCTGAACACTTCAATATTGTGTTAGAAATATCATTTATACTTGAATAAGATGTATCAATAATTAAATCATAGTTATTTTCATCTTCTAAATTCACCCCGTATCTTTGCAAATATCTTGAAGTTTCTCCAATTCTTCTTCTTTCTCTTGCTTCCTTTGCTTCAGCTATATCTTTGTACTTACTATCTTCTTTTCCTCTAGTTTTGTCTTGCAATAATCTTTGAGCAGCAACATCAGGAGATGCAGTTAATCTTACTGAAAAAGCATCGGGTATGTTATAAAAAGCCAATCTCGAATCAATTATCCAAATATCATCTGGTCGCCTTTTACTATTAATCTCAATACCTTTTTCTTTAATTCCCTCATCAATTAAAGTGTCAACAATTTTTCTAATCTTTTTAAATTCTTCTAAATTATTTGCTTGTTCAATATTAAATTTTGATAAATCTAAGCCTGATTTTTTTAATATAGCTAAAGTTTCTGTAAATGCTTGTCTATATTCACTATTACTAAAAATCTTCTTTAATTCTTTACTCTCTGTTAACTTTTTTACACTCTCTTCATCATCTAAACTTTGTATCAATTCAACAATCGCATTAAAATATTTTCTAAAATCATTTCCTGTTGATTCTAAATGTATATTTTCCTCTGCATATCCCATTTGTTTAAGTTTTTCTATTATAGCTTTTATATTTGTTCCTTTACCAGTTACTGGTTGACCTGATATGGCTAAAATTTTATTTCTTATTTTATTCTCTTCCATATTATTCCTCCAATTAACACATTTACTACACATTAATTTTACCATTTTATGTTAATAATGTCAACTATTGATATACACTTAAAAAATCAAGAGATAATAATACCTCTTGATTTAATTTTCTAATGCTCATAAATGTCATAATATCCTCTTGGCATCATCGGAGGTCTTCCTACACCTTGAAGTGATCTATTAGGTCCTTGTGGTGGTCTTCCGTGGCCCTCCAGGGAATGGTGGTCTCATAGGTGGTCTAGGTCTTGGTGGACGATTTCCAGGTCTTCTAAGTAATTCTCGAATAATTAAAATTCTTATTAAATCTCGTAAAGTTCTATTTCTTATCTGCCTATCCTCTCTAATTTCATTTCTATTTTCTACTTGTGTAACATCTTTTTTTATTTCTTTTTTTATTTGCTGACTAGATGTTTTTACTTCTTTTTCCTTTGTATTCTGAGTTCTATTCTCACCAGTTCTTATGTCATTTTGCAAATTTATTGACAAATTAATTTCATTGTCTGATGTTCCCTCAATTGCAGAATAAATTTCATCTGTCATTTCATCAATTACTTCTCTTGTTATTTCTCTTGTATTATTACTGCATATTTGTGATACCATTGGATATACAATTTTATATATTTCGGGATAATATTGCTCTAAATCATTATTATTTACAGTATTACTATAATTATTATTGAAATTATTGTCTTGATTATATCCCTGACTTTGCATATATGACATAGAGTCATTGTTATAAGAATAGTTTGGATATCCAAGTATGCTTCTTATGTACTCTTCATAGCTCTGATTGTACATTATAAAACCTCCTTTTTCTTTTGTATATGTTATGCATTTTTTTAAAATTTGTGTCTTCAGGAGATTTTTCATTTAAAATAGCTAGAATATTATATAAAACTATTTTGCAGTACCGCGTAGCTACCAAACGAACCTTGTAAAAGGCGAGTGCGATTGAAGCAACCTACAAACTTTTTATTTATATATTGCGACAACAAGGTACAAATAATAATTTTATATAATATTCTAGCTAATATTTTATTACAAATTATTCACTAATTTTTTAAACTGTTCTCCCCTATCTGCAAAGTTTTTGAACATATCAAAACTTGCACTAGCAGGTGAAAATAATACAATCTGTCCTTTAGTTGCGTGCTTCTTTGCTAATTGTACAGTTTCCTCTAAAGAATTACACATATATATATCAAGTTCTTTATTTTGATTTTCCAATTCACTTTTTACTGCATCAAAAATTTTTCCAGAAGTTTGACCTAATAATATCAAAGTCTTTACTTTTTCAACTATTGGCTTTGCAATCGGAGTATAATCTAAATTTTTGTCATAACCTCCTGCAATTAATACAATATCTTCTGTAAATGATTTTAAACCTGCAATTGTTCTTGTTGGTGAAGAACTTACAGAATCATTATACCATTTAACTCCATCAATTTCCCTTACAAGCTCTAACCTATGTTCTACTGGTTTAAACTCTTTGACAGCTTCAACTGCATCTTCTATATCTACTAATGTACTTGTTGCAGCTATTGCAGTTGCTATATTCTCATAATTATGCTCTCCTCTTAAAATAACATCATGTGTATCCAAAATATGTTTTCTTACTCTATCTTCACATTCTTTTATAATTCCATTGTCAACAATAAATCCATTGTCTAATTTTTCTTTTCCACTGAAAAAGACTACTCTTCCTGGCACTTCTTTTTCGCAACTTCTTGTAATTTCATTATCATAGTTTAATACTGTTATTCCATTTTCAGATTGATATTTAAATATGTTTTTCTTTGCTTCTATATATTCTTCATAATCTTTATGAATATTTAAATGGTTTGGTGTTATATTAGTTATAACTGCAATGTCTGGACTAACTTCCATTCCCATTAATTGAAAACTACTTAACTCTAACACTAAAACATCTTCTGGTTTCATTTCTGGTAATTTAGTAAATAATGGTGTTCCAATATTTCCACCTAAAAATGTTTTGTAACCAGCTTTTTGCAAAATGCTATTTATTAAACTCGTTGTTGTTGTTTTTCCGTCACTACCAGTAACTCCAATCATTTTACATGGGCACATTTTCATTAACATTTCAATTTCTGATGTTACAATTGCTCCTCTATTTTCTTCTTGGACTAATTCTGGTTTAGTAGGCAAACAACTTGGTGAACGGAAAATTATATCAAAATTTTTTAAATATTTTAAACAATCTTTTCCAATTATAAGTTCAAATCCATAATTGCTTATTTTTTCTAGTGCTTCTTTGCTTAATTTTTCCCTTTCTCTTTCATCAAATACTGTTACTCTTGCTTTTTTTTCAAACATGTAATCTAGTAATGGTAAATTACTTACTCCTAATCCTATTATGGCTACTTTTCTAAATCTTATGTATTCATTGAATTCTTTTAATTTTTCATTTTCAAAATCCATTTTTGCCTCCTAATATATATTATGTTTTATATAATATTTAATACATATTTTCTAATTTTTACCCATTATATATCAAATACTCTAAAAATACAAATTAATTTTTTATGTATATTTTTTTGCTTTTTAGAAAATAATATTATTGAAACTTGAATGGAGGTGCTTTTCATGTCAAAGAAAAATAAAGAAAATAAGTCAAATAACAATAACAAAAACAATCAAAACAATAACAACAACGAAAGACAAAACAACAATAATAATAACAATAGATAGTTTAAACTTGTTATAATTTGTTCAAAAGACTAGAAATATTAATATCTCTAGTCTTTTGAATTTTTGAAAAATATACTTCTAATCTTCTAAACGATATTTTTCTCTTTTCCTATAATTTGTATGTAATAACTTCTCTGCTCTATAACTTCCAGGTTCTTCTAAATATTCTTCATAAATCTTTTTCAATACTGGATTTTCGTGAGATTTTCTAATTGTACTCTTTTCATCAATAGAGTAAATACTATCTGCCCTTAATTTTCTAACATCTACCTCTGAACGTGTTTTAGAGCTTTTAATTGGTTGACCTCCACCCATGATACATCCTCCTGGGCATGCCATAATTTCTACAAATTGATAATCTGCTTTTCCAGATTTTATTTCATCTAATATTTTTCTTGCATTTGATAATCCACTCGCAGCAACTACTTTTATAGGTTTTCCCGCAATTTCTATTGTAGCTTTTTTAATACCTTTTCCACCACGTACTTGTTCAAATTCTATCTTATCTAAACTTTTTCCAGTTAGAGTATCTTGTGCAGTTCTTAAAGCTGCTTCCATTACTCCTCCTGTTGTTCCAAATATTGCTCCTGCTCCTGTTGCTTCTCCCATTGGTGCATCAAATTCGCTATCTTCTAGTTTTGTAAATTCGATATTTGCCTGTTTAATCATACGAGAAAGTTCTCTTGTAGTAATTACATTATCTACGTCCCAAAGTCCGTCATTTTGCATTTCTGGACGTTGTCGTTCAAATTTTTTAGCAATACATGGCATTACTGATACTGTATATATTTTTTCTGGATTTATTCCCATTTTATTGGCATAATATGATTTTATTAATGCTCCAAACATTTGATGTGGTGATTTACAACTTGACAAATGTGGCAATAAGTCTGGTTCATATGATTCAATATATTTAACCCAAGCAGGACAACAAGAAGTCATCATAGGAAGATTATCATTTTTCTTAAATCTTTTTACAAATTCATTAGCTTCTTCCATAATTGTAAAGTCTGCACCTGTATTTGTATCAAATACTTTGTCAAATCCAAGTCTTTTTAATGCAGTTACCATTTTTCCTGCTACATTTGTTCCAATAGGCATCTGGAATTCTTCACCTAATGCCACACGAACAGCAGGTGCAGTTTGAACAACTACATATGTATCTGAATCTTTTAATTTTGCCCATACATCATTTATTGATTCTTTCTCATGTAACGCTCCTGTTGGACAGGCTTCTATACATTGACCACAAAATGTACAATTTACATTATTTAAACTACAATCTCCAACTGTTGATATACATGATTCAAATCCTCTATTTATTACATCAATTGCTCCTATATGTTGAACATTTTTACAAGCAGCAACACATCTTCTGCATAATATACATTTATTAAAATCTCTAACAATTGATGGTGATAAGTCATCTACTTTATGCTTTGTCATTTCTCCTGGAAATTCTACACTTAAAACATTGAATTTTGTTGCTAACATTTGAAGCTCGCAGTTTCCTGAACGAGTACATGTTAAACAGTCTTTTGCATGGTTTGATATTATTAGGTCTAGTATAACATGTCTTGCTTCTAATACATTTTGTGTATGTGTATGTACTACCATTCCTTCTTCTACTGTTTGTATACATGATGTTGCAAATCCTCTTCTTCCTTCAACTTCTACTATACACATTCTACAGTCTCCAACTTCGTTTATTTCTTTTAAAAAGCATAGTGTTGGGATGTCTATTCCTGCTTGCTTTGCAGCTTCTAGTATTGTTGTGCCTTCTGGCACTTTTATTTTTTGGTTATCTATTGTTAAATTAATCATTTTCTTTTCCATAGTTTAATCTTCCTTTTCATTAATTTTTGTTTTTTTCATTTTTCTATTTTTTCTATTAAAAATGATTAGTATATAAATTAATCCTATACTTGCAATAAGGATTATAGCTAATATGAAGATTTCATTTGTAGATGTAATTTGTAATGGATCACAAACTACTGGACTTGAGTTCATTATTGCATTTTTTATTATATTGCTTGAACTATTCAATGTTGAATTTCATCTCCTTTTTAATTTCAAACAAAGGTCCGTCCCTAAATCCCTGCTTTTAGGGATTTTTAGGACCGTCCCCTAGTTCCCTATTGCATGGAATGGGCAACTTGCTATACATGTACCACACTTGATACATTTTTCTTGATTTATTATTCTTTTATCTCTTCCTGCTCCATCAATTCCATTTACTGGGCAATGTTTTTGACATAAGCCACAACCTTTACATTTTTCTGGATCTATTGTTATTTTTGCCATTGCTTTACATTCTAATGTTTTACATTCCTTTTGAATAGCATGTTGTCTAAATTCTTCTCTAAAGTATTTTAATGTACTTACTACTGGGTTTGGCGCACTTTGACCAAGACCACATAAACTTGCTTTTTGGATATTTGCTGCCAATTTCTCTAATCTATATATGTCAAATTCTTCTCCTTCGCCATTACATAGTCTTTCAAGAATTTCTAACATTCTTTTTGTTCCTATTCTACATGGTGTACACTTACCACAACTTTCACTTACTGTAAATTCTAAATAGAACTTAGCCAAACATACCATACATTTAGTGTCATCCATAACGATTAGTCCACCTGAACCCATCATAGAACCAATTTCTTTTAATGATTCATAATCTATTGGTGTATCTAAATGTTCTTTTGGTATACATCCACCTGATGGTCCTCCTGTTTGTGCCGCTTTAAAGTCTCTACCATTTGGTATTCCTCCACCAATGTCATATACAATTTCTCTTAATGTTGTTCCCATTGGTACTTCTACAAGTCCTATATTATTTACATTTCCACCTAATGCAAATACTTTTGTACCTTTTGAATTTTCAGTTCCTATTGATGAATACCAATCAGCACCTTTTAATATTATTTGTGCTATATTTGCATATGTTTCAACATTGTTTATTAATGTTGGTTTTCCCCATAAACCTGCTACTGCTGGATATGGTGGTTTAACTCTTGGTTGACCTCTTCTTCCTTCAATAGATTCAAGGAGTGCTGTTTCTTCTCCACATACAAATGCTCCTGCACCTAATCTTATTTCTATATCAAAATTAAAGTTTTTGCCAAAGATATTTTTACCTAAAATCCCATAATCTCTTGCTTGGTCTATTGCTATTTGTAATCTTTGAACTGCAATTGGATATTCTGCTCTTACATAAATATATCCTTTATCTGCACCTATTGCATATGCTGCAATTGCCATAGCTTCTAAGACACTATGTGGATCACCTTCAAGAATACTTCTATCCATAAAAGCTCCCGGGTCACCTTCATCAGCATTACAAACAACATATTTTTGTTTTCCTTCTGAAGCCCTTGTTAACTCCCACTTCTTACCTGTTGGGAAACCTGCTCCACCTCTACCTCTAAGTCCAGAATTTTTTATTGTTTCTATTACTTCTTCTGGTGTCATATCACTTAATACTTTCTCTAATGCTAAATATCCATCAAATGCTATGTATTCATCTATATTTTCAGGATTTATTACACCACAATTCTTCAATGCAATTCTTTTTTGCTTTTTATAAAAATTCAAATCATCTAATCTATCAACCATCGTGCCATCTATATCTCTACACAAAAGCCTTTCAACTTTTCCACCCTTTACAATATGTGTATCAATAATCTCTTCACAATCTTCTGGTGTAACCATTGCATAAAATGTATCTTCTGGACGTATTATAACAATTGGACCTTTTGCACATAAACCAAAACATCCTGTTTGTATAACACGCACATTATCTATACCTTTTTCTTCTAAAATTTCTCTAAACCTTTTTAATATTTCAGGTGATTTAGATGATGTACAACCAGTTCCATGGCAGACTAATATATGTTTTTCTCTAGTATCTGCTTTAGTATTTACTCTTAAATCTAATTCTTTTCTTTTTTCCTCTCTTATTTTGTGTATTTCCTTTAAAGATTTCATACTTTCCTCCTTTTGTCGCATTGGGGACATTTTGTCCTTTTAGGGACGTTTCCGTTTGGACATTTTTGTCCATTCTGGGACACATCTTATTTTCTAATTATTGTATAGGAAAAATTAGCTTTTATCTTGGCTCTATTTGAAATTTTTCCGTATACAAAAAGGTTAATTTACCTTGACACGTGCAATAATTGCGCAGCAATTTTGCACATCTGGACGTCGAAATCTTTGATTTCGCTAACGTCCAATTTTCTTATTTTTCAAGTAGCTATTTTTCCATTAACTTATCTAGCACCTCATCCAACTTCTTAACAGTAGCTTTTCCATACACTTCACCATTAACAGTAAAAACAGGAGCTAAACCACATGCACCAACACATCTAGTTTGATCAATTGAAAATTTACCGTCTTTTGTTGTTTCTCCTGGCTGAATGCATAATCTTTCAGTTAATCTATCCATAATTTTTTGAGATCCTTTAACAAAGCATGCTGTTCCTAAACATACTGATATACTATATTTTCCTTTTGGTTTTAGTGTAAATCTAGAATAAAAAGTAACTACTCCATAAATTTCTGCCATTGGAATTGATAAAAACTCTGATAAAACTTTTTGGGCTTCCTGTGGGATATATCCATAATGTTCTTGCACTTCGTTTAACATTTGAATTAAATTATCTTTTTCTGGTTTGTATATATCACATAATTCTTTTAAAAATTTATCTTCTTCTTGCATATTTATTCCTCCCATGATTAATATATATTAAATTATTGTTTCAATTATATCAAATAGAATTTTTTTATACAACTGATTTTTTACAATTTTTGATTTTTTTCGTTATATACAATATATAATTTTATAACACAAAGAAAATATAAACAGCTCCTATAATATACTAGAAGCTGTTTCATATTTCAAAAAATTTTTTACTAATTCATCTGAACTTTACCAATAATATCATTAATATCATCAATATTATGTTTTTTCATATACTTTTCAATACCATCAACAGTATCAACACTTGTATATGGGCTGATAAAATTTCCTGCACCAATTGAAATTGCAGTTGCACCTGCAAGCATAAACTCAATTGCATCATCACCATTTACAATACCACCCATTCCTAAAACCGGAATATTAACAGCTTGTGCAACTTGATACACCATTCTAACTGCTACTGGTTTTATTGCAGGACCTGAAAGTCCACCTGTATTATTTGCAAGAACTGGTCTTCTTGTATTAATATCAATCTTCATTCCTAACAAAGTATTGATAAGTGATACTCCATCTGCACCGCCATCTTCTACACCTTTTGCAATTGATGCTATATCAGTAACATTTGGTGTTAATTTTACAATTAAAGGTTTATCTAAAACTTTTCTAACTTCACTTGTTACATGTTTTACACCTTCATATGTATTTCCAAAAGCCATACATCCTGCTTTTACATTAGGGCAAGATAAATTAAGTTCTACTCCATCAATATCTAATGTATTTAATATTTTACACAATTCAACATATTCCTCTACTGTACTTCCACACGCATTAACTATAATTGCAGTATCAAATTTTCTTAAAAATGGTAAATCATTTTCAGCAAAATATTCAACTCCTGGATTTTGAAGTCCTATACTATTTAACATTCCACTTGCTGTTTCACATACTCTTGTTGGTTTATTTCCGCTTCTAGGTTTTAATGAAGTGCCTTTCGTAATAATTCCACCTAATTTACTTAAATCAAAAAACTCGCTAAATTCTCTTCCATATCCAAAAGTCCCTGATGCAACAGTTACCGGATTTTTCATCTCAATTCCAGCTAAATTTATTTTTGTATTCATCTATTTTATTCCCTCCATTCCTTTTTGTTTTATTAATTTGACTTTATCATCTATATTAATATCAGAAATTTCCTCGATAAAATCTAATAATTTTTCTAATTTTATATATCTTGGCTCTCCTTCTTTGACATTCACATATTTATCAGTATATTTACTTAAAGTAACATTATATCTCCCAAGTATCTCTTTAAATAAATAATCATAATCCTCTCTAAGATTTCCTTTTGTCCTCCTCATTTCTTCAAATTCTTCATTAAAATGATTATTATAAAATTGATAATCTGTATATAAATGCAAAAAATACCCTTTCCAATAATCTTGATTTATATCTACATTTTCGTCTTCTAGAAATTTATCAATATTAGTTTCAACATTACCATTTGACCATCTTCCGTAGTGCGAAGAATCTTTAAATTTTCTCTTATTTGTCATTTCTTCGTCCAAATCAGGTGCTACAGCGCCTTTTACAAATTCTTTAACATCCTTTATCTCGTCCGGATGCTTTTGGATATATCTATCCGCAATTATTTCATGTATTGCAACATGTGCCATCTCTTTCTACTCCTATCTTTAATTAATTAAATCTCTACATCTTTTGCGTTAAATACTGGTCCACCTTTACAAACATGCCAATATTCAGGTGCATCTTTTGGACTTTTAGCAGTTTTAACCGCACAACCTAAGCAAACACCCAAACCACATGCCATTTTTTCTTCTAATGATAATTGACAATCAATATTATTTTCAACAGCATATTTTTGAACAGCTTTTAACATTGGTAATGGACCACAAGCATAAATACAATCATACTTTTCATTTGCCATGTCGTCCTTTAAATAATCAATAGCAAATCCTTTATTTTTATATGTTCCATCATCAGTTGTAATTATTAGCTTATCTGTAACTTCTTCAAACTCTTTTTCAAGCATTACAAAATCCTTATTTCTAAATCCTAAATAACAATTTACTTTAACATTATTTTGCTTTGCTTGTTTAGATAATTCATACAAAGGGAAGATTCCTATTCCACCACCTATAACTGCTATATTTTTGTACTTATCAAATTTGAACGTTCCATGTCCTAACGGTCCTATTATATCAATATCATTTCCTTCTTGTTTTTTTGATAGTATCTCCGTTCCTTTTCCTTTAACTTGGAATATGAATTCTAATATTCCATTTTCTTTATCTAAGTTATATATACTTATTGGTCTTCTTAAAAATGGGTCAATTCCTTCTGTTACTCTTATTTCAATAAAATTTCC
>CALXZZ010000051.1 GCA_944393365.1 uncultured Clostridia bacterium
AAAATCGCTCTGAAGTTTATCAGTCAAATAATGAAACCAAAGATTATTCAAGAAAATATGACTTTATGGAAGAGGGAGACAGGGATTAGGGGACGGTCCTAAAAATCCCTGTTTATTTTTATTTATCATAATAAGCTATTAAAAATAGTATAAAATTTATGAATTTCGAATGTGAATGAAATCTTGTTATAAATTCTTTAATTATCTAGTGGGAGAATCTCAAACTTGCTTTGAGAGGGACCTACTAGATAATATTAGAATTTGTTAAAGATGTAATGTTAGCCGAGAAATGAAATAAATTTTATACTATTTTTAATAGCAAAAGAGTAAAATGAAAAACAGGGATTTTATGACCATCCCCCTAATCCCTGTCATCCTAGTGTTATTTTTATTGTTTTTTGTGTTTTTCCTCTTGTAACACTTAATGTAACTTCATCTTTTGGCTTTTTTGTATAAATATATTTTCGTAAATCGTTCATTGTATTTAATTCAACATCATCTATTTTAGTAATAATATCTCCTTCTTTTAGTTCTGTGTTATCTGCTGGGCCATTTTTATTTATTTGTGCAACATATATTCCTTTTTCGAAACTTAAACTTTTATTTAAATATGGTATTACTTCTTTATCATAGGCATATATTCCTATTTGTGCTTCTTCAAAAGTTCCTGTGTTTTTAAAACTTTCAATTATTGGTTTTACAATATCTATTGGAATTGCAAAGCCTATTCCTTCTGCTGATGTTATTTTTACAGTATTTATTCCAATTACTTCTCCATTTGTTGTAATTAATGGCCCTCCGCTATTTCCTGGATTTATTGTTGCATCTGTTTGAATTAAATCTGTCATATATGTGGATTGATCATTTTCTTCTATTTTTATTGTTCTGTTTTTTGCGCTTATAATACCTGAAGTTACTGTTCTTCGGAATTCATATCCTATTGGATTTCCTATTGCATATACACTTTCTCCAACTCTTATATTTTCCGAATTTCCAAGTGTTACCGCTTCTAAATTTTTTGCATTTATTTTTGTAATTGATAGGTCTATACTTGAATCACTCCACATAACTGTTCCATTATAAGTATTACCATTTTCTAATGTTACATAGCATGTACTATATTTTTCTCCTGTAACATGTTCATTGCTTAAAATATATCCATCTGATGATACAATAACTCCTGTACCTAGTCCTAAATCATTTTCTGAGCTTGATGAAAATATGCTACTTCCTGTATTTTTTAGTTTTGAAATTCCAACTACTTTTCTTGTTGTTTCTTCTAACATATTTGCTATTGTTTGGCTTTTTTCTTCTTCACTTTCCACAGTTTGTTCTTCTATTGTGGATTTTGTTCTCATAGTTTCATAGTTACTTGGTGTAACTTCTATATTTTGATATGTTATATATAAATAAAATGCAAAAATCCATAAAAGTATTAGAATTATGCTTGTTATGATTACTTTCTTTTTTATGGATTTTTTTGTGTATTTTTTTCTTTTTTTCAAATTGGCCACCTCAAAAATAGTATTTACTATTTTTTATAAATTAAACAACCAATATGGAATATAATATAAATTTTCTTCTTTTTTATAAATATCTTTTGTTATGATAATTCCGAATTTTGTTTTTCCTAGTTTATTTTCTTTATTTTTATCAATAAAGTTTTTTATTGTATTTGTATCTGAATTTTCTATTTGATTTGTATATTTTACTTCTATTGGGATTATATCTATTTTTCTGTCCAATATGATATCAATTTCTTCTTTATTTGAATTTCTATAATAATATTCATTATAATTTTCTTTTTCTGAAATCAAACGTATATTAAAATCTACCATTGCCTCTACTATGTGTCCTGTGTCATTGTTTGTTAATTCTGTTCTTTTTAAAAGACTGTTCTGAATACCATTATCTAGTATGCTTATCTTTTTATTTGACCTTATTATTTTTCCAATATTTGTAGAGTAATTTTCTAATACATTAATTAAAAACGCTTGTTTTAAATAGCCCACATAGCTAATTAATGTTACTGTATCAACACCAAAGTTTCCAGCCATACTACTATATGAAAAAGTTTGAGAATTGTTATCAGCTATATAGTACATCAATTTTTCTAATATTTCAGGATTTTTTATATTATACATTGTTAAGATATCTTTATAAATTCCTCTTGTTATGATATCATCTGCTAAACGTCTTTGCCAAATTTCAATATCTCTGTCTTCAAAGTATTCTGGATAACCACCTACTAATATATATTCATTTAATATTTTGTGGATTTTTATTTTCATTTCTTCATCATAATATATTGTTTCTAAATTTTTAAAACTTTCTTCTGGTTTATCTAAATTGAATTTTGGTAAATTGATGTCATTTTGCTTTGTTACATATGTCATATAGAAATTTAAAAATTGATTAAATGTAAGTGGTAATACGTACATATTTTCAATTCTTCCTAGTAATGATTCATTAGAGTCTTTAAATAAAAGTAATGATGATGAACCAGTAATAATAAATTTAATGTTATATTTTCTATCAAAACATACTTTTAGATAATTTTGCCAGTTTTTAATAAAATGGATTTCATCTATAAATATATAGACTTTTGAACTTAAGTTAGAGATGCTTTCTTCAAGTATTTCATTAAAATATACTTTTAATACATCACTTATTTTGTCATCTTCATTAAAAAATAGGCTTGGGTCATCTCCTGAAAATAGTAGTATTCTTTTTTTGTCAACTTTTTTGTCCTCTATCAAGTAATTTATTGTTTGATAGATAAGTGTTGATTTTCCAACTCTTCTAGGTCCTATAATGCTTAAGATTCTTTTTTCATCTATTTTTTGTATGATACTATTAAATTCTTCTCTTTTTCTTCCTAATAAAAATTGTGGATTTATTTTTTGATTTTTCCACCATACATTGTTAGTGATTAAACTTTGTTTTATATCCATTGTATCACCTCTTTTTTATCTTTCTATTATATATTATATCATTTTTATTGAATTAATTCAACAAATTTTAGATATTTTGTTGAATGTATTCAATATATTTTTGTTATTTTGTTAAATTCATTAAAGGTCCGTCCCTAAATCCCTAAAAACAGGGATTGGAGGACCGTCCCCTAATCCCTGTTTGCTACTTTTTGCAATTCTTTATATCTTTTAACTTTTTGTGTTGTAGTTTTTTCTAGCTCTTCTGTTGTAATCTCAATTTTCTTAATATGTTTAAATAGTGGCAAGTCTTTATTTATTTCTTTAATTTGTATCCAAATATCTTCTTTGTATTCATCTTCTGATTTTTTACCAAATGCATCTTTAATTGCGTCTACATCATAAACAATTTTTGCACATAACATTGTATCTGTTTTACTTTGTCCTCTTTGAAATACTAAACTTTCCTTTACATATGGTAATTTATTTATTAATGCTTCTATTTCTTGTGGATAGACATTTTCTCCATTTCTTAAGACTATTACGTCTTTCTTTCTTCCAGTTATGTATAAAAAGCCATCTTTGTCTAAATATCCATAATCTCCTGTTGAAAACCATCCATCTTTTAATACTTCTTTTGTTGCTTTTTCATTATTGTAATATCCAAGCATTACACTTGGTCCTTTTACAGTTATTTCTCCAACTCCATCTTTATCTGGATTATCAATTCTACATTCTAAATTATCTAAAATTAATCCTATTGATCCAGGTCTTTTCTTTTTATCTGTTTCTGCTGATACTACTGGTGATGTTTCTGTTAATCCATATCCTTGTATTAGCTCAATTCCTAAGTTATTATATCCTACTATTGTATCTTTAGGCATTGGTGCTGAGCCATAAAATACTACTCTTAAGTTTCCACCAAAATTGTCTAAAATTTCTTTAAATACTATTTTCCTTATATCTATATGGCATTTTAATAATCCATTTGATATTTTTATCATTTTATTTACTAATTCTGTTTTTCCTTTTTCTTTAATTGCTTTTTGTATTTTTTTATACATTGTTTCTAATAATAGCGGAACTGCTACAAATATTGTTACTTTATAGTCTTTTAGGTTTTGTTGAATATATCTTAATCCTTCACAAAATGCTACTGTTGCTCCATTAAATGTTCCAAATAAGAATGTTATTGTACATTCAAATGTATGATGTATTGGTAAAAATGATAATAATGTATCTGTTTTGTATACTTTAACAATTCTATTTAGTGCCTCAATATTTGAAACTATATTATTTTGTGATAACATTACTGCTTTTGGCTCATTTGTAGTTCCTGATGTAAATAGCATTATTGACATTTTATATGAATCTATTTTTACATCATCATATCTGTCATCTCCTTTTTCTAACATTTCTTTTCCTTTTTCTAGAACTTTGTCATAAGAAAGAACCTCTTTATTTCCTTTAGAGTCCATACAAATTAAATTTTTTAGATTACAACCTTTTTCAATTATTTCATCAATTGCTTTTTGATATTTTTTCTCATAAACAATTGTGTCTACTTCACTTCTTTTGATTAAATTTCCGATTTCAATATCTGTTAGTGCTTTATCTAGTGGCACAATAACTTTTCCTGCTGTTGTAGTTGCAAGATATGTTGTACACCATTTATAACTATTATTTCCTATTACTGCTACTCTTTTTACTTTCATGTCAATTAAGGCTGTCCCTAAGGCTTTAATGTCTTTTGCAAATTGTTCATATGTTATTTCTTTTATTTCATTATTTTGTTTGTATTTGAAAGCTACTAACTTTCCAAAATTTTCATATCTTATAATTAAATCTTTAAAATTTTCTGCTTCTTTTGTTGCCTTTTTTGATTTTTTTAGTTCTTTTTCTTTAGGATTCTTGATGTCATTTTCTTTTTTAGATACATTATTTTTCATTTAACACCATTCCCTTCCTTTTTGGCTTTTTATAGTTACAATTCACATCCGTTTTATACATTCTTTACAACTAGGATATTATATTAAATATTTTAAAGTACAAAAAATATTTAATATAATATCCTATCTAATTTATCTGTGATTAGTAACATTTTATAATAAAATTATTGATTTTTCAACATCTTTTTCTTGATTTTTTTTTAATATATATATATAATTCTGATAAAGTTCAATTATAAAACTTATTTAAAAAGGGTGATAAAGGATGTCTTTAAATAATATTAATTTAACAGAGCCTCAAAAGGCAATTTTAAATACAGAACAATTTTTTCCAAATACTAGCATAAATAACATTTCAGGAAGAGTTGTTATTAATTCTAAAATTGATATTAAACTTCTTGAAAAAGCTATTAATATTTTTGTCAAAAAGAATAAAAATATTAGATATCAGCTTAATCAAAAAAGTGATAGTATTACTCAATACGAAAAGGAATATACTCCATTTTCTGTTGATTATATTTATTTGACTCCTGAAAATAAGGAAGAAGTTTTTAATTCAATTTCTAGGAGAGTTTTCCCTTTATTTGATTCTCCTTTATACTATTTTGAAATCTATGAAACAACTGATAATACAGGTGGTTTCTTTGTTTGTATTCATCATCTAATATGTGATGCTTGGTCAATGAGCATCTTGGTTAATTCTATTATCTCTATTTATTCTGGATTATTAAAAAATGAAAATATAGATTTTTCTTGTGACTTTGATTATTCAGATTTTGTTAATCAAGAAGAAAAATACAAATTAAGTTCTAGATTTGAAAAAGATAGAGAATTTTGGAATAATCTTTTTGACAAAAATATATTTGATGATGCTTTCTCTGGTAATTTAAATACTACTTCTGCTATTTCTTTTGAAGCAAGTAGAGCTGAATTTAAATTAACAAAAAGTTTGACTGAAAAAATTATTGATTTCTGTAAGGAAATTAAAACTTCTCCTTTTACTTTTATTTTATTTTTAATGGGCATTTATGAAGGAAAAATTAAACAGACAGATAGTGTTGTTTTGTCTTCTCCAATATTGAATAGAAGCTCAATGAAGGAGAAGGAAACTTTTGGGCTTTTTGTAAATAATATGCTTTATAAATTGAATATAGATTTTAATACTTCTTTTTATGATTGCATAAAAGAGCTTAATAAATGTCAATTTTCTTATTTAAGACATGAAAAATATCCTTCTCAGACTTTAGTTGAGGATATAAAAAATAAATTTAATATTAAAGAAAATATTTATAATACTTCTGTATCTTATCAAAATGCTAGAATGAATCATTCTAAGGACAATATTAATTATTCTACAGAGTGGTTTTTTAATGGTTATTCATCAATTCCTCTAGTATTACATATTTATGATATGGATGATACAGATAATTTTTCTTTTATCTATGATTATCAAAATTGTTTTTTTGATAATTCTCAAATTAAAGATATTCATAGTAGAATATTACATATTTGCGAACAAGTAATGGAAAATAAAGATATTTTAATTAAAGATATTCAATTAGTTACAAATGAAGAAAAAGATTTAATTTTAAATCAATTTAACAATACTTTTGTAGAATATGACTCTACAAAAACAATTATCGATTTATTTAAGGAACAAGTTATTTCTAATCCAAATAAGGAAGCTATTATATGCAACAATCAAAGAATCACTTTTAATGATTTGGATTGTATGTCTGATAAATTTGCAGCTTTCTTACATAATAACTACAATTTAAGAGTTGGAGATAATATTTCAATAATATTAGATAGGTCAATTGATTTAATTATTGTTATATTATCTGTCTTGAAATGTGGTTGTTCATATGTTCTTATTGATTCTTCACATCCTCTAGATAGAAAAAAATATATGATAGATAATTCAAATTCAAAATATGTGATTTCAAATTCTGTTTATGATTTTGAAAATTTAATTCACATAGATAGTGTTTTTGATATGAATTTAGATAAAAAATATGTATGTAAAAAAGTAACTTCTGATGATAATATGTATTTACTATATACTTCTGGTTCTACTGGAAACCCTAAAGCAGTTACTATAACACATAAGAATTTTCATAATTATTTATTAGGAATATCAAGAGAAGTTGAATATTCTTCAGATAAGACTGTGCTTTCTATTGCCTCTATTTCTTTTGATGTTTTTGGATATGAATTATGGGTAACGATTTTGAATGGTTTAACTTTAGTTTTAGCAACCTCTGATGAACTTAATGATTATACTATGTTAAATGATTTAATTTTGAAATATAATGTTAATATTTTGTATGGAACACCTAGTAAGATATTATCTTTAATGTCTGCTAATAATTGTAGAGATAGTTTTAAATTATTAACAGATATCGGTATTGGTGGAGAGGCTTTAAATCAATCTTTTTTGAATGATTTGAATTTAATTACTTCTGCTAATATCTATAATATGTATGGTCCTACTGAAACAACAGTTGGTTGTTGTTGTAAAAAATTAGCTAAAACAAATAAAGTAATTACTATTGGAAAACCTTTAGCAAATGTTAAATTCTATGTTTTGGATAAAAATTTAAACCTTTGTCCTCCTGGTGTAAAAGGTGAGTTGTATATTTCAGGTGATGGAGTTTCTAAAGGTTATTTTGGAAGAGAAGATTTAACTAAAAAGGCTTTTTCACAAAATATTTTTGACCCTTCTCTTATGATGTATAAATCTGGAGATATTGTTTCTTGGACAAAACAAGGTGAATTAGTTTTTTACGGAAGAGCAGATTCTCAAATTAAAATTAGAGGATATAGAATAGAACTTAGTGAAATTGAAACTGTTCTATCTAATCATAGATTTATAAAAAATTGTGCTGTTATAGATTATTCATATAATAACAGGGAATTTTTGTGTGCTTATTACACTTCTGATTTTACTATTCAAAATTATGAATTAAAGGTATTTTTGGCTAAAAAATTACCTTATTATATGATTCCATCTTATTTTATTCCATTACCAAGTTTACCTCTTACTGTTAATGGAAAAATAGATAGAAAAAAATTACCATCACCTTTTAAAAATTCTAAAGATAATAAATATGTAAGACCACAAACTGAACTTCAAAAAATAGTTTGTAAGGCTTTAGAAGATTGTTTATCAATAAAAAATATTAGTATTAACGAAGAGTTTACTAATCTTGGTATTGATTCTTTGTCTATTATTAAAGTGCAATCTAAACTCTCTAGCTTGAATATATCAGTACCAACTCAATATTTTTACGATTATTCTAATGTTAAAGATTTATGTTTTGCCTTAGAAAATACTAATTCTAATACTGAAAATAACTTGTCTTCTGATATTTATCCATTTTTAAAGCATGATACAGATAATTTACATCCTAAAAAACATAGTTTTAAAAATGTGTTACTTACTGGTTGTACTGGCTTTTTAGGTATTCATTTATTGAGAGATTTGCTAGATAAGGATTGTACTATATATTGCTTAGTTAGAAGTTCTTCTGTGGAAAATGCTAAAAAAAGGATTATTAGTATGTTTAATTTCTATTTTAAAGATAAATATACTGAAGAGTTCTTATTTAATAAAATAAAAGTTATTGTTGGTGATATTACTTATAAAAATTTAGGCTTCTCTGATGAGCAATATGAAACTTTGGGTAATACTCTTGATTTAGTTATACATTCTGCTGCATTGGTTAAGCATATGGGTAAATATGAGGAATTTGAAAAGTTAAATTTAAAAGGTACTAAAAATGTTGCTGATTTTTGTATGAAATATGATATTTTTCTAAATCATATTTCAACTATCAGCGTTTCTGGTGATTTTATGCCTTTAAATAATACTTCAGATGATGTTTATTTTACTGAAGAGGACTTTTTTATAGGTCAAAATTATAATGAAAATTATTATATTAAAAGTAAACTTTTAACAGAAGAATTTTTACTTAATAGTATAAAAAGTGGTATGCTAAGAGCAAATATTTATAGGATTGGCAATCTTACTGCAAGACATTCTGATGGGATATTTCAATATAATATAGATAGTAATGCTTTTTATAACAAATTACAATTTATGATTAAAAATAAATTTTATTTTGAAAGTAGTGTTGTTCAAAATTTTGATATGTCTCCTGTTGATAATGTTGCAGATGCTATAATTGGTATTATTGATAATTATGGATGTCTAAATAAAATTTTTCATGTTTTTAACCCTTATAAGTTTAATATGAGAAGTTTAGTAGAAATGTTAAATGAATTAGGATATAATATTAAAATTGTAACTGATGAACAATTTTATAAGAAAATTTCAAAATTGGATTTATCTGCTAATTCTTTAGTTATAAGTGATTATAGTTTATATACTAATATTCCATATTTGAACATTAAGACAAATTGTGATATAACTTTAGAATATTTGAAGCATTTTAATTTTGAATATGATAAAATAGATTTAGATTATTTATATAAATTAACTAATTATATTAAGAATCTTGAAATATAGGGGGAATATTATGCAAAAGAAAACGAAGAAATCATTTCATTTATATACTTATCAGAAAGTTATACTTTCATATTTTATTACAATTTCTATTTGTGCATGGCTTTTGTATCCGATTATGCACAGGATTTTGAATTATCCGCCTGGTACTGTTGATACATCGTTTCAAGTTGAATATGGAGGTCTTACTTATACAGCTCAATTTGTTATATTATATGTATTAATTGTTGCTTTATTTCTTTTATATCAACGTTACTTCTTGTTTAAAAAAATAGCAAATTGGGAAAGGTCTGGTGGTGTAGATTCTAATTTATATAGTGTTAAAGAAATTAGAAGTACTTTATTGACTGCACCAAAAAAGTTTTATTTGTTACAAATAATTATTCCTTTTGTTGCAATTACTATTGGTTTAGGTATGCCTGTTGTAAAACATGAAGTAGAGTCTTCTGGAATAACTGTTGCTATATTATGGGTTACTGTTTTTACTTTTAATGCAACAATATCTTATGTATTTTCTAAGAATTTGTTTAAGTCTTTATTGATAAAAACTTTTAAAGAAAATAAATTGGATATGAAGCATTCAAAACTTTCTAGTGATATAATGTTAATATTATTACCTCTTTTAATTGCTGGTTTGTTTTTCATTGCAATTGTTTCTTATTCTAGGCTAGTTAAAGCTAGAGGTGATGATATTTATAAATATTATAAAAATGAGTTTTCATATGTTTTTGATGAAAATACTTCATATACTGAAAATCAATTAATTAATATACTTGATTCTTTAGAATATATGAATGATACTGATACTTATTTCATTATTGATAATAATAAAGACATAATAACTTCAGATGGTGAGCCTTTAACAGATTTCTTTACAAAATATATATATGAATTATCAGATGAATTTGATGGTAGAGTTTATGAGCATTATGCTGTAAATACTCAAGGATATGTGACACATGTAAATGTAAATAATAGTGATTATATTGTAGGTATTAAATTTCCTATAAATGGTGGTAATGCCATGTACTATCTTGTAATTTCTTTTATTGTTTTATTTAGTGTTATATCTTTCTTATTATGGTATTACTCTACATCTCTATCAAATCAGATAAAGATGATTGTAAATGGTCTTAATGATATAAATACTAAAAACAATGCTGAATTTAAAAAGATACCTATTATTTCTAATGATGAACTTGGTGAGCTTACGGTTGAATTTAATAAAATTCAAGACTTAACGAAACGTAATATTGAAAAAATACATGACAATCAAGATTTATTGATGGAAAAAGAACGTTTAGCTTCACTTGGTCAGTTAATTGGTGGTATCGCACATAACTTAAAAACACCTATAATGTCTATATCTGGAGCTGCAGAAGGTTTAAATGATTTAATTAAAGAATATGATTCATCTATTGATGATCCTGAAGTAAATAGCGGAGACCATCATGATATAGCAAAAGATATGTCATCTTGGGTTGAAAAAATTAAAACTCATACTGAATATATGTCAGATGTAATTACCGCCGTTAAAGGTCAAGCTGTAAATTTATCTAATGAACAAGATATTACATTTACTGTAGGTGAATTGTTAAAGAGAGTTAATATTTTAATGAAACATGAACTTAAAAATGCTATTGTTTATTTAAATATTTCTTTGAAGGTTGATGAGAATTTAATACTTAAAGGTGATGTTAATAGTTTAGTTCAGGTTATTAATAATATGATTTCAAATTCAATTCAGGCTTATAATGGAAAACCTGAGCAAAATATTGATTTAATTGTAACTAGGGAGAATAATAATTTACTTATTTCTGTTAAGGATTATGCTAATGGTCTTTCTCAAGAAGCCAAAGATAAGTTGTTTAAAGAAATGTTTACAACAAAGGGCAAAAATGGTACTGGTCTTGGTTTGTATATGTCTTATTCTACAATTCGTGCTCATTTTAATGGTAATATTACTTTTGAGTCAGAAGAAGGCAAGGGCACTACATTTATTATTAGTTTACCTATTGAATAATTATTGTTAGTGTAAAATTAATGTAGGCAAAATATAAAAAAATGCCTACATAATTTTTATCTAAAAAATATTGAAAAAACATAGATAATCCTTTAAAATGTGAATTGCAAACCACACAAAAGAAAGGAAAATATCTATG
>CALXZZ010000052.1 GCA_944393365.1 uncultured Clostridia bacterium
GGATCACCTCCTTTCTAAGGAGAAAGAAATAGAGCTCTTAAAGATTTTATTGTTTATTTTTCAATGTACTTTTTTATGTCCCCTCGCTTGGGACGATTTTAATTATACAATGGTTTTTTGTCTTTGTCAACACTTTTTTTAAAAAATTTTCAAAAATTTTTATTGGTATTTTTTTCCATGTTTTTCAACTATGATTTTTCTCACATTTTCGAGCTTTTTTTGTATAAAAATATTTATTGTTGAATACCATTTTTATAAATTTTTACTATATTTTTTATTCATCATTACATCTTATCTTCTTTATTGCTTCTGGAATCATTTTGATTGTATCAGATGACTTCATGCTAATATCTGTATATTTTTCTTGAGCTAGTTCTCCAGATACCCCTGCTAAACATGCTCCTGCAGCTATAATTTTGCAACTTGGCTCATTATATCCTAATATTCCAACTAAGATTCCGGATAAAACATCTCCACTTCCTGCTGTTGCCATTCCTGCGCAACCTCTTTTTACTAAATATGTTTCATCTCCATCTGTTACAATTGTTGTACTTCCTTTCAATAATAAAATTACATTATACTTTTTAGCAAATTCTATTGCTAATTCTATTGGATTTTCTTTTATTTTCTCAACAGAATTTTTACTTATCCTTTCAAATTCTTTTAGATGTGGTGTTAATATAATTTTATTCTTAGCTTTTTTAAGAATATTCAAATCCATTCTTGCTAGAGTATTTAATCCATCTGCATCAATTATGCATGGGACATTTTTTTCTTCTAATATATATGTTAATATTTTTTCATTATCTTTTCCATTTCCCCATCCCATTCCAATAGCAAGTGCTTTTATTTTTTCTAAAGATTTATCTATTTCTTCTTTATTAAATATCATTTTATTATCTTCATCATTTGAAATCGGATACATTGTTTGTTCTAATAAATATGGTGCAATAGATAGCTCTATACTTTTTGGCACAATTAGTCTTACAACTCCGGCATCCGCTTCTTATACTTGCTGCACTCATATTTGCTAGTTTGATTGCTCCTGAATATTCCATGCATCCACCCATTATTCCAACATATCCATAATCTCCTTTATGTGTATCTCTTTTTCTTTCTTTAAATATCTCTTTTAAATCTGATTTTTTTATTTCTTTTATATTATCCAAAATAAATCACCTCATAAAATATTTATAAGGTGATTATATCATATCAAACATTTTATTTAAACAATAATTTCTTATTCTTTTTTATTCATTTATATTTAAATCAAATATATTTTCTCCTCCAACTACCTCTCCTGTTGTTACATCTACATAGTAGGTTCTTGTTTGATTAAATGGTCTATTCTCATAAGAAAATTCTACTGTGTATACCTTTCTAGCTTTGCCATTCATTTTATATGTGTTATAGCTGTATTCTGTTCCATCTTCTAATAATGTTGTTTCATTACCATTTGTCAATCCATTTTCTTTTAAATACACTTCTGGATTCATTCTTTTTATAGCTAAATTTGCTGTAAATGTTTTTTCTTTGTAATTTTCAGTATTTATTATTTTATCTTTTTCTCTTGCAATATTTACTGCTTCTTCCATAGATATTTCTATTGGATTATTTTCAAATGGTTCATTGGTAATTGATAGTGCAGTTACTAAATTAACTTTTGGAATAATTGTCATATTGACTGTTTCTGTTTCATTGAATAAGCCATCATATTCTTTTGAAAACCATAAATACCACAAATATGCTTTTGACTCATCATCACTATTATTACATGATATATATGATAATTTATATTCATCTCCTAAGCCATATTCTTTTAGTTTTTCTTCTCCCACTTTTATAATTTCTTCTCTTGAAGATGTAAGTTTTTCTATCTCTTCTAAAGAGTACCCATCATCTAAATAAAAACTTCTTAAATTTCCTGTATTTGCATTTATAAATACTTTTAAATTTGAAGTTTCAATCATATATGTGATTTCATCATAGTTTGGAGCTTTTTGGATTTCTGTTTTTATTATTTCATTATCTTTTATTTCTAGTCCATATTTTTTTATTCCTTGTTTTGCTGAATTTATTGCTTCTTGTTCAGTGATTATACTGTTTAAATCTTCTTGAGTTACTTTCAATTCTTCTATATAGTTTTCTATTTTTTCTGGTTCTTTAAATACTTTTTCGTATATCACTCCCCCAGCATATACTATACTTACTGTTAATCCTATTGATAGCACAAATGTTGCTACAAATTTTAGCATTTTTAGTTTAGGAGTTTTTTGAATTTTCTCTTCACTTTTGAAGTTTTCAACTGCAATTTTAGTTTTAAATTTGTTTAATATTCTTTTGTTTAATTCTTCATTATTATTCATTTTTACATCATTCCCTTCTTTCTTTATACTAATTTTCAAGTTTATATCCGTTTTTTTCTAATTCTTTTCTCAATCTTTTCCTTATTCGATGTAATTTTGTTTTTACTTTTGACTCGCTGATGTTTAGAATTTTTGATATTTCTTTTATTTTTTTGGAATTGTAGTAATACATTATAAAAATATCTTTATCTTCTTTTTTCATATTTTCTAATGTCTTTTCTACTATATTATTACTTTCGCTTATTTCAAAATTTTCTTCTATGCTTAAGTTATCTATTATTTTATTTTCATAATTATCTATATTAAAGTCAAATTTTATTTTTCTATATTTTAATTTTATTAAATTTTTTGTTATTCCTGCTAAATAGTTTTTTATTAGTTTTGTTTTGTCTAGTTTTTCTCTATTGTTCCAAAATGTCATAAATACATCAGATATTATTTCTTCTATATCTTCTTTACTTATTGTTTCTTTTGCCAGATTTTTTACTATTATATAGATATATCCGCTATATTCATTGATAACTTTTTCAATGTTAAGTTCATCATTTTCAATATATTTATCAATTGTTTTTTCCTCCACCTTTTTTCATCTCCCTTAGTTCCACTCATATTATTTATATAAATAATGTTTTCCTGTTTCTATTTTTATATTATCATTTTTTCAAAAAAGGTTACAAAAAAATGAGCATTACACTCATTTTTTAACTTTTATTTAATTATTGTTGTATCAAATCTTCATCATTAATATATTCAATCGTGTATTCGCTTAAACTATTGATGTCTGGAACTGCTACATCTTCATCTGTTACTGTTCCAAATTCGTATTTATATTCTTGTATATTATCATTTACTTCTTTTACTACTCGTGTTCCTGTATAAAAACTTTTTCGTCCTTCTCTATTTATTATTTTTATTGGCAATCCTGTTTCTTTATCAATCCACATTTCCCAATTTTTTGCTCTTTCAAATCTATTGTTTAATACATAGTATTCTTTTCCTACTTGAAATGTATCGGTATTTATTGACATTATGAATGCTGTTCCTAGTTTTAATATAAAGCTATTTGTATCAAATGGTAAATTTACTCCTTTTAAATTTTCTTCTTTATTCGCCATTTTTGTAAATTCGCCTTTTTCTACTGTTATTTTTTTATTTTCTTCTTGAATTCTTATACTTTCATCTGAATCTACTGTTGCATATTTAGTAAAACTTGTTTCTATTCCTTCCTCAGTATATATTTCAGATATTGATTTATATTTTCCTTCCTTATAATATGTTCTTGTAACAGCTGTTTTTCCATTCCCTAAAACATCTGTTGTTTCTTTATAAAAATTGTTTGAGCTTAAGCTGTTTTCTGCTTTATTTGATATGCTACATATTGTAATAAATTGATATAAGTAAATTCCTAATAGTATTAGTAATATGATTCCTAATGCTATTAATATTGATTTTATTCTTGATTTTCTTCTTATCTTTTTTAAATAGTCAATTTCTTTTTTTTGATTATTTTCATTTTCTTTGATGTCTTTTCTTATATCTTCTAGTCTTTTTCTGCACTTTTCACATTCTGACAAGTGTTTTTCAACTAATTTTTTTGATTCTGCATTTAATACTCCATCTACATATCCCAGTAATAGGTCTTGTACTATTTCACACTCAGTTTTTCTTTCCATTTTTATTTACCTCCCTTATTTTTTGCTTAGCACGATAAAATGTAACTCTTGCCCAATTAGGTGTTTTTCCTAATATTTCGCCTATCTCAATAAAATTCAAGTTTCCTACCATTCTTAGATACATTACTTCTTTTGATTGTTCGTCTAGCTTTTGCATGTCTTTAAATAGTTTTAGTTTTTCTTCTTTTTCACAAATTATATCTTCTGTTGTTTGAGCTTCTTCTATTTCTTCGTTTAAATCATTTATTGATATGTTTTTATTCTTTTTGCTCTTTTTTAGCTCTTTATACCATAGATGTTTTGCTATTTGACATAGCCATACTGATATTTTGCAGTCTCCTCTAAATTTATTGATTTGTTTTATTGCTATTGCAAAAGTTTCTTGTGTTAAATCCTCTGCGATTTCTTCTTTACCTGTTAAGCAGAATAGGTATTTGTATACTGTGTTTGAATATTCTTTATATACTTCTTCTATATTCTGCATAACTTTACCTCCTTCTATTTTATAAGAGAGTTTTTTATTCATTTTATTACAATTTTTTTGAAATTTGTTAAATTTTTATAAATTTTTTTAATTTCATTATATTTAGTCATTAAATCTGGCCTTTATAAAACCAGCATCAACGATTTATGTTGACAAATTTTAAGAATATGATATAATTGTTATGTTTTTTGGCAGATAAATATTTGCATTCAAAAATATTATCTCAAAGTACATTTTAAGGAGGACTTTACGAGAATTTGAGGTAAATATTTAAAGTCAATTGACATGCAACAAAATAATAACTATATTCTATTTTAGGAGGATTTGTAATGAGTAAAATTGGAAAAGACGTACTAATTAATTTACTTCACACTAATGCTGGGAAGGAAGTTGCTCGGAAATCTATATCTCATGATACTGTTATAAAATTTGGAAGAACAGTTTCTGATTATATGATTTCTGCAGAAAAATACTATACTGGAAAACCTGATGGTAAATTCTTTACCTCAGCAGAATTTGGAGATGATGTAGTAAATGCTAAAAAGGCATATATTACTATCAACACTCTTATGGGTGGAGAAACAGCAGAACTAAATCGTTTCAATGAAGGAAAAAAACAGCTACCTGGATTGATTACTCCTCTGGGACTTACCAAAATTGTTGATATGGTTGTATTACTCTTTGCTTTTGCAAATACGGGTGAAGCAATCACATATGAAACAGTCAGGGCATGCAGACAGAGTGAGATTTCAGAAACTAAAGATGGTGAATTTGTTATAGTTGATGCTCTTGCATCAACCACCAAGCTTTCGATTGAAGAAATCATGAACCTTGGATATGGTGATAAGAATCACTTGGCAATTTGCAGATATCATTTTCATACTGGTGCTGTTGCACTTGATATGGAAAAGTTTGGTACAGATTACCTTAAACCTGAAGAAAAAGAAGTTTTACTTCTTACAGGAAACAAGCTTCAGGCAAAATGCCTTGGATATGATAACAGGTACAGGGGTAAAGACGGAGAACCAGCTCTTATGTATGATGTTGATGTATATGAACCTGATGCATTCTATTGGAATCTGGATGAAGGTGATGATAATGAAACATTAAGAGCTAAAGTGCTTGATAATGATACTGTAGGAAAAGTTAGAGCTTTTTACGAAGCACTTAATGTTGATGGTGATTTTCCGGAAATGCCTAATGGCTATAAAGAATGGAAGCATAATTTCCAGAAACTTATATTTAGCGAGCTGAATAAAATATTCTAATTTATAAATTAGCTTACTATATAGTAATGTAGTTATTTAAGTAAATGTAGCTTTTAACATTTGCTCAAAAGAGCAAAGTACTCTCAATGAGTATTTTGCTCTTTTTTATATTAAGTTATGATTTGTTTTCTGGATAGTTTATATTATACGATGAATTTATAAATTATTTACAAAAAATTTAAATAAAATCAACATAACTTATTTACAAATTTAAAAAATTATGTTAAAATCTATAACATGTCAGTACTTAGATATTTGCTCATAAATTTTATCTCATAGCAATTAAGGAGGGCTTTATGAGAATTGAGGTAAGTATTTAAAGTCAATTGACAAAGTAGCAAAAAGTAATAGTTAATTAAGTAAGGAGGAAATGCTATGTTAAATGCAGCCTATGATCAGATTGTAGATGTTTCTCGGATTGGAGAACACGGAAAGGTAGATTTTAATGCTGATATTATGAAAATGGCTGAGAAGGAACGGCTGAGGCCGGCTAATCAGGATTCAGTCAAAAGGCTTCTTCTGTGTATTGATGTACAGAAGGATTTTATCGAAGGAGGAGCACTTGAAGTACCGAATTCAATCGGCGATGTTGAAAGAATCACCAGATTCATTTACAACAACATGAATGGAATAAGTAAGATCATGTGCAGTATGGATACCCATACACCATATCAGATTTTCCATCCGGCATGGTGGGTGAATCCCGACGGAGAGCATCCGGCACCATATACTGTCATCACATATGAAGATGTGAAAAACAACGTATGGAGACCGGTAGTTGAACCTGTAGCAGACTCTATTACCTATCTTCAGGAATTAGAGAAAGTAGGAGCCGGAAAAAAGCAGCTCTGTATTTGGCCGTATCATTGCATTAATGGTACTGATGGTTTTACTTTGGAAAATGAATTTTCCAAGATGGTATACTATCATTATGTAGCCAAGAAGGCAAGCAACCGCATTGTCAACAAAGGTCAGGATCCATACAGTGAAATGTATGGAATAATCAAACCTGAATATTCTAAAAAGAACTTCATTAACACTGTTGTTCTTAATGCAATTGAAAGGTTTGAGGAAATCTATGTTGTTGGTGAAGCAGCAAGCCATTGTCTTATGGAATCTGTAAAGCAGATTGCTGAAAACTTCGCCACAAGACCTGATGTGACTTCTAAGATCACAATTCTGGAGGATTGTACATCTCCAATTGCAGGTTGTGAACAGATGACCAAAGATGCATTTGATATGTTCAAAAGCAACTACGGAATCAATTTTGCAAAGTCCACTGATATTACATTTTAAGGAGGTAAAACATTATGGGAGAAAATTATCTGGACACTATTGAAATCGATGGCATTGATGAGGCAATGGAAGCAAATCTGGATGTGGACGAAATCGAGTCTGCAAACACGACCGTAATCGATTTTATTATCGACGGAAGTGGGTCCATGGGAGATTATGAAGCTAAAGGAACTATGCATGACTGTCTTGAACATTACAAAAATGCAATCTGTAATTCTAAGCAGTCTGATGAAATGCTGGTCAGCAAAACCATTTTCCACTCTACAGTTGAAAATGGTGGCTATGTAAAGCCGGAAGATTTTGATACTGATTACCATACTCGTGGATGTACTAAATTGTACGATGCAATTGTTGCAAGACGCAAACTTCTTGTAGATTATATGGATCAGATCAAAGATAACGGCGGAACTCCTCGTGGAGTTATGGTCATTTTGTCTGATGGCTGGGATAACGATTCTATATTCCGCATCAGTGATGCAAGAATGGCTATAGCGGATTTGAAGAAAAAGGAAATCGTTGTCGCTTTTATTGCATTTGGTGATGAGGCTAAAGGTATTGCAAATGACCTCGGCATTGATTCCAGAAATGTAATGGAAGTATCTAACGACGAAAGTAGTTTGAGACATGTGATTGATCTGGTTTCTAAGAGCGCCATTTCGGCTTCTAAGAGAGCAAGTGCTGGACTGAGTGCTGCAGACGCTGGATTCTTCGATGTATAATCTCAAATCAACACAGCAAAGTAACTTATTAACTTAAAATCAAGAGGAGGCTGTTCTACAGTCTCCTTTTTAAACAAAAGGAGGTAACCTATGTCAATTTTGAATTGTGGTCCGCTTTTTCAAAAGTCAGATCGGGACAATCCTAAATGTATGGTAGAAGAAAATCTTACTAAATCAGAAAATGTTGAAGATAAATCAACTGTTTCTGTTGAATCTACCGAAGAAGTTTCTGCTGAACTTAAATCTGTTAAGACTTCGGTGTCGACTTCCGAATCAAGTAATGAATCCACAAAACCTTCTGAACCTCGTACAATTGTAAAAGTATGCAAGATGGGTTCAGAACACATGCGTAAAAATGTTAACAATCATGATTTTGTATTTTCTTTTTTAAATCTCAAAGCTGTTACTGATGGTTGTGGCTCAGGAAAACATTCAGAGGTTGGAACAAGATTGTTTGGTCAGTTACTTGCAAGGGAAATTAAGCAACATTTATCAGATGAAAAAATTTCTGAAGATGCTTTCTTAAAAACTGTTAATGCTGTTTTTGAAAAGATGCTTTCTCTCTGCAATGACACAAATTTCATTTTTGAGAATTACTGTTTCACAATTCTTGTTTGTCTTGAGTTTGAATCAGAATTTGTTGTATACAGTTGTGGGGATGGATACATTATCAAAGAGAACTCAGACGGTATTTCTTTTGAAAGACTTGATGATGGAACATTTCCCGCATATTATGTATATAACTGGGTTGATGCTAGTGCTCTTGAAGAGTACAAAGAAGGTGTTGCATTTAAAGTATCTCGTTTTAGCAAAACTGAATACTCTAATGTCGGTGTAGCAAGTGATGGTTTAAGATTTTTTGACGATCTTTATGAACCTGAGAAAACAAAATTCTTCGATTTATTAGTTAAAGGAAAAGGAGGCAAAATTGATATGCTTATTAACAGGAACAATAACAAGAGAAGTGGTTTGTTTCATGATGATATTTCAATTTGCTTCTAAAAGGAGGAATGATTAATGGCAGTAAATTTTCGGAGTAGACAAAGTATTGAGCGTTTAAATAAGTTAGCAGAAGGTGGAGAAGCTGCAATATATGACTATGATTTAGATCATGTTATTAAGCTTTTTAAAACCAATGTTGATTTATCAAAAAAAGCTCAGAAAGTTAAGTTTTTTATTTCTGTTCAGAATCAAATTCCAGCAAATGTTATTGGTCCAAAGGAAGAAGTAACAATTAATGGGCAATTTGCTGGATATGTAATGAAGAAACTTGTTGGTGCAGAAGATTTGCACATGATTATTAAGCCTAAATATCTGGCTGCAATGCATTTTACCAATAAAGATGTGTTGAAGATAATTACAGACTTTGGTGTTGATCTTGCTAGACTTCATAGCAAAGGTATCTTGGTTGGAGACATTAGTGATTATAATTTCCAAATGATTGGGAAAAAGAATTACTTTATTGATGTCGACAGCTATGGTGTCTTTAAAAGATTCTCTCCAGATGCATATACGGAGTTGTTCACTTGTCCTGATAGTTATAGAAGGGATAAGTCTGTTTCCTTCTCTCTTGAGAATGAAAACTACAATTTCGCACTTCTTGCATTTTTTATGCTTACAAGAATTCATCCATTTGGAGGAACATATCTTCCTGATAAAAATCTTTCTACTTTGGAAAGAATGCAGAAAAAAATTTCAGTTGTTGGAAGATATAAAAAAGATATCAAGATTCCTAAAATTATCGGTAGCTGGAAATGGATGTCTCCAGAATTGGAAGATAATTTTATTCAAATTTTTGAAGGCGGAAAGAAGATTGACATTACTTCAAGCTTGCAGGAACTTCTTAGTAATATGGAATATTGTAAAACGCATAATCTATATTACTATTCCAAATATGGCGAATGCCCAATCTGCAATGATAAGGCTCAGGTAAAAACTGCTCCTGTTATTGTGAAAGTTGCACCTATACCTGGTGCAAAAGGTCCACAGCTTACTATTGTTTTTTCTGGAAAAAGTATGGATTGCTTATATATTTTAAGTGATATACATTATCTTAACAATAAAAATCAGGCAGTTCATATTGCTACTGGAAGAACATTTGACATTCCTAGAGGAAGAAAAGTAGATTTTTCATATGATGGAAAGGTTGTATATGTTGCTGATAATAGCAATATTGAAATCTATGATGGAAACGGAAAAATCATGTCAACAATTGAACGAATGAACAAGACAAATTATATTGTCAAGGATAAAGACGTGTATTATGTTGATAAAGGTTATAACCTTGTAAAAGTTTCTGTTACCCCTCATGGAAACATGCCAAGCTACTTAGGACAGGTATATAATCCTCTTTTTGAAGTATCAAGAGATGGAAAGGTGTTTATTGCCTCTCTATATCCCAAACGTGCTATTATACACACAGATACTTATAACTTTGAGGTTAATTACACAGGATGGATTAATGAGTATGCTATCAAATATGACAGTATCACTCATAAATGGTTATTTGTCTATCAACTGTCAAATGGTAAATATAGAACCATGGTGTTTGGTAAAAATAAGGTAGAATATGATGATGACGTTATTAACTATAACGCTATGCCATTGAGCAACATTGATTTCTATAACAACACTATCTATGATCCTGATGACGGAAAAATTATTGGAACAAATATTTCAAAAAGCACGGCAAAGGAATTCCGTTGTAGTGTAGTTGATGAAAGTTCTAAGCTTGAGTTTAATGGCCGAGGATTTAAAATCTACAATAAGGATAGTATTTACAATTTCGGTTAACTATTAAAGCCACTCTGAAATTTAGAGTGGCTTTTTTTATTAGAATTTTGCTATTTTATATTAATATTTTATTTCATTGCTTCTTCTACTGCAACTGCTACTGCAACTGATGCTCCAACCATTGGGTTATTACCCATACCGATTAATCCCATCATTTCAACGTGGGCTGGTACTGATGAAGAACCTGCAAATTGTGCATCTGAGTGCATTCTTCCCATAGTATCTGTCATACCATATGAAGCTGGTCCAGCTGCCATATTGTCTGGGTGTAGAGTTCTTCCTGTTCCTCCACCTGATGCAACTGAGAAGTATTTTTTACCTTCAGCTAATCTTTCTTTTTTGTATGTTCCTGCTACTGGGTGTTGGAATCTTGTTGGGTTTGTTGAGTTACCTGTGATAGATACATCAACATCTTCTAACCACATGATTGCTACACCTTCTCTAACATCATTTGCTCCATAGCATCTAACTTTTGCTCTTTCTCCATCTGAGTATGGTATTTCTTCTACAATTTTTACTTTTCCTGTGAAGAAATCAAAATCTGTTTTTACATATGTAAATCCATTAATTCTTGATATTACTTGTGCAGCATCTTTTCCTAATCCATTTAATATAACTCTTAATGGTTCTTTTCTTACTTTGTTTGCTGATTTTGCAATTCCAATTGCTCCTTCAGCTGCTGCGAAACTTTCATGTCCTGCTAAGAATGCAAAACATTTTGTATCTTCTGATAATAGCATTGAAGCTAGGTTACCATGTCCTAATCCTACTTTTCTATCATCTGCAACTGATCCTGGAATACAAAATGCTTGTAATCCTTCTCCAAT
>CALXZZ010000053.1 GCA_944393365.1 uncultured Clostridia bacterium
ATTTTTAAAATCTAAACAGGGATTTTTAGGACCGTCCCCTAAATCCCTATTTCACAACAATGTTATAAATTTTATTTTTTACATAGATTTCTTTAATAATAGTTTTTCCATCTAATTTAGAATCAATTGCTTCATGAACCTTTTGCTTGATGACACTTTCATCTTCATCTAAAGGGATTTGAATAGTAGCTTTTAATTTACCATTAAACTGAATTGGTAAAGTGATTTCGTCATCAATAGTCTTAGATTCGTCATAAGTTGGCCATTTTTCATAAGCTATTGTATTATCATGACCTAAGATATTCCACAATTCTTCAGTAATATGTGGTGCAATTGGATTTAGTAATTTTAAAAATCCTTCAGCATACTCTAATGGGAAAATTTCTTCCTTATTAACAGTGTTTATGAAAATCATCATTTGAGAAATCGCTGTGTTGAAATTCATAGTTTCATAATCATTTGTAACTTTTTTAACTGTAAAATGATAATCTTTTTCTAGATTTTTATTTGGAGTATCTTTAATTTTTCCAGATTCTACATATAATCTCCAAACACGGTCTAAGAATTTCTTTGTACCTTCAATACCGTTGACATCCCAAGGTTTAACGGCATCTATTGGTCCCATGAACATTTCATATAATCTTAAACTATCTGCACCATATTGTTTAACCATATCATCAGGATTGATAACATTTCCTTTTGATTTGCTCATTTTTTCGCCATTAGTACCTAAAATCATACCTTGATGACGTAGTTTTGCAAATGGCTCTTTTACTGGAACAAGTCCTTTGTTGTATAAATAATTATTCCAAAATCTTGAATATAGTAAATGTCCAACTGCATGTTCAGGACCACCTACATATAAATCAACAGGCATCCAGTATTCAAGTAATTTTTTATTTGCAAATTCATCATTATTTTTAGGATCAATATATCTTAAGAAATACCAACTAGAACCAGCAGAACCAGGCATTGTACTTGTTTCTCTTTTAGCAGGTTTTCCTTCAAAAGTAGTATTTACCCAATCTGTTGCTTTATCTAATGGTGATGCGCCTGTTTTTGAAGGAGCATAATCTTCAAGTTCTGGTAAAACTAAAGGTAAATCATCATCTGCTAAAGCTCGCATTTCATCATCTAAGTATACAATTGGAATTGGCTCTCCCCAATAACGTTGTCTTGCAAATATCCATTCACGTAGTTTATAATTAATTTTTTTCTTTCCAATTTTATTAGATTCAAGATATTCAATCATTTTTTGGATAGCTGTTTCTTTATCTAATCCATCAAGAAAATCAGAATTGATATGTAATCCATCTCCAGTAAATGCTTCTTTCGAGATATCTCCTCCTTCTAATACAGGAATTATTTCTATACCAAATTTACTAGCAAATTCATAATCTCTTTGGTCATGAGCAGGAACAGCCATAATTGCACCTGTACCATATGTAGAAAGTACGTAATCTGAAATCCAAATAGGAATTTTCTTACCATTTACAGGGTTAATAGCATAGCTTCCTGTAAATACACCTGTTTTTTCTTTATTTAGTTCAGTTCTTTCTAGGTCTGATTTACTAGCAGCTTCTTGTTTATATTTCTCAACTGCAGCTTTTTGCTCATCAGCTGTTATTTTGTTTACTAAATCAAGTTCAGGAGCAATAACGCAATATGTGGCACCAAATAGAGTATCTGGTCTTGTAGTAAATACAGTAAATTCTGTGTTATCAAAATCGGCAACCTTGAATATAACTTCTGCGCCTTCAGATTTTCCAATCCAATTTCTTTGAATTTCCTTGGTTGATTCAGGCCAATCAATATCATCTAATCCATCTAATAAGATTTCTGCATATTGAGGAATATCTAATACCCATTGTTTCATATTTTTACGAACAACAGGGAAGTCTCCTCTTTCACTTCTACCATTAATAACTTCATCATTTGAAAGTACGCAACCTAAACCTTCGCACCAGTTTACTGGCATTTCAACAAGTTTTGCTAGACCATCATTATATAATTGTTTGAAAATCCATTGAGTCCATTTATAAAAATCTGGATCACATGTAGAGATTTCTTTATCCCAGTCAAAAGAAAATCCTAACATTTTTAATTGTCTTTTAAAAGTTGCAATGTTTGCCTTTGTAAATTTTGCTGGATGATTTCCAGTTTTTATTGCATATTGTTCTGCAGGTAAACCGAAAGCATCCCATCCCATTGGATGTAAAACGTTATATCCTTGCATCCTTCTCATTCTAGACATTATATCTGTTGCAGTATAACCTTCTGGGTGACCAACGTGAAGACCTTGTCCTGATGGATATGGAAACATATCTAATGCATAAAATTTAGGTTTAGAAAAATCCCATACGTCAGTATAAAAAGTTTTATGCTCGTCCCAATAGTTTTGCCATTTTTTTTCAATTTCTGTAAAATTGTAGCCCATATTAAAGCCCCTTTCATATTTTTAATTTTTGAATTCTTATTATATGAATTGTATTATATAACAAAAGTGCTATAGTTTCAATAGAATGGATGTTTTTCCTTGAAATAAAGATAAAAAAATGATAAAATGCATTTTGAGGTGAAAAACATGATAGATATTTTAAAAGCAAAAAAAGCATTTGCCGAATATGTTAAAAATTATGATATAAAAAATGATAAAATAAGACTAAAAGTTGAGCATATAGAAAGAGTATCTCAAGTGGCTAAAAAATTAGCGACAAAATTAGAATTAGAAGATGAAGATATAAAATTAGCAGAATTAATAGGTTTGCTTCATGATATTGGAAGATTTGAACAATTAAAACAATATAATACTTTTGTAGACAAAAACAGCATAAATCATGGAGAATTTGGAGTACATGTATTATTTAATAAAAAAGACGGTGTTATCAGAAATTTTATAGAGGACAAGCAATATGATGAGATAATAAAAAAATCGATATTGAATCACAATAAAGATGCGCTATATATTCCAGATGATTTAACACCTAGAGAATTATTACATACAAAAATAATAAGAGATAGTGATAAAATTGATATATTAAACTTACTAACATTTGAGAAAAAAGAAACTGCTTGGGAAAAAGCAGATTTGTCAGATGATGTTATTAGTGATGAAATATACAAAGAATTTATGGAGCAGAAAAGAATAAATTATGGACATAGAAAATCAAGTGCTGATGTTCTTGTCGGACATTTTGCATATGTATTTGATTTTAATTTCCCAGAAAGCTTAGAATTAGTTAGAGAAAGAAAGTACTTTGAAAAAATATATAATAGATTTGAGTTTAATAATAAGGATACAATGGATAAATATAAAAAAATATATAAAAAAGTACTTGAGCATATAGAAAATACTTTACAAAATGCTAAAATATAAAAATTAGACATGTGTAAATAAGGAGTAAGAAATAAATGATAGATTTAGAAAGTGCTAAAAAGGAATTTGAAAAGTGCATAAGCAATTATGATTTAAATAATCCTGAAATTGCAAGAAAAGTAGGACACAGTTATAGAGTAGCCCAAATAAGTGAAAAAATAGCTAAAAGTTTGAATTTGTCAAATGAAGAAATAGAACTTGCAACTTTGATTGGACTTTTGCATGATATTGGAAGATTCGAGCAACAAACTAAATATAGAACTTATGATGATATAAGCAGTATAGACCATGGAAAATTAGGAGTGGAAATTTTAGAAGAGAATAACTATGTGAGAAACTATATAAAAGACGATAAATATGATAATATAATTAAAACCTCAATTTATAATCATAACAAATATGATATAGAAAAAGGATTAGATGACAAGACTTTAACATTTTGTAAAATAATAAGAGATAGTGATAAATTAGATATACTTTATGAAGCAATAGAAATTTTTTGGGAGAAAAATGTTAAAATTACAGATGATATTACCAAAAAAGTTTTAGAAGATTTTAAAGACGGAAGACAAATATTAAATCAAGATAAGAAAACACAATTAGATAGAGTAATTTCAATAATTTCATTTATTTTTGATATTTATTATCAAGAAAGTTTTAAAATAATAGAAAAAAATGACTATATAAACAAAATTATAAACAAATTTGAAATAGAAGATAAACATATAAAAGAACAATTTGAAAAGGTACGAAGTATAGCAAATAAATATGTTGAAGATAAAATAAAAAATATGGAATGAAGGTATGACAATATATGGGCAAAAGTTTATTAATTACAGAAAAGCCATCTGTTGCGATGGAATTTGCAAAGGCACTAAAAATTACAACAAATAGAAAAAATGGATATCTAGAGTCAGATAAATGGATAATAACATGGTGTGTAGGACATTTAGTAACAATGAGCTATCCAGAAAAATATGATGAAAAATTGAAGTTCTGGAGATTAGATACATTACCATTTATACCAGAAGAATGGAAATATGAGATAATTCCGAATGTTGCTAATCAATTTAATATAGTAAAAGAATTATTACAAAGAGAAGATATAGATGTAATATATAATGCTGGAGACTCTGGACGTGAAGGAGAATATATACAAAGGCTTGTATTTATGATGGCAAAACCAAATCCAAAAGCACAAATCAAAAGAGTGTGGATAGATTCACAAACAGAAGAAGAAATATTAAGAGGAATTAGAGAAGCAAAACCACTTTCAGAATATGATAGTTTATCAGATAGTGCATATTTGAGGGCAAAAGAGGATTATTTAATAGGAATCAATTTTTCAAGATTGCTTTCAATTATTTACGGAAGAAGATTAGCTCAAAGCTTACAAGAAGATAAAGCATCAATTTCGGTTGGTAGAGTTATGACTTGCGTTTTAGGGATGATAGTTTCAAGAGAAAGAGAAATAAGAAATTTTGTGAAAACAAAATATTATAAAATAGTTGGAGAGTTTGGAGAAAGTAATTCATCTTTTAAAGCAGAATGGAAGGTGAATGATAAATCAAAGTATTTTGAATCTCCAAAATTGTATAATGAAACGGGATTTAAAAAAGAATCTGATAGTAAGGAATTTATTTCACTATTAGCAGGAAAAAATGCAGTAATAAGTAGTTTAAAAAAATCTAAGCAAAAGGAAAATCCACCACTGTTATTTAATTTAGCAGAAATACAAAATGAATGTACAAAAAGATTTAAAATAAAACCAGATGAGACATTAGATGTTATACAAAATTTATATGAAAAGAAATTAGTAACATATCCAAGAACAGATGCAAGAGTTCTTTCAACTGCTGTTGCAAAAGAAATTACAAAAAATTTAAATGGAATTGCAAGAGGTATGAAAGATGAAGAAATTCAAGGATATATAAAGAAGATGGTAGATGAAAAATATTCAACAAATATATTAAAAACAAAATATGTTAATGATAGTAAAATAACTGACCACTATGCAATAATACCAACAGGACAAGGATATGAGAATTTTAATCAATTACCAGATTTACAAAAGCAAATATATAAAGTAATAGTAAAAAGATTTTTAGCAATTTTTTATCCACCTGCAGAATATAGTAAAGTTCAAGTAACAGTAGATATTGAAATGGATGAAGAAAAGAAAAATATCGAAAACTTTTATGCAAGTGGGAAAGTATGTATAAATCAAGGGTATTTAGAAATTTTAAAGCCACAAAACAAAAATTCCACAGCAAATGAAAAAAATGTGGAAAAAGAAGAGGAAAGTAGCAGCTTAGAAATATTAAAAAATCTGAAAAAAGGACAGAAAATAGAGATACAAAACTTTGAGATAAAAGAAGCGGAAACATCTCCACCAAGTAGATATAATTCAGGGTCACTTATTCTTGCTATGGAAAATGCCGGAAAATTAATAGAAGACGAAGAATTAAGAGAACAAATAAAAGGTGCTGGAATTGGTACAAGTGCAACAAGAGGTGGAATTATAGAGAAATTAGAAAAAATTAGATATATTGAAATAAACAAAAAAACACAAATAGTGACACCTACTAATAAAGGTGAAAAAATTTATGATATTGTAAAGCAATCTATGCCAGATATGTTAAACCCTAAACTTACTGCTAGTTGGGAAAAAGGCTTAGATATGGTGGCTAAAAAAGAAATTGAGCCAGATGAATTTATGACAAAATTAAAAAAATACATAAATTCTAAATTTGATAAGTTAGTAGTAAAAATGTAACAGTAAAAGCACTCTAAAGAAAGTAATTAACTATTCTTAAGAGTGCTTTTACTGACTAATCACGTGAGTAGAGGAGAAAATTGTCTCCATTTATGTTGCATTTCCGCAAAAACGCAACAAATGAATTCAAATTGTTAAAGCTCTGCTCGTTCTCCCCTATTACTCGAGCATAGATTATCTCCCCACTGGTGAGCATATCTGTTGAATCATCAATAGATAGCTCCAAAGCATCATCAGGAACCTTAAAATTTTCAATTTCATTCTGTTCATAACCATAAAACTGGCATTTCTGAACAGTAGAAAGTTTTAAAAAGTTTTGTAATTCCTGTTCAGATTTCACAGGTTTTAACAAATCCCGTGAAATTTTACATTTTGGAAAAAGTCCATGCTTGAGTTGGCTTAAAGCCTCATTTACACTGATTCTTTTCATAGTATTTTCCTCCAATCTTGGAAAACAATGAACTTGTGACAAAAAGATTATACAATATTTTACATAAAATGTCAACAAGTCATTTCAAATTATAATTTTGCATTAAAGAATACTTAGCCCTTTTATCATAAAAAAAGAAAGGAGAGAGAAAATTCTCTCTCCAAATGGCTATTTTGCATAAGGACAATACACTACGCCGCCATATCCGTTTACGCAGTTATTAGCAATCTGCCCGTATTCTTTTAATACAGCTTCTTGCGTTTTTGCCTGGCTGCTCGGATCCCAATGTTTACCCTTGCACTGTTCACAAATAATAGATTTTGATTTTAAATTATTAGCCATTTCATTCCTTTCTGCCTTCTTATCTAGAAGGACTTTCATACTGCTTGATTTACAAGTTACAATTATATTATAACATTCTTAACATAAAAAGTCAAAAAATCAGTAGAAAAAATGACTTGCACAGTCAACAGAAAATATTATAAAAAGACAAAATTTTCATTGACTTATAAACAAAATTATGATAAAAAATAAACATAGAAAATATACCAAAGATAGGAGGAAAACAAATGAACGAGAAAAAATACAAATCAGTAGTAGCAATATGTGGTGCAATAATACTAATACTACAAACTATAACTTTAATATATATGATAGGAATAAACCCTACAGAATATAGTCAATTGGCAAAATTAGTTGCAGGGCTTATAGCTGTAATAATGATAGGGCTTATAATACCATATATGATACTATCATTAGATAAAAAGAAAGCAGGCCCAATTATAGGAATGATAGCAGGAGTAGTAAACATCTTGAACTTCAACGTTATAAATTTCATTGCAGGAATTATTTTTATTATATATTGTGCAAGTATGCTAGTATCAATTAATAAAAATGGAAATGATAAAAAAGAAGAAGCAGACGAAAATAAGTAATACAAGATCAAATACACCAAATAAAGAAAAAATATCTTTAGGTGTATTTTTTTCTTTATTTTTCCTAAAAAATGTGATAAAATATAACGAGATTTAAACAAATGATATATTTATATATTTTAAGGGGAAGCTAGATGAATACCATATTAGGAGAAATAGGGAAAACACAAAAATTCATAGACCTAAACAACCAAATAAAAAACAAAAAAAGTCCAATACAAATATTGGGCTTAACTGACGTGGGAATGTTACAAATAATAGGTGGAATAAATGAATTCGATAAAAAGCCAATTTGTATAATAACATATAACGAAATACAAGCAAAAAAAATATATGAAGATATTAAATACTTCACAGATAAAGTAGTATTATTTCCAAAAAAAGAAATAGTAACATATGATTATATTGCAGAAAGTAAAGACTTGCCATATGAAAGAATAGAAACATTAGATAAAATTATATCAAAGAAAAATTTAATAATTGTTACAACAATTGAAGCAGTTATTCAAAATATTCCAACTAAAGAAACATTGTATAAAAATGAAATTGAATTTAAAATTGGTGAAACATATAATTTAGAAGAGATAAAGCAAAGATTAGTTAAGTTAGGATATTCAAGATATGACTTAATCGAAGGAAAAGGGCAATTTAGTGTTAGAGGTGGAATATTAGATATTTCTGTTACAGAAAATGTTGGAGTAAGAGTTGAATTTTGGGGAGATGAAGTTGATTCAATTAGAAACTTTAATATAACAAGCCAAAGGTCAATAAACACTTTAGAAAAAGCGAAAATATATCCAGCTCATGAATATATTTTAGAAAAACCAATTGATGAAATCTGCAAAAAAATTAGAAATTTAGAAGGAAAAGAATATCCAAAAGAAATATTAGAAGAAGATATAGAACAAATAAAAGCAGGAAACTATATCAGCAAAATTGATAAATATTTTAATTGCTTTTATGAAAATCAAGCAACAATATTGGAGTACTTGAACAAAAATTATTGTGTAATATTAGATGAAAAAAGGAAAATAGAGCAAAGAGCAAAAAATATAATAAATGATAATGAAAACTTAATAAAAGCATTAGTAGAAAAAGAAAAAATTGTACCACAGGCATTAGAGAGTTTAAATAATTATGAGGATATTGAGCAAAAACTAGAAGAAAAACAAATAATATACTTAGAAAAAGAAGATAATGAAAATGTATCAAATATTGAGAAATATAAATTTAATTATAGAGAAATAAACTATTACAGAAGCGAAATAGAGCAATTTATCAAAGATATAAAAATATGGATAAGTTTAAAAAAGAAAATATATGTATTGGTTGAAACAAAAGAAAAGGCAAAAAAACTTCAAAAACTATTAGAACAAGAAGAAATAATATGCAAATATGAAGAAAAACTAAACCAAACAATAATAGTAAAAAATATAGAAAGTATAGTAACAATAAGTTTGGGAAAACTATCTGAAGGATTTGAAAATGCAGATACTAACCAAATAGTAATTTCAGCAAATGAATTAATAGATGGAGAAAAGAGAAAAAGAAAAGTAACGCATCAAGCATTTAAAGAAGGAGAAAAAGTAGTATTTGCAGACCTAAAAGTTGGAGATTATGTAGTACACAGAACTTATGGTATAGGAATATATATTGGTGTAAACACAATAAAAGCAGATAATACAATAAAAGATTATATCAAAATAAAATATCAAAATGATGATATTTTGTATGTTCCAACAAATCAAATGGATTCAATTAGAAAATACATTGGCGGAGACAAAATAAATCCTAAATTAAATAGATTAGGAAGTAAAGAATGGGAAAATACTAAGGCAAGAGTAAAGAAAAATTTAATGGAAATAGCAAGAGAATTAATAGAATTATATGCAAAAAGAGAAAAATCACAAGGATTTAGTTTCAGTAAAGACACAGAATGGCAAAAAGAATTTGAAGCAAAATTTCCATATCAAGAAACAGATGACCAATTAAGATGTATAGAAGAAGTTAAAAAAGATATGGAAAGTCCTAGACCAATGGATAGACTTTTATGTGGTGATGTTGGATATGGTAAAACAGAAGTAGCAATAAGAGCAGCATTTAAAGCAGTAATGGACCAAAAACAAGTAGCATATTTAGCACCAACAACAGTTCTAGCAGACCAACAGTATCAAGAATTTAAAGAAAGAATGAAAGATTATCCAATAAGAGTAGAAATTTTAAACAGGTTTAAAACAAAGAAATATCAAGATGAAGTTGTAAAAAAACTAAAATTAGGAGAAGTTGATATTGTTATTGGAACACATAGAATATTAAGTAAAGATGTTGAGTTTAAAGATCTAGGACTATTAATAATAGATGAGGAACATCGCTTTGGAGTAAAAGACAAAGAAAAAATAAAGCAATATAAAACCAATGTAGATGTATTAACAATGACAGCAACTCCAATTCCAAGAACATTGCACATGTCAATTGTGGGAATAAGAGATATGTCAGTAATATATGAGCCACCACAAAATAGGAAACCAGTTCAAACTTATGTATTAGAATATGACCAAGAAGTAATAAGAGAAGCAATAACAAAAGAACTAGAAAGAGGTGGACAGGTATTTTATTTATACAATAATGTACAAGGAATAGAAAAAAAGGCAATAGACATATCAAACTTAGTACCAGAAGCAAATGTAACATATGCACATGGACAAATGACTGGTACTAGAATTGAAGAAATAATGAAAGACTTTATTGAGGGCAAAAGCAATGTGTTAGTATGTACAACAATATTAGAATCAGGAATAGATATACCTAATGCAAATACAATAATAGTTGAAAATGCAGACAGAATGGGATTAGCGCAATTGTATCAAATAAGAGGAAGAGTTGGAAGAAGTGATAGACAAGCATATGCATATATAACATATAAAAGGGATAAACTACTATCAGAAGTTGCAGATAAAAGGTTAAAAGCAATAAAAGAATTCACTGAATTTGGCTCAGGATTTAAAATAGCTATGAGAGACTTAGAAATACGTGGAGCAGGAAGTCTGCTTGGAGAAATACAATCAGGACATCTAGAACAAGTTGGATATGACACATATTGTAATTTATTAGATGAAGTAGTAAAAGAAATGAAAGGAATAGAAGTAAAACCAGAAGTAGATATACAAATAGACTTAAATGTAACAAGCTATATTCCAGAAACGTATATTGAAGATTCTAACCAAAAAATTGAAGTATATCAAAACATTGCACTATGTAAAAATGAAGAGGACATACAAAATGTTATTGATGAAATAATAGATAGATTTGGAAATATGCCAGAAGAGTTAGAAAACTTAATAGATATTGCACGTATTAAATATCTAGCTAAAGACTTAAATATTAGTAAAATAATGAGCAAAAAAACAGCAGTTGTCTTTACATTTGAATCAAGTAAAATAGAGATAGATATAAATAATTTAATTAAAAAATATGGCAATAGAATTAAATTCTCAGCAGGAATAAAACCAATGATAACTTTAGAAATTGGAACAGATAATGAAAGACAAATATTAAATGACACAACAGAATTTTTGAAGGGATTTGGGGACGGTCCTAAAAATCCCTAAAAACAGGGACTAGGGGACGGACCTTAAAATTTATAGATAAAACGGAGGCACTTATGCAAGTAATATCAAGTAAAGAAAATGAATTGATTAAGCATATAAAAAAATTAAAAGACAAAAAAGAAAGAGATATAAGTGGAGAATACCTAATAGAAGGTGTAAAACTTATAAAAGAAGCAATACAAGAAAAAGCAAAAATAAAACAAATTATAGTATGTGATGAATGTGAAAGAAC
>CALXZZ010000054.1 GCA_944393365.1 uncultured Clostridia bacterium
TTTTTATCACATATAAGAGAAACAGATGCAATTTGTGAAGTGGTTAGATGCTTTGAAGATTCAAATGTAGTACATGTTGATGGTAGTGTTGATCCTATTAGAGATATTGAAACAATTAATTTAGAATTGATATTTGCAGATATTGAAACAGTTAATAAAAGATTAGATAAAGCAAAAAAGAACCTAAAAGCAGATAAAAAATATCAATTTGAAATAGATTTATTAGAAAAAATCAAGCAAACATTGGAAAATGGATTATCAGCAAGAACATTAGATTTCAACGAAGATGAACAAGTACTTGTAAAAGACATGTTTTTATTAACAACAAAACCAATATTATATATTGCAAATGTATCAGAAGAACAATTACAAGATGCTGAAAATGATCCATTAGTATTAAAAGTAAAAGAATATGCTAAAAAAGAAAATGCAGAAGTAATACCTTTATGTGTAAAAATCGAAGAAGAGTTATCAAGTTTAGATGATGATGATAAAAAAGAAATGTTAGAAGCATTAGGATTATCTGAATCTGGATTAGATAAAGTAATTAAAAAAAGTTATGATTTATTAGGACTAATGTCATTCTTAACAGCAGGTGAGCCAGAAGTAAGAGCATGGACAATAAAAAAAGGAACAAAAGCACCAGAAGCAGCAGGAAAAATTCATTCAGATATACAAAGAGGTTTTATTAAAGCAGAAGTTGTTTCGTATGATGATTTGATGAAAGAAGGCTCAATGTTAGCAGCTAAAGAGAAGGGATTAGTACGTTCAGAAGGTAAAGAATATGTTATGCAAGATGGTGACATTGTTTTATTTAAATTTAATGTGTAACTTGTGTAATAATTTTGTAATGTAAATGTAAAATAAAAATTCAAAAAATATATTGACTTATATAAAATTTAAGTTTAAAATATTAATTGTAAGAACAAAAGAAGTTAGTATTTATAGTTTTTTTGTAGTAATTGCTTGAATTATATTTGAAAAAATGGTATAATTAATGGCGGTTATAAGAATACTAATAAAAAACATGTAAAAGTGAGGAGAATGAAAATGAGAAAATCAAATTTAATTAAAGTAATTTCAATTTTAGTAATAAGTTTAATGGTTATGCTTTTTAGCACAAATGTTATGGCAGCTGAAACAGATAATGGATTTACTGATTTAACACCTTCAGTTAACAATACAAATACTGATAACAGTAATACAAATTCTAATTCTACAAACACAAATACAAATACAAATAATACTAATACTAACAACACAAACAGAAATAATACTAATAATTCAAGTATTTATAACAATACTAATAGTTTACCAAAAACAGGTGTTACAGATTCAATTCCAGTAGCAGTATTATTAATAGTATTTGCAATTTCAGCAGTATATGCATACAAAAAAATTAAAGATTATAAAAATATTTAGGTAACTAAATAATTAGATATTTATTATGTGAGAGAACCTATACAATGTTCTCTCATTTTGATATTTCTAATTATCTTATTGCCGTAATTACAATCCTTTTATCATTTAAATTATTACAGGTAACTAAAGTAAGGTTTTTTCTATCATTATCATAATTAAAAATAGGGGATAAATCATTTGCCTCTACCTCATAATTCGAAATAACATTATAGATATATTTTATATTATTATAATAAATATAAATTTCATCATTAGGCTCTAATATATAAATATTACTGAAAAACTTTCCATTATCATAATTATGACCCGCAATGCAGATATTACCATTTTCATCTAAATTATTTCCATAAAATTTACAAGGAGAAATCTTTAACAATTCTTCATTTAATGTATTAAAAACTGGATATGATAAACCTATTCTAGGAATTTCAATAATACCAAATAAATCATTAGAATTTCCATTATTATCATCTTCAAAAGAATCATTAGAAATATTAGTATACAATTTAGATAAATTATAATTATTCATTATTTGATTAGACAATTTCTCTTGTTTAGAAATATTATAAAAATGAAGTGAAATAAAATAAATAATAGCTATAATAACTATTATTGATATAACTAATTGAAAAATTAAAACATATTTCTTTTTATGAATTTCATTTTTTGTAACTAAAATTTGGTTCATAATTTCCTCATACTTATAATAAATTTTTAATCACTATTTAGTATGAGCAAAAGAAATATTAATATTACAATAATAATATTTTACTAATTTTTCACATTTAAATTAAATTTTTTCAGGCATAATTTCAAAATGAATCTGAAAGCAATTAAAATCTTCTAATTCATTTTTTCTTAGGCAATCCAAATATAAATCAAGCTCATCTAAATTTCTACAAGCTGTAATTATAATTGGATTAAGTTCATATTTAAACATTAATTCTAGAGCCAAATCAAAGGCTTCAAAAATAGACCTATTTTCTTTAACTCTCATAAGTCTAAAAGCCTCTCTAAATCTAGCAAAAGAAGAATTCTCAAAATTTTTCAAATCTACAATATATTCGTTTTCAATAACTTGCTGTATATTATGATATTTATCAGGATTCTTATTCATCATTTCTTTCAAATCTGAATAGTGATAAGGAAGATATGCTTTTTGATCTTTTTCTGAAATTAGCAAAACTAATTCATCACCATTTCCTTCTCTAAATCTATGTTTAAAAATTTCATTTTTATTATCTATATTTTGGCTCATTATTTATTTTTCCTTTCTAAAGAAAACTTCTATTCTAATTATAATTATCGTCTAATATTTACTAATATTATAGCTATAAAAATAATTCTTGTAAATGAAAATTCTCAATAAAACTATTACATTTTCATTACAGTTATAATTTTTATTGAGAAAAATTATCTAATATGGTATTATAAATATAAATTTATGAAGTAGGGGAAAGGTATGTATACAATAGATAAAATTGAAAAAAAGAAAAAAAGAGCAATAACATTAATTAAAATATTTAATATATTTAATATATTAATATTTTTGATAATTGTTCCAATATTAATATATAATATAACTCTAATAATAAAATATATACAAAATCCAAATGAAACACCAGACTTTTTTGGATTTAAAACTTACGAGATTGTGTCTAGAAGCATGGAAGATACAATAAATAAAAATGATATAATTGTTGTAAAAAAAGTCGATAAAAACGAAATTAATGAGAATGACATTATATCATTTGACAATGGAAATGAAATTATAACACATAGAATTGTTGAAATTGAAAATATTAATGGAGAAACTTTATATACAACAAAAGGTGATAATAATAGATTTGAAGATGATGAAAAAATTTCGTTTGAACAAATAGAAGGAAAATATGTTTTTAAGCTAAGTAAATTAGGGTATTTAATGAATTTTTTGAAAAATAAATATTTTCTAATTATTTTATTTATTATTTTAATTTTCTGTTTTATACATATAATAAATGTAAAAAGGAGAATTAAAAATAGGGAAGAGAAACGAAAAATGAATAAATATTGTTAAAAAAAACATAATATGATAAAATTCTTTAAACAACATATTTAAAAAAATTTTGGAGGAAGCAATGGCAGAAGAAGTAGAAAACAATATAGAAAATATTGAAAATGAAGATATAAAAGCAGAAAATAAAAAAGCAAAGAAAAGACTAACAATAAACGGAATAAGCATATGGAGAATACTAGCATATTTCATAATATATAGTGTAGCAGGATATATCATAGAAACACTTTATGGGATGATTACAAAAGGAGTATGGGAGAGTAGACAAAGCTTCCTGTATGGACCATTTTGTGGAATATATGGACTAGGTGCAGTTGTTATGATTCTATGTCTTCACAAATTTCCCAAAAAGTATAATATTCTATTTGTAGGAGGCTTTATAGTAGGTTCTATAGTAGAATATGTAATTAGCTGGTTTGGAGAAGTGGTACTAGGTGTTAAATGGTGGGATTACTCAAATATGCCACTTAATTTAAATGGACGCATATGTGTATACTTTTCAGTATTCTGGGGATTCTTAGGAATATATTTAATTGCATCACTTAATCCTAAAGTTGATAGAATCATTAATTGGATAAAAAGCAAATTTAAAACACAAAAAGCATTAAAAACATTTGTAGTTACAGTATTTACTTTATTAATGATTGATTGTATAGCTACTGCTTTTGCAATAGAATTCTTCTTAGTTAGAATGATTGTAAAAAATGATTTAAATGTAGCAGATAAAGAATTAGTGCAAGAGCAATATGATAAAATATACGGAAATGAAAATCTATCAAAATTCATATATACATTTTGGGGAGATAGAAAAATGATAAAAACATTCCCAAATCTAAAGATAAATGATAAAGATGGAAATATAATTTACATGGACAGCCTTTTAGATATACAACCATATTATTTAAAAGTACATGATATAAGGAATAGAAACAGTGAAGAGGTAGAAGAGGATATAAAAGGAGAAAACTAGAATGTTGGAAAAGAATTAAAATTTGACAAGGAAACTCCCATTTAAAAGGCAAGGGCGCATACTTATGTATGTAACCGCGTTTTAAATGGGAGTTGACGCAGACAAAATTGTAATTATTTTTCAACTAAAGGTTAGCCAACGGATTACTCTCAACAGCATTCCTAACTTGAGAATTATCAACATGAGTATAAATTTCAGTTGTCGAAATACTCTCATGGCCTAAAAGTTCTTGCAAAGCTCTTATATCCACATTACCATATTGATACATTAAAGTAGCAGCAGTATGTCTTAACTTATGAACTGAATACTTTGAGCTATCTAATCCAGCTCGTTTTAATTCTTTGTCAACTATATATTGCACAGTACGCCTACTGATTCTTTCTTTTCTTTCACTTAAAAATAATGCTTTTTCAGAATGTAATTTGTCTACTTTTACGCCATTTTTAGGCCTAACTGATAGATATTCAGACAAAGCATTTAAACATGCCTTATTCAAATAAATTGTTCGTTCTTTATTACCTTTACCAATTACGGTTAATTTTGCTTCACTAAAATCAATATCCTGAATATTTATACCAACCAATTCAGACAAACGAAGACCACAATTCAAAAACAAAGTCATAATTGCATAATCTCTTTGATAATTTCTATTATCTTCATTTGAAGTTACTTCTAGAAGTTTTTTACTTTCCTCTAAATTTAAATATTTAGGGAGTCTTTTATCTGATTTAGGTGTTTCCAAGTTTTGAGCAGGATTTATTTCTATTAAGTTTGCTTTTTGAGATAAATAATTGAAAAACACCCTTATAGTAGATGCTTTTCTTGCTCTTGTAGCTGATTTGCTTTTTAATTCAATTGCCATATAACTCAAAAAAGAATGGATATCCGCAAGTTTTATTTTTTTAATTGTATCTAAAGATATATCATTTATTTTTATTTTCGTAAAATCTGTTTCGTTTGTTAATCCAAAATGAATTTTTATAAATCTAAAAAACATCATTAAATCATAGTTATATTCCTTTATACTATTAGGTGATTTATTCAAAATGGTTGCACTATAATCTAAAAAAGAATTAATATAATCAGGATTTTCTTCTCTTTTTATCATATGTTTCACTCCTCTTAATATATGTATTATATAACACTTAAAAAGAAAATGGAATAGAAAATCAAAAATTTTGTGCAATGTTTCGACATTTTTGTCATATTATATTATTTTTGTAAAATTTAAAAAAGTATGATATAATTTGCGATAATTAGAATAAAACATAAAAGAAAAAGGTTGTGAGTTAATGTTTAAAAATAGAAAAACAAATGACGGGGATGAATTACCAAAAGCAATAAAAAGAATGAAAAGACAAAAAAAACAAGAAGAAACAAAGCAATCTAGAGCTAAAAATGGAAAACACAATGGAAAAAGTCGTAAAGGAAAAGCTAATTCATCTGAGAAAAAAAGAAAAATCAAAAAAATAATAATAACAGTAATTATTGTAATAATCCTAATTTTTGGTATTGTTCTAGGAGTTTCAGCACACACATGGAAAACACTTGCACAAGAAATGATGAACAATCAAAATTCAATAGTAATTGACACAGATGGAAATACAATTGCAGAATTAGGAAGTGAAAAAAAACAAATTCCAATTTCTTATGAAAAAATACCAGATAATTTAAAAAATGCATATGTTGCTATTGAAGATGAAAGATTTTATAAACATCATGGTGTTGATATCAAAAGAACTGCTTCAGCAATTGCATCATATGTAATACATTTTGGTTCATCATCATTTGGAGGAAGTACAATTACTCAACAATTAGTAAAAAACCTAACAGGAGATTCTTCAGACAGCATAATCAGAAAAGTAAAAGAATGGTGGAAAGCTTGGCAATTAGAAACTTGCCTTTCAAAAGAAGAAATACTAGAAGGATATTTAAATGTCATATATGTTGGACCTAGCATATATGGTGTAGAAGCAGGAGCTAGATATTATTTTAACAAATCAGTATCAAATTTAAGTTTGGCAGAATGTGCATTTTTAGCCGGAATTAACCATTCACCTAATTCATATAATCCATTCTCAGATGAAGATAATTCACAAGATATTAAAGATAGAACAAATACAGTTTTATCCAAAATGCTGGAATTAGGTTATATTACTGAAGCAGAAGAGCAATCTGCAACTGCTGAACTTGAAAGTGGATTGAATTTCAAAAAAGGAGAAATAGAATCTGGAAGTGGGGTATATTCTTATCATACAGATGCCTTGATAAATGAAATAACAGAAGATATAGCGGACAAATATAACATTTCAGAAACATTTGCAACAAATTATATAAATATGGCAGGACTAACAATCCATAGTACTCAAGATTCTTCAATTCAGAAAGAAACAGAAACCGAATTTGAAAAGAGTAAATATAGCAGAGCGTCTAAAATAGGCGGAAACTCTTCCCAAGCTGCTATGGTCATAATAGACCATACTACTGGGCATGTTTTAGGTTGTGTCGGTGGACTAGGAGAAAAAACAGAATCAAGACCATTAAATAGAGCAACTCAAAGCGTTAGGCAAACAGGATCATCAATCAAACCATTAGCCGTACTTGCTCCAGCAATAGATAAAAAAATAATTACAGCAGCATCTATATATGATGACACAGAAAAAGATTTTGCTGATGGATATCATCCAGTAGATTACGGAAAACAATTAGGAAAAATAACAGTTAGAAGAGCAGTTGAATCATCACAAAATATTCCATTTGTTGAAATTATGGAAGAACTAAAACCTAAAAATGCAATAAAATACATGGAAAAAATGGGCATTTCCACATTAACAAAAGAAGATGAAAGTTTAGTATTAGCATTAGGAGGACTGCAAGTAGGAATAAGTCCTTTAGAAATGGCTGCAGGGTATGCCACAATTGCAAATGATGGAGAATATATAGAACCTGTATTTTATAGTAGAATAGATAATAAATCTGGAAAAAATATTTTAGAGCCAAAACAAAAAACAAGAAGAGTATTCTCAAAAGAAGTAGCATATATATTAAAAAGTATCCTAACTCAACCAGTAGTAGGTAATAATGGAACAGCTACATATTGTAAAATATCTGGTGTTGATGTTGCAGCAAAAACAGGAACAACAGATGAAAATTATGATAGATGGCTTTGTGGTTTTACACCATATTATACAGCAGTTGCTTGGTATGGATACGACCAAAATGAAACTGTAGAATTCAATAATAGAAATCCAGCAGGTTTATTATGGGCAAATGTAATGTCTAGAATACATACCGGTTTGAAAACTGCAAGATTTGAGAAACCTAATACAGTATCATCTGCAACAATATGTGCTGAAACAGGAAAAAGAGCAAGAACTGGTTGCACAAACACATATACAGAATATTTCTTATGGCTAACTGTACCTGGATTATGTGATGAACATTCAGGAAGTGAAGTTGACAAGAATAATTCAAATAACTCAACAAATAATACAACAAATAACATTCAAGAAATTATACAAGGAATTACAAACGACATTGATGCAATTGATCCACAAGAATCTCAAAGAGAAAACATGACAACTACAAATTCAAGTACTACAAATAATACAAATACAACGAATACAAATACTAATACAACAAATAGTTCAAATACAAATTCAAACAGAACAAATACAAGTTCAAATACTTCAAACACTAATTCGTCAAGTAGTAACTCAATTAGCACCTCTTCAGGTGGCTCAGGAAATACTAATACAAGTAATAATTCTACATCAAATAATACTAATTCATCATCTAGTTCATCTTCATCAGGTTCTGGAAGTGGTAGCGGTAATACAAATAGTGGTAGTAGTGAAACATCAGGTTCAGATACAAGTGGGACAGATGCTCAAAGTTATGATGAATAAAATTAAAAAAAATTATACATATTTTAAAAATGTGTATAATTTTTTTGATTTTTTATACATATTTATTGAAAATATATAAAAATTTAGAACAATTAACTTTATCATCAAGAGCATTAGCAGAATTAAAAGGCTATTCAAATACAATTCCAAATATGCATATTTTAATAAATGCTGTAACTATTAATGAAGCTAAGGATAGTAGTGCTATTGAAAATATAGTTACAACTCATGACGATATTTATAAAGTTTTAACAGAAAGTGGCTATAAAGAAGAGAATGCAAAAGAAGTTGTAGATTATAGAAATGCTATTTGGCTTGGATATGAACAGATAAAAAAAGATGGCTATATTAATACAAATACTATTATAAAAATACAAGGTACTATTGAGCATAATAACGCAGGAATTAGAAAATTACCAGGCACAGAATTAAAAAATTCAATTACTGGAGAAACAATATATACTCCACCTCAAAATGAGCAGGAAATTAGAGATTATTTAAAGAATTTAGAAGATTTCATAAATAATAATGATGATGGAATTGATCTATTAATAAAAGTTTGTTTGATACACTATCAATTTGAAAGTATCCATCCTTTTTATGATGGAAATGGAAGAACAGGAAGAATATTAAATATTCTATATCTTGTATTAAACAATCTAATTAATAGCCCAATTCTATACTTAAGTAAATATATAAATAAGACAAAACAAGAATATTATAAATTATTTAATGAGGTTAGAAATAATAATAATTTTGAAGATTGGATTTTATATATTTTAAAAGGTATTGAAATTACATCTAAAGAAACAATAGAATTAATTGAAAAAATTCAAAGTGAAATGAAGGATTACAAAGAAGAATTTAAAAATAAACTACCAAAAATATATTCAAAAGAACTATTAGAAAGTTTATTTTATGAAGTATATACTAAAATATCATATATAGAAAAAGCATGTAATGTTACAAGAATTACTGCAACTTCATATCTAAATCAATTAGAAGCAATAGGGTTACTAGAGTCTGAAAAAATAGGTAGAGAAAAATTATACAAGAATGTAAGATTGATAAAACTGTTATCTGAAAATTAGTATATTATAGAAATAATCATTTTTATATAAACTAGTTTAATAAAGAATAGTAAGTTGTGTAATAAAACTAAACTAAAGGTTTATTAAAGTAAACTAACTGTAGGTTGAGAATAATAAACAATGAAATGTAATGCATTATGTTGACTAAATGATAAAAAAATAGTATAATAAAAAGTGATACATCAGTATACACTAAATCAATAGGATAGTAAAGGAGACAAAATTATGAAAGACAACAAACTGGCAAACCTTATCGCAAACGGAGAAATCTCTGTTGAGGAACTGGCAAAAGCTACTGACCTTATCAATCGCGCTAACCTTGTAGTTGAGGGGATTGCAGCATGTAAGAAAACGTTAGTATTCCCTGTTGGCACAACAGAAATTGACTGTTACTCCTATATGGACAAAGCAGGAGAATATTCTGCTTGGGGAAGCTGCACAAACGATGGAATCTTCAGATGTTTTTGTAACTGGGGAGGAAATCACGAAATTGGCAGAGTCAGCCTGATGTCATTCAGGAATGTATTTCTTGCATTTGAGAACAGCGAGTTTGAAGACAACCTGAGGAGATTCTTGAAGGAGCAGATTGAAAAAGCTAAAGGCTAAGCTGGTTAAAATCCTAGATGGGCACTGCGTAATGTAGTGTCTATTATTATTATAAAAAATAATAAATGAGCGAAGTAGGGAGGACAAGTACAATTACATTTACATATTAATAAAAAATAATTTTAAATTTATTTAATAATATAAAAAAACAAAATTAATTAATATATTAAAACTCAAAATAAATTTTGTGCAAAGTTTTAAAATTAGTTTATAATTTTAAAAACAAACATTTGTTATTAGATGTAAAAATTAAAATTATCAATACAAAATTTTAATCAAGTATTAAACTATTATTTATAAAATAACTATTATATATTAGTAACACGAAAATAATTTTTAAGCAGATTTTATTTATAAACTATAAAGTTTACTCAAATTTAATTGTCATTAAATAAATTTTAAGATATTTAAAAATAAATTAGTTTTTATAACTAACTATATAAATTATAAAATAACACATAATCTATCAAAATAGTAAGAATTATGAAAGTGTTGTAATAAGTGCAGTTTAGCAGAAAAAATGCAAAAAAAGCGACGCACGAAAATCGATTTTAAGCCGTTTTCATTTTTTAGGCATATAGTTTGTTGTCCATAAAATAAGGCAAATATAGAGAAATAGGCACTTTGGAGATTTTTGAAAAATTTTCATACGATTTAATATATAAAAATAAAAAATATATAATAAGAAAAAATTATAGATATAAATTTAAAAATATAATAAGTAAAATAATTATAGTAATGAAATTATATAAGTAAAATAAAAAAATGTCTTAAAATTGATTTTAATGAGCCATAAGAATATTAGTATAACAGTAATACAAAAGACTTATAATAATAATGAATATTAATATGTATAGAACAGCTAAAGCCGTGTATTAGTAGAAGTAGAGGTTTATGGCTGTATTATATTATGCCCCTATCTCTTTTTGCACAAAACTTTGATAATGGCTACCATTTTATGTATAAAATTCTTCGTTTTCAATATAATATATAATTATTTCCCAAAAATAAAAAAACTTGATTTTGGGAATTGGAAAAAATATGACTAAATTACTAAAAATTATAGACTTTTTTATAAGATTATTGTAAAATGTCTTAGTATAGAAAGTAAGTTAAGCAGATGTGTAGTTGCCCTCGACCTTGATTTCTTATCAAGAGTTAGGGGGTGAGGCTATGTTTGAAATATTAGCATTCCTATTTATAGGATTAATAATATCTATAACAATAAATTTAGCCTTGCTATGTATTATATACATA
>CALXZZ010000055.1 GCA_944393365.1 uncultured Clostridia bacterium
ATTATTAAAGTCTTTCTTTTATAAATTTAATGTGATACAATTATGGCATAAAGGAGTTGATAATATGTTAAACAATGTTGAAGTTTTATGTCATAGCTCAATAAGAATGGATAAAGGAAAAATAATATATGTAGATCCATTTCATATAAAAGAAAATTATAAAGATGCAGATATTATCTTAATTACTCATTCTCATTATGACCATTTTTCTGAAAAAGATATTGAGAAAGTAAGAAAAGCTGATACTAAAATATATCTTACAGAAGATTATGTGGAAAATGCCAAAAGTATAGGTTTTTCTGAAAATAAAATAGTTGGTGTAAAACCATATCAAACATATTATGAGGGAGATATAGAGATAAATACAGTTCCAGCATATAATGTAAATAAACAATTTCATCCTAAAGAAAATAATTGGGTGGGATATATACTTAAAATTGATGGTATTTCTTATTATATTGCAGGAGATACTGATATAACTGAGGAAAATAAAAAGATTAAGTGTGATGTAGCTTTTGTGCCTGTTGGCGGGACTTATACTATGACAGCAAAAGAAGCGGCAGAACTTGTAAATATTATAAAGCCTAAAGTAGCTATTCCTATTCATTATGGTGATATAGTTGGGACTAAAGAAGATGCAGATACATTTGTTAATAGCTTAGAAGATGGGATAGATGGCAAAATATTAATGAAATAATTGCTGAATATTAATTCAAAATTAAAGAGCTGCAAATAATTAATTATTAGAAATTCTAAAATAACCTAAACCTTTTTTTTACATATAATAGAATAAATATGTAAAAGGGAGGTTTTTTATGTGTAAAAAAGTTCATAAATCTATTTTGTGTTTACTCAGCATTTTCACATTTATATTTTGGATAAATATGAATTCGGTTTTGGCAATAACTCCATTATCTAATTTAGAATATCAAGGAATAGATGTTAGTAATTGGCAAGGATACATAGATTATAGATCAGTAAGAGAAAGTGGAATTGAAGTAGTATATATAAAAGCAAGTCAAGGAACAAATATAAAAGATGCGTATTTTGAGATAAATTATGAAAATGCAAAAGCAAATGGACTAAAAGTAGGATTTTATCATTTTCTAACAGCTACAAATACTGAAGAAGCAGAACAAGAAGCAAGATTTTTTGCATCTGTAATATCAGGTAAAATACCGGATTGTAAATTAGTAATGGATTATGAAACTTTTGGAGGAGTTGGAGTAGAAGAATCAAACGAAATAGCACAAGTCTTTTTAGAAACAACTAGAAGATTAACAAATAAAGATATAATAATATATAGTGATTTAAGTAATAGCCAGAGTAGATTTAGTAGTGAGTTAGCCGAAAATTATGAGTTATGGCTTGCATATTATAGTGATACTGCAGGCTTAGAAAATATACAGACAAGATGGAGTAATTACATAGGATTACAATATTCTGATAGAGGAAGAATAAATGGTATAAGTGGAGCGGTTGATTTAGATAGATTTTCAGAAGAAATCTTTTTGGATGAAATATCTGAAGTTCCAGTAACAGAAAATCCAACAGGAATAATCAATACAGAAACAATCACATATACAGTCCAAAGGGGAGATACATTATGGGCAATAGCTAGAAGATACGGAACAACATCTGAAGAGATTGCAGAAATAAATAATATATCAAATCCAAATTTAATTTACCCAGGACAGCAACTTAAGATTCCAACAAATTCAACTACTGAAGGAGAAGAAACAAGAGGAACAGGAGATATTATTTATACTGTTCAAAGAGGAGATACTTTATCAAGGATTGCAAGGGAATATAATGTTACAGTAGCTCATATTGTGGAACTTAATGATATTTCAAATCCTAACTTAATTTATCCAGGTGATAAGCTAAGAATAACTGAAAGTGATGTTACAAATTTGAATCCAATACCTAAAAATACTTATTCGACTTATACTGTAAGAAGAGGAGATACTTTATCCGAAATTGCTAGAAGGTTTGGCGTTTCTGTGAATTATCTTGTTACAGCAAATAATATTCAAAATCCTAATTTGATTTTTCCAGGACAAATTTTAATTGTATAACAGTAAAAAGTTTGTAAGAATATTATTTGAGTAACTTTATAGATAAAAAAATTTCTATTTGAAGTAAATGCAAATATATAGTATACATTGGCTTGAAAAATCCATAAACAGAAAATCCACATAAAAATTTTGCATTATGGTTTATTTGCTTTGGGTTAAGTTTTCTGATTGAAAGTTGGGGATGGACTGAACAGGGAAAGGCTTTTCTGTATATTGATTTAGGAGCTACAGGGCTGATTATCGTTGTTGCAATTCTTGTCTGCCTTTTTGCAGGCGACGGACTTGGAGAACGGATAGGATTACCTTTAATTATGGCTTTACTTTATGCAGGAATAATAATAGTAATTCTATTTGCAACATGGGGAGCTACGCAACTTTTTGATGTGGATTACTATGTGGCATTTCAGATTATGACATTTGGCCAATGTCTTTGCTCATCAAGTAAAAAAGAGAACTAACTAATTTAAAAAAGAAATTTGTTTCTTTTCCTCGAAAGGGGTTTCTTTTTATTTAAAAAATTGAAATATAAATTAATGTTTACAAAATGAAAAATGTATGTTATTATAATTATAGCATATAATAATTAAAGGAAAAGTTCTGAGGGCGGAACAGGCAGCCGCCACCCATAAGATAGGAGATGCAGGAAGGTCACCCTGCCTAACTTTTCCAAGCAAGAAAGGGAGTGCTAGAAATAGCACTCTTTAATATATTGAGCAGTTTATTAAAGAGGTCAAAAAAATAAATGTAATTTAATGTTTTAAAGAAACAAACTTTATTTACATAATTTCATATTATATATAAAGTAATATGAAGGGAGGTAAATAAACTTTGGATTTAAAAGACAAAAAAATAGGATTTACATTAACAGGCTCATTTTGTACATTTCAAAAAGTAATTCCAAAAATGAAAGAAATAAAAAAATTAGGAGCAGAAATCATACCAATAATGTCATTTAATAGTTATAATTTAGATACTAAATTTGGAAAAGCAAAAGACTTTATTGAAGAAATTGAGAACATAACTGGAAAGGAAATAATTCATACAATTCAGGAAGCCGAACCAATAGGCCCTAAGAAAATGACAGATATAATGATAATTGCACCATGTTCAGGAAATACAATGGCAAAATTAGCGTGTGATATTATAGATACACCAGCTACCATGGCAGCAAAATCGCATCTAAGGAATAATAGACCATTAGTAATTGCACCTTCTACGAATAATGGATTAAGTGGAAATGCCGAAAACATAGGGAAATTATTAAATAGGAAAAATTATTATTTCGTGCCTTTTAGACAAGATAATCCAATTACAAAACCTAGGTCAATTGTCTTTGATGCTGAATATATAATTAAGACAATTGAATATGCACTTGATGGAGAGCAAATTAGTCCAATACTTATATAGATACATCATAGAAAAAAAGTTGACATTATGTAAAACTTATATTAAAATAATAGTATCTGGAAAAATTTTCAGAAATAAAAAAAGAGAGGTAAAGAAATGACAGAGAATCAGAAAGCATTATTAAATGAAATGAGAGAGTTAAATCGGAGAAGTAATGAGGTTTTAGAACTTTTGTTGCAAGAATTTGACAAGACGGATGAGATTTCGCAAGATACTGAATTTACGAATGAAGCAGACAGAGTAGATGAGATAATTGTCACGAGATATCTTCATGAACTTGGCATGATGACACATCTTAAAGGCTTTAGCTACTCTAGAACCGCAATAATATTATGTATTAAGGATAGAAGTTATCTTACAGCTATAACTACACGATTGTATCCAGAAGTGGCTGAAATCCATAATACGACTCCGGCAAAAGTTGAAAGGGCAATTCGTAATGCTATAGAAACTTTAGCGAGAAATACTGATTCTAAAAAATGTTATGAACTATGGGAAGGAAGAAGACCAACTAATTTAGAGTTTTTGGCTAGAATGGTTGAAAAATATGAAGTAATGTAATAGTTCATAAACTATCAAAAAGCATCACCAGTTATTGGAGGTGCTTTTATATATTAAAATAAAGTTAAGACTAGTATTGCATGCATAAAAAACAAATGATATAATTTGGGTAGTAAAAGAATATTATTATAATAGAAATGGAGAAAAAATATGTATGATGTAATAATTTTAGGTGCAGGACCAGCTGGAATATCAGCAAGTTTATATACTAAAAGAGCAAACTTAAAAACACTAATATTATATAATGACAAATCAGGATTAGAAAAAGCAAGTCTAATCGAAAACTATTATGGATTTAAAAATGGAATTACAGGAGAAGAATTATATAATACAGGAATAGAACAAGCAAAAAATATAGGAGTAGAGGTATTAAAAGAAGAAGTTGTTAAGATAGAAAATAATATAGAACATTTTAATGTTGTAACAACGAAAAATGAATATCAAGCTAAAAATTTAATACTTGCAACAGGAAATAAAAAGAATAGATCAAAAATAAAAGGAATAGAAAAGTTTGAAGGAAAAGGTGTTAGTTATTGTGCAATTTGTGATGGATTCTTTTATAGAAATAGAAGTGTAGCAGTATTAGGAAGTGGAAATTATGCAATAGCAGAAACGAATGAATTAATAAATATAGCAGATAATATAACAATTTTAACAAATGGGAAAAAAGCACCTGAATTTAGAGCAGATAATGTAAAAGTTGACACAAAAGAAATAGAAGAGATAGATGGAAAAGATAAAGTAGAAGAAGTAAGATTTAAAGATGGAACTATAATAAAAACAGATGGAATATTTGTAGCAGAAGGAGTGGCAGGAAGTTCAGAATTTGCAAAAAAGCTAGGAATAATAACACAAAAAGATAAAATAGTAGTAAATGAAAACATGGAAACAAATGTAAAAGGAATATATGCTTGTGGTGACTGTACAGGAGGATTATTGCAAGTATCAAAAGCAGTATATGAAGGTGCAAAAGCAGGATTAGAAGTAATAAAAAGACAAAGAGGGATTTAGGGGACGGTCCTAAAAATCCCTCTTTTTAGGGATTTGGGGACGGACCTTTACTAGAAAAAATTAATGATTAATAAATGTCGCATCAGAAACGTCCCCAACGAGACATTTCATGTCTTTTGGAAGTTCACAGCAGAAACTTAATAATTCATTAGTAACCGGATGAATTAGCTCAATTTTATAACTATGCAAAGCTTGTCTGTTCATCAAATTATTAGACTTCTTATGAAATTTTGTTTTTTGTACTTCTGTGGAGTTAGAAAAATTCATAGTACTATTATATAAATCATCACCTAACAAAGGATGACCAATATAGCTCATATGCACACGGATTTGATGAGTTCTGCCAGTTTCTAACAAACATTCAACTAAACTATATCCATCAAACTCTTGAATGACTTTATAATGGGTAATAGCTTTTTGTCCAGATGTATCAACACATCTTTCAATAATACTACCGGGTTTCCTTGCAATAGGTAAATCAATAGTTTTATATTCTGTATTGAAATTAATATTTTTGTTTGGAGTTGTGTCTTTTTCAAAATTTCCTTGAACAAGGCATAAATATGTTTTTTTAAAAGTTTTATCAGCCATTTGCTTAATAAAACATTCTTGAATATATTCACATTTAGCAAAAACAACTAAGCCAGAAGTGTTTGTATCTAATCTATTAACAGGTCTAATTTTCTTTTTTAAACCAATTTGGTCAAAATAATATTTAACACCATTAGATAAAGAATCAGAATAATGCAGTAAAGATGGATGAATTGATATTCCACTTGGTTTATTAATAACTAAAAACCATTCATCTTCAAATAAAATATCAAGTTCCATTTTTGTTGGAACAATATTTGAATTATCTTCTTCATAACTTAAATCTACACATATAATGTCATGTGGCTTGATATGTGTTCTGGTATCAACAAAAGAACCATTTAAAGTAACACTTTTGTTATTAATTAATTTAACTCTTAAACGTGATGAAATATTAAATTTTGTATTTAAAACTTCATTTATATCAGTATAATTATCAGTTTCTTTAACAATGTATTTTAATTTCATTTTAGACCTCTACTTTGTAAATTTATATCAATAATTACATTATATCTTAAATTTAGCCACAGTTCAACTTGAATGTAATGAAAAAATCTGATAAAATATGCAAAGAAAAAGCATAATATTAGAAGGAGAAGTTATGAAATGAGAATTCGATATAAGAAATGGGCAAGACCAGAATTAGAAGCTAGTAAATTTTATGAAGACGAACCTGAAAAATGGAAAGGTAAGTGGAAAGAGCATTTTAAAAATCCAGATTTACCATTTATGATAGAATTAGGATGTGGAAAAGGTCAATTTATTTCAAAATTAGCTTTAGAAAATCAAAATGTCAATTATCTAGCAATTGACTTAATAGATGCAATGCTTGGATTAGCTAAAAGGAATATAGAACAAAGCTATAAAGAGGAAAATATTGAACCTGAAAATGTTTTAATTACTAGATTTGATATTGAAAGAATAAATTTGATTTTAGATAAAGTAGATAATGTAGAAAGAATTTATATAAACTTTTGTAATCCTTGGCCAAGAGGAAAGCATCATAAAAAAAGATTAACACATACAAGACAATTAGAAAAGTATAAAGAGTTTTTGAAGGACAATGCGGAGATTTATTTTAAAACAGATGATGACGATTTATTTAATTCAAGTTTAATTTATTTTGAAGAGGCAGGATTTGAGATAATAAGTAGAACGTATGATTTACATCAAGAACCGATATTTGAAAAAAATATAGAAACAGAACATGAGAAAATGTTTTCAGAACAAGGAATTAAAATAAAAGCACTAATAGCAAAAATTTAGAAAGAGGGATTAGGGGGACGGTCCTAAAAATCCCTGCTTTTAGGGATTTTTAGGACCGTCCCCCAATCCCTGTTTAAAGGAGATGAATTAAAATGACTGCAGAAGATGTTGAGCAAAATAAAGATAATAGAGAATATGTATTAAAGGCTGTATCAGAAAATGGTAAGTTTTTAGATTTAGTTTCACCAGAACTTCAGAATGATAAAGAAGTTGTAATGACAGCATTGAATCAAGATGCAGAATCTTTGGAATTTGCAAGTACAAAACTAAAAGATGATAAAGAAGTGATATTAAAAGGTGTTGAAGGTGCACCTTGGACAATTTGTTATGCATCAGAAAATTTAAGAGCTGATAGAGAAATTATGGAAAAGGCTTGTAAAAGTTATGGTCAAGCATTATATTTTGCAAGTGAAGAGTTAAGAGATGATAGAGAAATTGTAAAAGAGGCTGTGGAAAATAAGGGAATTATTATAAAATATGCAAGTAGTAGATTAAGAAATGACAAAGAATTAGCTTTAATTGCAGTTAAACAAAATAAAGATGCATTTCATTTTATTTCAAAAGAATTACAGCAAGATGAAGATATTAAGGCTTTATTGCAATAATTTTTAAGCACTATTTTTATAAATTATATAAATTTGAATAAAATGCTTGTGAAATTTTCTTTTTACTTATATAATGTTAAAGTAAGATTTATAGCTAACTATAAAACTTACTAAAAAATATTACAATAAATAACAAGAAGGAGGAACAAAATGGCTTTTATAGACAATATAAAACAAAGAGCAAAACAAGATATAAAAACAATTATACTTCCAGAAGCTGAAGATATACGTATATTAAAAGCAACTGAGAAAGTTGTAAAAGAAGAATATGCAAAAATTATTTTAATAGGAAATAGAAAAGATATTGAAAAAAAGGCAAAAGAAAATAATATCAATATAGAAAATGCTAAAATAGTTGAACCAGATAATTCAAAAGATTATGATAAATATGTAGAATTATTATATAATCTTAGAAAAGAAAAAGGAATGACACTTGAGCAGGCAAGAGAATTGACAAAAGATCCTGTGTATTTTGGAATGTTAATGTTAAAAGATGAAGAAAGCGAAGGAGATGGATTAGTATCTGGAGCAATACATTCTACATCTGATACATTAAGACCAGCTCTTCAAATATTGAAAACAGCACCTGGTACTAAACTTGTTTCAGCATTTTTTGTTATGGTAGTTCCAAATTGTGAATATGGTGAAAATGGTACATTTATTTTTGCTGATAGTGGTTTGAATGAAAATCCGGGAGAATTGGCACTTGCAGAAATCGCGATTTCATCTAGCAAAAGTTTTAGACAATTGGTAGAAAAAGAACCTAAAGTAGCAATGTTATCATATTCTACGCATGGAAGTGCTAAATCAGCTTTAACTGAAAAAGTTATAAAAGCAACAGGAAAAGTAAGAAAAAAAGTACCAGATTTAATAATAGATGGAGAATTACAATTAGATGCAGCTATAATTCCAGAAATTGCAGAAATGAAAGCACCAACAAGTCCTTTAAAAGGTCAAGCAAATGTATTGGTATTTCCAGATTTAAATGCGGGAAATATTGGATATAAATTAGTACAAAGATTAGGTAAAGCAGAGGCTTATGGACCACTTTGTCAAGGTATTGCAAAACCAGTAAATGACTTATCAAGAGGTTGCAGCAGTGATGATGTTGCTGGGGTTGTAGCAATTACAGCAGTTCAAGCACAACAAAATAAAAATTAAAATGAAATGAGGAGTATGTATGAAAATTTTAGTTTTAAACTCTGGAAGTTCATCATTAAAATATCAAGTAATTGATATGGATACAGAAAAAGTATTAGCAAAAGGATATTTTGAAAGAATAGGCCAACCAAATTCATTTTTAACCCACAAAGTAAATGGAGAAAAGCACAAATTTGAACATGCAGCAAAAAATCATGAAAAAGCAATAGAATTTGTTTTAAAAAGATTAACAAATGAGCATTATGGTGTAATAAAAAGTTTAGATGAATTAGGCGGAATTGGCCATAGAGTAGTACACGGGGGAGAAAAATTTAGTGATGCAGTTTTAATCGATGATAAGGTTTTAGAAGGAATAAAAGAATGTATTGATTTAGCACCACTTCATAATCCAGCAGCTATTCTAGGAATTGAAGCATGTAAAAAAATTGTGCCAAACATGAAAATGGTTGCAGTATTTGATACAGCTTTTCATCAAACAATAGAAAAGGAAAAATATATTTATCCAATTCCATATAAATATTACAAAAAATATGGAGTTAGAAAATATGGATTTCACGGAACATCACATCAATATGTATCTCATAGAGTTGCAGAAATTATGGGAAAAGACATAAAAGACTTGAAAATAGTAAATTGCCATTTAGGTCAAGGTGCTAGTGTGTGTGCAATTAAAGGTGGTAAATCAGTTGAAACAAGTATGGGATTAACACCACTTGGCGGTATTCCAATGGGAACAAGAAGTGGAGATCTGGATCCATCAATTGTTACATATCTAATGGAAAAAGAAAATTTAACACCAGATGATATGAATTTTATTCTAAATAAAGAATCAGGTGCATATGGAATTTCAGGAGTTTCAGTAGATTTTAGAGATATTGAAGCAGAGGCTTTATCAGGTGGGAAACATGCAAAATTGGCTTTAGATGTATTTCATTATTTAGTTGCATGTTATGTAGCAAGATGTGCTGTTGCAATGAATGGAATTGATGTTCTTACATTTACAGCAGGTGTTGGTGAAAAAGGACCAATATCAAGAGATGCTATATGCAAGCATTTGGAGTTTTTAGGTGTCAAAATTGATGAAGAGAAAAACAAGATAAGAGGAGAAGAAGTAGAAATTTCAAGTGAAGATTCAAAAGTTAAAGTTTATGTAGTTCCTACAAATGAGGAATTAATGATAGCAAGGGAAACATTAAAATTAGTAAAATAAAAAATAGGGAGGATTTAATCAAATGAAAATTTTAGTTTTAAATTGTGGTAGTTCATCACTAAAATACCAATTAATTAACATGGAAACAGAAGAAGTATTAGCTTCTGGAAAATATGAAAGAATAGGAGAAAAAGAAGCATTTATTACACACAAAGTAAATGGACAAAAAATAAAAATAGACAATCCAGCATATAATCATACAGAAGCAATAGAATTCACATTAAAACAATTAACAAATCCAGAATACAAAGTAATAGACAGCTTAGATGAAATTGAAGCTATAGGACATAGATTAGTACATGGTGGAGAAAAAATTTCTGAATCTGTTGTTATAGATGAAAACGTAGAAAATGTTTTGAAAGAATATTCAGATTTAGCACCATTACACAATCCAGCATGTATTTTAGGAATTGAAGCATGTAAAAATGTAATGCCAGGAAAACCAATGGTAGGAGTATTTGACACAGCATTTCATCAATCAATCCCAAAAGAAAGATATATCTATCCAATTCCATATGAATATTATGAAAAATATGGAATAAGAAAATATGGATTCCATGGAACTTCTCATATGTTTGTATCACAAAGACTAGCTGAAATAGAAGGAAAAGATATTAAAGATTTAAAAATTGTAACATGTCATTTAGGACAAGGTTCAAGTATTTGTGCAGTACAAGGCGGAAAATCAGTAGATACAAGTATGGGACTAACACCACTTGGAGGAATTCCAATGGTAACAAGAAGTGGAGATTTAGATCCATCAATATTATTATATTTAATGAAAAAAGAAAAATTATCTCCAGAACAAATGGAAAATATTTTAAATAAAGAATCAGGAGTTTCTGGAATATCTGGATTAGCACCAGATTTTAGAGTAATTGAAAAAGAAAGTTATAATGATAATGAAACAGCAAAAATTGCTATGGAAAGTTTTAAATATGCGATTGCAAGTTATATTGCAAAATATGCAGTTGCGATGAATGGCGTTGATTATATTGTATTTACAGGTGGAGTAGGAGAAAATCAAATTAATATCAGAAAAGGTATCTGTGAACAATTAAGATTTATGGGAGTAGAAATTGATGAAGATGCAAATAACATGAGAGGAGAAGAAAAAGTTATTTCAAAACCAAGTTCAAAAGTTAAAGTGTATGTTATTCCTACAAATGAAGAGCTAATGATTGCAAAAGAAACTGAAAGACTTGTTAAATAATTTATAAGAATCAGTATAATTTACCAATACATCAAGTTAAAACTAAAAAGTTTAAAAACTTTTTAGTTTTCTATTGACATCTACTAGAATATATGATTAAATATGACCTATCAAGAGCTAGCGAAATTTTATAAAGGAGGTTATGCTGATGGAAGATGTAATGGCAAAAACAATTTTGACAGAGTTACGTGAGTTTAGAC
>CALXZZ010000056.1 GCA_944393365.1 uncultured Clostridia bacterium
TTTTTATTAGATATAATTTTCTTTCCTTTATATGTTAATTTTTTTATCATTTTCCATTGTTTTAATTGATATAATACTTATATCATTAATTTTAAAATTTTTTAACGCTTTAGCAAAATTTTGTTCTCATTTTCCTTATTACTAAAGCTCTACTTCGTTTTGTAATTGGAGATAAACTATATGAATTTGCTATAACTTTTATTTTTCTCTTTACTTTTATCATATTTTCTGCTATTATTGAATTGAACTACTGAAAGTATGAATATACCGTAGGTAGTGTTTTTTATTTTAATTTCTTTTTAGCTTTTGATGAAATTCTTTTATTCTTTTCTTTTTCAATTTGCTTTGCACTTTTACTTGGTGTTGGTAAATTCTCTGGCATTGTACCACCAATTCTTTTTATAGTTTGCCTAACAGCCTGCCCTACATTATGATGTGTTATACAAGCATCATCTTCATTATCTATATTCTTATTTTTTAAAACCTCATCTGTCTGTGTAATTCTAAATAAATTAGCTGCTAATTCTGTACTACTCATATAATCTAATATATCTTCTTTTTCTGATATTCCTTTTCTATTAGCTATATCTTTTGCAGTTTCTCCATTATATAATCCTCTATATCCATAATTATTAAATTTTCCGTAATTTTTCACACCTGCTGATTTTGCTGTATCAAATAAATATTTTTTTTTATCTTTTACATTTTTTCTAGTATATAATCTTTTTTCATCTTCACTTAATTGTTCATATTCTTGTCTTGTTATTTCTTGTTTTCTAGTTTGTACTGCAAAATAAGTTTGTGCTAATGCTATTGCTTTTTTTCTACTATCTCCATTTTGTGCAATTAAATAACATGCATATCTTGTAAGTTTTATATCGTCTATTTCCATTTCAGCATTATTTCCTACTTTTAACACCTTCCCGACGTCGGCAAAGTGTTCCTCTTGTGCAATATCACTACCTTTACAGGCATCTTTTGCTTTAGTTATTACATTTTTGAAATTTCCCCATTTGCTATATTCCAACATTGTCATTAGTTCTCTAGCATACCAAAATTCAACTCCATTTTCATCTACATGTTTAATACTTTCAAAGTCTTTTTCTGTTTTATTTACTAAATTATTTGCCATGTATATCAACTCCTATCAGCTTTTAAATCATACTATTAAATTAATATTGTTCTATAATTTCTATTTATATCATATTTATTAATTATTTTCAATACTTTTACGAATTTTTGTTTTTATTTTTTCTTAAAAACTTATGTTTTACTCTATCAGATATTATATCTATAAAACTTTCTTTATCATATTCTATTATTACTTTATAATATATCTCTTTTGTAATAAAAAAATCAAAAAAACCTTACAAATGAGTAAGGTCCTTTTGTCCAACTAGACTAATGAAATTTAATTGGCTTATTTTTTATCTCTTAAAAGTTATTTGTTATTTCTCCATGTATTTTTCTGGCCTTTTTATATGTGGTTTTTCTTTTAATCGTCTTCTTCATAATCATCTTCAAATTCTAAAATTTCTTCTGTATCAAAAAAATCTTTTGCTTCTTTAATAATCCTTTTTGATATTTCATCATTTCTTTTTTCTACAATTAATAGTGGTGCTAACGCTAAACACAGTTCTCCATCCTCGTTATAAAAATCGTCATTTTCTATTTTATCTAAAGCTATTTTAATGATTCTATTATCAAATTTACTTGCTAATATTCGAATTATATTAGATATAACTTCTTTATCTTTACTTGTATTTATTTTTTCTAATAAGAAATCATCTATTTCTTTTGAATTTAAATATTCTGCTATATCGTAAAAATAATCTGGCAATTCTCTTTTTTCCAATTTATTTAATATTTCCATATAGCTTGTAACAAATTCTTTGTTACAGATATTCGAAAAATAATGATTACACTCATCTGCATATTCTAGAAAATCCATATCTGTAAAATAAAACAATAATATAATACTTGCATATGAATGACTTGCAATTTTGCATAATGGATGTATTAAGTATGGTAAATGTATTTTTCGAAACTCCATTAGATGATTGTCTGTTATTATATCTTTAAAAGCCTTATTGTTTAACTCTTCCACTCCCATAAGAGATAAAACATATAAAATAAATACAATTTTCCCTTGCTCTGTTTGAGTTAACGCTATTTCCATTCCCTTTCTTAATATATTAGATATATATGTTTCTTCATCTTTTAAACAATATTGTTCTATATTTTTTATATATAGTTCTAATAATTCATCTGGTTTTTTATTAATAAAATGTTTAATTTTTTTGTATAATACTAAATTATATTTATCCTGAAAAATTTCCTCAAAATTATAGTTCAAATCTTTTATTAATTCATAATGGTTTACTAATACATCTTCTATTTTCTCTTTAATACTTTCATCTTTTTCATTAAAATAAATTTGTATTAAACATTCTATTATATCTTTGTTTAATTTTGAATAAATTAACCCTGCATAGTTTATTTTCAAATTATAATTATCTTGTAAAAAAACTATAAATGCTTTATTTATATCTTCATCATCATATAAGTGCAAATCACATATATGTTCATATATTGCATTTCTTACTATAAATTCTTTATTTTTTAATTCATTTATTATTTTATTTTTATTTAACATCTTTTAACTCCTTAACACTATATTAATTTTCTTTAATCTTATATTTTTTCATTAATTCTTTTGCTTTTTCTACTCCCTCTTCTGTTAAATATGTAGATTTTGCTTTATGTGTGCTTCCTCCTATTAAGTGTTCATCCTCTAATGCGTTCAGTATATCAAAATCATACCCTTTCCATGCTCTATGAAATTCTCCATATGGTTCTTTTTCTATCCAAGAATTTAAATATAATAATAGCAATGTTAATTCTTTTATTTTTTCTTCCATTTTTTCACTCTCCTACACTACTTCTTTCTAATGAATTTTTTAAACATTTTTTATAAACATTATAATGTGTATATTCCTCTTGAAATTTCTGTAATAAAATCTTACATTCGTTTACTCTGCCCTCTTGACTCAAATATTCAACAAATGCAATTAAATAATCTGCAACTTCTTGATATCTTCCACGTTGTTGTGTCTTTAAATACTTTTTAGTTATTTTTGATATTTTATTTTCAAATTGTTTTTCCACTTTCTCTATCAGTTCTTCTGGAATTTCTTTTTTGGTAGCTTGCATTATTTTAAAAATCAAGTCCGTATCTAAGTTATTTTCTATATCTTCTATCTCTTCTACAAATTTCTCTCTTATTAATTTCTTTTCATTATTCTTTCTGCTTCCAAAAAATAACAAATAATAAAATATTAAGTTTTCAACACGCTCTTTATCATAATTATCTAGTTTTTCAAATATTACATATACATTTTCTATTTTTCCTAAAATAAGGTCAATCAAAATTTTCTCACGTTCATTTTTTTCTTTAACAACAACAAATTTATCACTTAATTTTGTTATTTCTTTGATTTGATTATCAACTGAAAGATTTTCACAAATTTGTAATGTATATACAAGTTTAGGATGTAAATCATTTATATTATATAAATATTTCCTTTTTAATTCATCATCTTTCATTATATCACATAAATCAATAATCTTTTTATATATTAATTCTTTTTGTCCATCTTTCATATTTATTTTTTCTAATGCAAATAAATATTCTAATAATTTATTATATTCAAATTTATTCATCATAAATTCGCACAATAATTCAAATATTCTCACATTATCTACGCTGTTTTTTTGTAAAAACTTAAATACTTCTTCTGTACCATTTTTTTCAATTAAAAGTTGAAATACAATTTTATATGAAAACCATTTATCACATTCTGTTAATTTATTTACTATTGGTATAATCATTTCATTTCTAAACTTTTCATGTTTTTTAGAAAATTCATGAATCACATAAGCATCTAAATTATATCTATGCTCTTCAAAAGCTTTTTCAAATTTTTCAATCTTATTTACATCATCTGCATAATATATTGCATTTAAATAATTTAAATAGTGTTCTTGTATTTTACATTCAAGCATATCTTCAACATGATAATAATTAGGTAATAAACTATGTAATTCCTCATGATTTCTTTCTGTAATATCGAATATCTTTTCATATAAATCTACAACTTCATTATATTTCTTTTCACCAAATAATCCTTTTATTCCTCTAAAAGCTCTGTCAATTTCATCAATCCAAGATTCATCTCCTATTACGACCTCTTCATCTAACGAATAGTCATAATACGACTCATCACAGTAGAGTCCTTTTTCTGCATCAGATATTACTTTATCTATTATTTTATTTATTTCTTTAAATGTTAATTTCTCCTGCATTTCACCTTTATTAATTAAATAATTTGCTCTTGTAAATTTATTTTCAGGAATAATTTTTAATAAATCACAGACCAATTCTTGCCATTGCTCATTTGATAATTCTTTACATTTAACTTTTCCTTCTAATTCTTTTTCTATTGTTTTATTATTTTCTACATACTTCATTCTTGATTTTCTCCTTGTAAAAAGTATTACTATATTTATCAAGTTATATCACAAATAAACACTTTTATAAATACTTTTGCATATTTTCTACATCTATACAATCTTCTATAAACTGTTTTTTCAACAAATCCTTAGGAATAATATAATTATATTTACCCGATTTTTGCAAAATATCTGGTATTTCAAATTGTTCTTTATCTATACTTTCATGTTTTATTTCTTCTAATATATTTTCTATTTCTTCTTTACTTTTCTTTGTCTTTATTTCAATAAAGATAGGTATTCCAGCTCTATAAAAAATTTGATTTTCTATTTCTTTTTGTTTCAAACTAAAGCTAAGTGCTAACATTTCTTTAGTTCCTAACCATGGAAAAATTCCATATACTCCTTTTACAATTGTTACAACCTTATTTTCTAATATATTTGTTTTATTAGCTATTTGACGTAGTTCTCTTAACTTATGCACACTATTTAAATCTAAATATCTATATTCTTCTTGCTTGCTTAAAACTTCTTGCATTTTTTTCAAAATCTTAGTATTTACAAATATGTTTCCATCATCATTCCAACCAATTTTAGATATTCCTCCTACTTTTTTAACAAATATTTGTCTTTTTTCTTCATTAATATCTATAACTTTCCAAGTAAATCCTGCAAGTCCAAATTGTTGTCCAACTATATATGGTGTCTGTACTGTTCCAATCTCTTGTGAACCGTCTCTTACTGAATATTCTATTGGTGTACTAAAAACTGAAAAAAATTGAAAATTATTAACTTTTCTTTCTCCTTGCATCCCAATCAAAAGATTTCCTTCTTCATCTTTTTCTATTTCTTGTTTTTCTAATAAATATCGCAATAATTTTTGATAATCTTCCTTAGGCACTTTTTTAAAAGCTGTCAATGTTAATATGTATCTTGCTAATTCTTTTGGACTTACTGCACCCATTCCAAACAAAAAACTCATTGTTTGGTGATATAATAAAGAATATGGCAAATCATTTTTTTCTTTTGGCTCTATCCATTTTTCTTTCAAATATAGTTCTATTATTGCAATACATTTGATAAACTCAAAATCTATTAATTGGTAGAATTCTTTTGGTTTATTATCTTTTTCTTCTTTAAATAGAAATAACATTTCAGCAGGTTGTCCTCTTCTTCCGCTTCTCCCGAAGTCTTTGAACAAAGCTAGATACAGTAAATGGTGAACCTGTTTGTACTATTCTATCTAACTTTCCTAAATCTATTCCTAATTCTAAGGTTACTGTTGCTCCTGTAATAGCATTTTCTTCTTCTGATTTCATTTGTTCTTCTGCTTGTCTTCTAAGTGAATTAGAAATATTTGCATGATGCACATAGTATATGTCTTTTGTATTTCGATTTTTAGCTATTTTCTTTAAATGTGCTATATTTTCTTCTACTTCTGATTTTGAATTAGAAAATATAATACATTTTTTATTTAATGTTTTTTCATATAAATCTTTATAATAATCTAAAATTGACGTTTCATCTTCTTTTTCTTCTATTTCATAATATTTAATTCCTAATCGTATCTTCCTTTTTTCTTCTGGTACACTTGGTATAACTGTTTTTCTTTTTGTTCCTGCACTTAGCCATTGTGTAGCCAATTCATAGTCACCTAAAGTTGCAGATAATCCTATTCTTCTTGGTTCTTTTCCAATTATTCTTTGTATTCTTTCTATAATGCACAAAGTTTGCAAACCTCTGTCATCATTCATGAAATAGTGAACCTCATCTATTACAATATATCTCAAATCTGAAAATAGTTTTAATATATTTCCAGGATTTCGCATAAGCATTGCTTCTAAAGACTCTGGTGTTGTTTGCAATATTCCTTTTGGATTTCTTATAAGTTTACTTTTTGCATTTTGTGGTACATCTCCATGCCATTTTGTTACTGGTATATCAGTTTCTTCTAACATTTCTTCTATTCTTATGAATTGGTCATTAATTAATGCTTTTAGTGGACTAATATAAAGGACAGCCACTGAATGACTAGGATTTTCATATATATCTGTTAAAATAGGCAAAAAAGCTGCTTCTGTTTTTCCTGACGCTGTTCCAGAAGCTAATAGTATATTATTCTCTGTATTTAGTATCAAGTCACATGCAGCCACCTGTATTGGTCTTATTTCTGACCATCCATTTCTATATATATATTCCTGAATAAATGGTGCTAATCTTTCAAAAACATTTCTCATACTTAAACCTCAAAATCTTCAAACTCACGATTCTCTTCTTCTTCAGTATTATCTCCTTTTGCAAATTCAAACTTCTCATTTTCAATAATATCAGCAAACGTTTTATTAGGATTTTGATATAAAATATCTAATAGTTCTATAAAATCCCTAATCACTTCTCTTGGTGTAATATTAGTATTTGCACCTACTCTTTCATATTCTATTTTAATAAATTGCATCAAATCATCTTGAGTTAACTCACTCTTGTATTCATGTAAATCTGAATGTATATCTCTCAATTTTTCAGTAAGAATAAACATTTCATCTGGTGTTAGACGTTTTAATCTTATAATAGGTGATAATAAATTAACAGTATCTTCTGATGCAAATTTTCCTTCTGTCAGTCTTGAACGTAATGCATCATAACTAAAGATACCTTTTCGTGTATCTTCCACACATTGTGGAGTTCCTCCCATTATTATTCCTAAATATTTTGCCTTTCCTTGTAAAGTATCATTATACATCATTAAAATCTTTTCATAATTATATTGTCTTGTAACAGATGTTGGAATTCTATATAAATTTACTAATTCATCTATTAACATCAACATTCCTTTATATCCCGCATTTACCAAAAATATAGCAAATAATTTTACATATTCATACCAATTATCATCTGTTATTATGATATTAATTCCAAGCTCATTTTTTGCCTCTGTTTTTGTTGAATATTCACCTCTAAACCATTTTAGTACCTTTGACTTTTTCTCATCATCTGATTCTTCATATGCTTCATAATACATATTTATTACTTTAGCAAAATCAAACCCATGTACCATACCTTCTAAACTAGAAATATTCTCAAAAATTTTGCTTTTTACCTTTTTAGAAAATTCCTTATCATCTGCATTTTCTCCAATTTCTTGCATAACTTGTGTTTTTATTCCTGAAATCCATTTTTCTAATATTAATGGAAGTGCTTGTCCGTCTGGTTTTGTTTTTGTTGACATGTTTTGAATTAATTCTTTGTATGTTGCTAATCCTTGCCCTTTAGTTCCCATTAATCTTCTTTCTGGCGAAAGGTCTGCATCTATTACAACAAATCCTCTATCCATGACATGTGTTCTAATAGTTTGAAGTAGGAAACTTTTTCCACTTCCATATCTTCCAACCAAAAATCTGAATGTAGAACCTCCTTCTTCTATAATATCAACATCATTTAATAAAGCTTTAATTTCTTGTTCTCTACCTACTGCTATATATCCGAAGTCCTATTCTTGGTACAACTCCTCCTTTTAAAGAATTCATTAGTGTCGTTGCTATTCTTCTTGGTACTTTTATTGCCATATTTGTTTCATTCCCTTCTTTATTTCTTCTTCATAATCTTCATAAATAGATGACATATCAGATTCTATTACTGTATCACCTATTGTTTCTAGTGCTTTATCATTAATATTAGATATTATTACTTCTAACATTTCATTGTGACTTTGTGCAATTTTCATTATTTTGTTTTCAACATCTTGTTTTTCTAATAAAACATTTATTATTTCTTTTTCTTCTGGATTTAAGTTATATGCAAATTTTTTAAATACATTTTCTTCTTGCGTGTTAGCTACTTCTTTAGGTTTGTCTATTGTATATTTTTTAATTTCGCTTATTTCTTTGTCATTCTCAATACTTTCTTCTCTTACTACACTATTTTTAATCTCTTCATCATTTTCTTCTATAATTAGTGCTTTTTGAATTTCTTCTGATTTTTCTCTAATTTTTGCAAATTGCTCTTGATTAAATACTACCTCTATTTTTTCTTCTTGCTCAAATTCATCTTGTTTTTCTTTTGGTTTTTTAAATATCATCTTTGGGATTTTATTTTCTTCTAAGAATTTAATTGTTTCTATTTGAATAATCTCTTGTAAATTCATTTCGTATATTTTTCGTAAAATATTTCTAGTTTTATCTGAACAATAATATTCTCCAATATCTTTTATAATTTCATTTTTTCCTGGAAGTTTCAACTTTCTATACCCTAAATATTCTCTTATATAACACTCCATTGTTTTTAATATATATCCTATTGTGTTTCTATACTTTCTATTCTCAGAATAAATCGTCTTATTCCACATACCATTTAGACATTCATACTTTTCAATACCTTCAATAATGATTGGTCCAATTGGCTTTTTTTCATGAAAAATATTATAATTTCTAAGTGGATTCCACCAGTATTCTGTTTCATGCTTATACATTAACATTTCTGATAATGAAATATCATTTTCTTTAAATTTTTGATTTAACTTAGTAAAAATTTTTTCTATACATTGATTTAACAGATATCCATATTTTGTTTCTAATAACTTGCTTTTTGCTATTTTATATGTTGAAATTTCATCTAAGAAATCTATCTTATCTGTATATATTCCTTTATTTATGTCTTTTAAATCCTTAGCTTGTGTTTTAATTTCAATAGGAAATTTTTTCATAATTTCTGTATATGGTATTTTAAAACCATTTGTAATGTAAAATTCTTTGATAATATTAGGCATTACACTATCAATCTTTAATGTGCATTGCCTATATCCTTTCCAAAAGTCAATTAATTTTTCTATTACATCATTTTCATCTTTACACCCTATTTGATTTAATAGTTCGTTTATATAAATTTGCTCATATTCCCAGTCTATTAATTCAAATTCACCTTTTCTTATTTTTGTTCTCCACGAAAAATATGTTCTAAAATCAGTAAATGAAAAATTTGAATATGTATAGTCCACTCCAAAAATATTATAACTATTTCTATGAACATTTTTTACTTCATAATTGTCTTCAAAATTTTCTAAATATTTTGCTTGTCTGTAAAAAATTTCATCTTCATCCATTCTCCAATAATTGTCTTTTTCAATTCTTTGAAATTTTTTATAAACCTTGTTTATATCAGTTATATTTTTATCTAATTGAATTATTTTCTCTTCTTTATAAGCATTTTTTATATTTTCTTCTCCATAAATTATGTATTGAGCAAGTTCCTTTAATACAAAATCTAATTCACTTCTCATTTTTTCATTCCTTTTTACTTTTAACTTTAATAAAGTTCTCTTTTTAGCAATTTTTCGCATTAATTATACCATATATACGCTCATATTGCAAACAAATTTTTAATTTTACATAATTTTTTTGTAGGGTTTTTATTGACTTTCGATTTTTCTATTAAACTCAATTTCATACCAACTATTTAATTCTCTTCTGGTTTTAAAAGCCAAAACATTTTTATCAGTATTTCTCGCAAGCACATCTTTTATTATTTTCCCCTTAGTATTATTCCAATTCAATGTAAATTTCAAAAATTCCCAATCCATTTTTTCTTTACAACCTGGTATTTCTGGTTTTTCCTTACCTCTACGCTTAAAATATCTTGACAATATACCCTTCATTCTTGCCATTCTAGAATAATTTAAAAATATCACTAAATCTGCAGCTTTCACTCTGCTTTCTAAAGTAGATTGATACGTTCCATCAATAACCCATTTAGGTTCTCCTACCTTTTCTAAAATTATTCTGTCCCTCTCATCTTTATCTCTTGGTTTCCAATTTGCCAGATGATGAATCCCATCTATATGATAAACTGGTAATTCTAGCACCTTTCCCAAATTATCTGCTAAAGTTGTTTTTCCTGTTCCGGGTCCACCTATTATTGCAATTTTAGAAATTTTTTTCACTTTTAACCCCTCCTTTTCCAAACGCAAATATGGCTGAAAAATACAATTACAATTTTTCAACCTCATCTGTTAAATTTTTATTTTGTCATTCTCTCTATTTGTATTTACTTATATCATATTTCCTTTAATTTGCATATACTTTTATATAATTTTATTTTTTTCGTCTTTTTTTGTTTCTAATTCTAAATTTCTCATCTCTCTTGCATTTCTACCTGATATAACTTTTTTACCTGTTTCTTTTTCTAATTGTTCTTTTGCTATCTTTGCTATATTTCCACCTTTAATCACAGAATGTTTTGCATTATTGAATCCCTTTTTATTAGTGCTTTTAGATATTTCGGTAGAAGATGTTTCTGCCAACATATTTAAAACTAATTCCATATTTGTCATATTATCTCGTAAATTTTCTTTTTTTAGCCCTTTTAAATTTTTATATTCTTTTACAGTATATCCACTCCAAACTTGTGTTAAAATATTCGTTAAAATAGCAAAATCTTTACTCTCACTTATTCCTTTTTGTTTCAATTCATCTGTGAATTCTTTTCTTATATCAATAGTCTTTAATCTTTGATTTATCCATTCATCTGAATATCCTTTTTTTCTATATGTATCTAATGCTCTATT
>CALXZZ010000057.1 GCA_944393365.1 uncultured Clostridia bacterium
TTTTTATTTTTTATATGAATTGCTTTTACACACTATTTATATTTATACAACATTTTTGAAAAATTTTCTATTGGAATGGGTGGTCAAAATCAAAATTATAGCAGACTAAGTAATCCTAATCATACTTAATCTGCTATTTTTTATTTCTACTTTTACTATAAAATTATTTTTTATTCTTTTACTGGGCATTTCTAATTATCTTTATTCTAATTTTCTTAATCTTGATTATTTTCTTCTACATCTTGTTCATTATTTGTTCCGCTATTGTCGTTTTGTGCTGAATTAGATGAATTGTTTGAATTTGTTGTATTTGAACTACTTGAAGTATTTGAACTTGAGCTACTATTTTGGTTTCTTATTCCTCTTGATTCTAGGTACTCTTCTGCATCTATTATATTGTCATTTACACTTATATAATAATGTTTTTCTCCACCACTAATTGTCATATATATATCATCTGCAACTAATCCAAATAACATTTCACCTGAAGAATTTAATAATGTATATTTATCATCTCTACCAGCTACTATTACATTATAATCTGGAATAACTAACAAGCTGTATGCATCTCTACTGTTTGAAGCAATATATCCAAAGCTATCATATTCAAAATCTACTACCTGATTTCCATTTTTATCAAATAATCCCCAATAGTTTCCTTTTTTTACTGGTATTAAATTGTCAGCCAATAAATATTTGCTCTTTATATTATTTTGTGTGAATCTAGATATATCAATTCCAATTTGATCATTCTCAACTTGTATTTTTATAACACCATTTGTATCTATAACACCATATCTATTATCTCTACTTGCAACATATAATCCTGCATTACTATCCATTAATGTTAAGCTATTATAAATTATATCTACTTTAGTTTGTCCACTTCTTGATAAAACTCCTACTTGTCTATTACTTTCTACTAAGAAATCTCCTACATTTGGTAAGTATGTAATATTATCATACTGTGCTTCTAATATACTTTTTCCATCTGTATCAACAACTCCCATAGCTTTATCATTTGATACTACTAACATGCCATCTAATATTGCTTTCTGATTTGCAAATACTTCACTTATTTCAGTATAACCATAATCTAATGCATATGGTGTATAAAATTGTACTAGATATGGCAATGTATAAATTGCTATTCTATTTGTATCTTGATCATATGAAAAACTTACATTAAATGCTTCTTGCATTCCTTCTGTTGTAGTATATAATACTCCATTAATTGCTTTTACTGGATTTTTTATTTGTACATATTCATAATCTGCATTTCTTTGAGTTAAATCCAATTTATATATCATATCTGAACCTAATGTAAAATTAGCTACTTCATTATCACTTTGAACATAGCATTTACTTTGACTTTCAGATCTGTCACTATATTCTCCATTAAAACTATCATATCCTAAATAACTTGCTATTTCTTTTATTGGTACATAAATTGTTCCATCATCTTCAAATACTAATAGCTGTTTCAATTGATCATTTTGTTGTCCATCAAGTGTTACTCTTAAAATTGTACTTTGTACATATAACAAATAAGAAACAATTCCCACTATGACTAAAACCACTACTATTATTGCTCCTAATATGATTTTCGTAGCCATTTTTTTCTTTTTTTCTTCTTTAGTTTGAAAACTCTCTTCGATTAGATTCATTTGTATCCCACCTTTATTATACTAAAATTATATAGAGCTATTAAATATTGATTTTACCTAGTATATCCATATTTTCTGTAAAACTCTTCTTTAAATGTTCCTAAATTATCTCTCTCTATTTCTATTTTAACCCTTTCCATTAATTTAGTCAAGAACCTAAGATTATGAATTGATAATAATCTTACTCCTAATATTTCATTTGCTTTTATTAAATGTCTTATATATGCTCTTGTGTAATTTTTACATGTATAACAATCACATTCCGGGTCTAGTGGTCCCCAATCTCTTTCATATGTTGCATTTCTAACTACAACTTTTCCACTCCATGTCATCGCAGTCCCATTTCTTGCAATTCTAGTTGGTAATACACAATCACACATATCTATCCCTGCAATTGCTGCTTCTATTAAGTAGTCTGGTGTTCCTACTCCCATCAAATACCTTGGCTTATCTTTTGGCATTAATGGTGCTGTATATCTTAAAATGTCTAAAAATTCCTCTTTTGGTTCTCCAACACTTATTCCACCTATCGCATATCCTGGTAAATCAAGTTCTATTAAATCTTTTGCACTTTGCTCTCTTAGGTCTTTATAGAATCCTCCTTGGATAATTCCAAATAGTGCTTGTTTATCCACCGTTTTATGTGCTGCTTTACATCTTTTTGCCCATCTTGTTGTTCTTTCCATAGAATTTTTAGTATATTCATAAGTTGATGGATATGGACAACATTCATCAAACGACATTATTATATCTGCACCTAAATCTTCTTCTATTTCCATAACTGATTCAGGTGAAAAGAAATGTTTACTTCCATCTAAATGTGATTTGAATTCAACACCATCTTCACTTATAGTTCTTAAATCACTTAAACTAAAAACTTGGAATCCTCCACAGTCTGTTAAAATTGGTCTATCCCAATTCATAAATTTGTGAAGTCCTCCTGCTTCTTTTACAATTTTGTTTCCCGGTCTTAGATATAAATGATATGTATTAGATAAAATTATTTGTGCTCCTACCATTTCTTTTAGTTCTTCTGGTGTCATTGATTTTACTGTTGCTTGTGTTCCAACTGGCATAAATACTGGTGTTTGTATATCTCCATGAGGTGTGTGTACTACTCCTCTTCTTGCTCCCGTTTGTTTACATTCGTGTAATAATTCATATGTTACTGCTGGTTTCATTCTTTCCTCCTTTTGCTACCTTTACTTTTAACAAAGTGTATTTATTCTGTAATGTTAGCCGAGTAATGAGTAAAATTTTATACACATTCACTTGTTTATTATTCTATGAACATTGCATCTCCAAAGCTAAAAAATCTATATTTTTCTTTTACAGCTTCTTTATATGCTTTCATTATAAAATCCTTACCTGCTAAAGCTGATACTAGCATCAAAAGCGTTGATTGTGGTAAATGAAAATTTGTTATTAATCCATCTATACATTTAAATTTGTATCCCGGATAAATAAATATTTCTGTGTCATCTTCAATTGGTTTTACCATACCTGTATTTTCATCTGCAATTGATTCTAATACTCTACATGATGTTGTTCCTACTGCTATTACTCTTCTTCCTTCCTGTTTAGCCTTATTTATTTTATCAACATCCTCTTGTTTAATATAGAAGTGTTCTGAATGCATTTTGTGAGCTTCCACTGTATCTTCTTTAACTGGTCTAAATGTTCCTATTCCTACGTGTAAGGTTACATTTGCAATCTCTACACCTTTTTCTTGGATTTTTTCTAATAATTCTGGTGTAAAATGCAAACCTGCTGTTGGCGCTGCTGCTGAACCATCATATTTTGCATACACAGTCTGATATCTATCTTTTTCTTTTAAAGATTCATGTATATATGGTGGTAATGGCATTAAACCAATTTTATCTAAGATTTCATTAAATATCCCATCATATTTGAATTCTACTTTTCTTGTTCCTCCTGGCATTACTTCTAATATTTTTGCTTCTAAAATACCATCTCCAAAAATAACTTTTGCTCCTACATGCAATTTATTTCCCGGTCTTACAATTGACTCCCAGATATCTCCTTCTATATTATTTAATAATAAAAATTCTACTTTTGCTCCTGTTTCTTTTCTTCCATAAAGTCTTGCAGGAATTACCTTTGTATTATTTCTTACTAGCACATCTCCTGGTTTTAAATAGTCTATTATGTCTTTAAAAATTTTGTGTTCTATTGTTTGTTCTTTTCTATTTAAAACCATCAATCTTGATTCATCTCTTTTTTTGATTGGTGTTTGTGCTATTAGTTCTTCTGGTAGTTCATAATCAAATTCTGTTACTTTCATTCTTTCATCTCACTTTGCTTTTACTTTTATTTTATACAATTCTTGTTTATATGATATGTTAAACATATCATATAAACAAGATGTGTCCCAAAAAGGACAAAAATGTCCAAACAGAAACGTCCCTAAATGGACATTAGTTTGATTTTTCTTCCTAAATTTTCAAATATTTCTATTATTTCCTCAATTATATTTTCTGGTTGTTTAAACACATCTTCCATCTTATATGAATAATCAAAATCACTATTTTTAGCTGGTTTTAATGTGTATATTTCCGCTGGCAAACCTACATATCCTTCCTGAGTCTTTATTTCTTTATTCATATAGTCTGTATACCATTGTTTTTGGCCTTCTAATAATTCATTTTCATATCCATATTTTTCATAATCGTGTAATTCTGGTCTATCATAACCATATTCTTGTGCATTTCTTTCTAAAGAATGTAAAAATTCATGCAAAAATACTTCTTCTGGGAATGTATTTATCCTAGAATTGTATTTATATATATAGCTTCTTGAATCATTCGGCAATCTGATATTTGAAAATCCTATTCCATAATAATCCATAGAACCTAATCCTATCCAATCATTTACTTGGATGTCATTTTCGTGTTCTTCATCTCCGCAATCTTATCACAACAAATATATGGTCATAATCGCCTTTTGTTATTGTGCTTTTAATTTGTTCTTCTACATCTTCTGGTGCTACATAATACCCAAATTCATTGTCATATGATAATTTTGTTAAAGGTATTCCTACTTGGTATATATCTACATCTGCCGTCATTTTTCCTTTTGATAATTCTTCACATGAGTTTTGAAATCTGTTTAAGGTATTTTTTATGTCATTAATGTCACTCTGCGTTACACTCAACTGGATTCTTTGTCCATTTACTGTTACATCTGTTGTTTCGAATATAAAGCATGCAAATTTCCAATTGTTATCATTTTTGCTAGTAATTCCTTCTTCTATTGTAAAATCTGAAAACCATGCTTCGCCTTTTGCTTGTCCTAAATATCCTCCCAATCTAAATCCAATATTTACTTCTTCTCTATTTTTACTATTAAAAATTAGCTCTATTTTTTGCCAATCTTGTGTTCCTGATATTGCAACAGATCTTTCAGTTGTTCCTTCTATTGCAATTTGCGCTCCTACCCCTGATAACATGTCTTGTGCTTCTACTCCATTTGTTTTAACCATACAGGTTACTTTATATGGAGTATTTTTTTCTACTTGTACTGTTTTATAAAACATCGCATCATTGTAATCTGGTGATTCTATCTTATAACTTCTTGTGTTACTATATTTTATTTTGCTATCTCTTTTGAAGTTTGAAGTATATAAATCCACCTCACTTCTAACAAAGTCATTAAAATTATTTGATTGATAATATTGATATGCAAAATATAGTAATATAAGTAAAATTATCAGTGTTATAGAATATGCTATTCTATTTTTTAATGTTTTTTGTCTCTTTGGCATAAAAGTTCTCCTTGTTCTTTAGTTATTGGGATTAGGGATTAAGGACCGTCCCCCTAATCCCTCTTTTCTTATTTTTGTTTTAAGCCTTTCATTGTTAAGTTAATTCTTCCTTGATCATCTATATCAGTTACTTTTACTGTTACTTTATCTCCAACATGAAGTACATCTTCTATGTTTTTAATTCTTTCTTTAGAAATTTGAGAAATGTGTAACAATCCTTCTTTTTCTCCAAATCCTAAATCTACAAATGCCCCGAAATTCATTATTCTAACAACTTCTCCATAATAAATTCCGCCAATTTCAACTTCTCTTACTATGTCTTCTACCATTTCTAATGCTCTTTGTGCTTGTTCTTGTTCTGTTGAATATATAAGAACTTGTCCATCTTCTTCAATATCTATTTTTACACCTGTTTCATCAATTATTTTATTAATTGTTTTTCCTCCTGCTCCAATTACATCTTTTATTTTATCGACATCAATTTTTGTACTTACAATTCTTGGAGCATATTTAGATATTTCTTTTCTTGGCTCACTTATTACTGGAAGCATTACATCTTCTAATATATGTGCTCTTGCTTTTCTAGTTTTAGCAAATGCTTCTTTTATAATGTCATATGTTAATCCATCACATTTAATGTCTACTTGAATTGCTGTTATACCTTTTTCAGTTCCTCCAACTTTAAAGTCCATGTCTCCAAAGAAATCTTCTAATCCTTGGATATCTACTAACATTACATAGTCTTTATCATCATCTGGATTTGTTACTAAACCTGTTGAAATACCAGCAACTGGTCTTTTTATTGGAACACCTGCATCCATTAAACTTAATGTGCTTCCACATATACTTGCTTGTGATGTTGAACCATTTGAAGATAATACTTCTGATACCACTCTTATTGCATATGGGAATTCTTCTTTTGATGGTAATACTGGAACTAATGCTTTTTCTGCTAATGCTCCATGTCCAATTTCTCTTCTTCCTGGTCCTCTTGATGGTCTTGCTTCTCCTACACTGTAACTTGGGAAATTATAGTGATGCATATATCTCTTAGATTCTTCTGTGTCAATTCCATCTAATGTTTGTTCTTCACTCATCATTCCTAAAGTTGCAACTGACAATACTTGAGTTTGTCCTCTTGTAAATAATGCACTTCCATGAGTTCTAGGTAATAATCCTACTTCACATGATAGTGGTCTTATTTCATCTAATCCTCTTCCATCTACTCTTTTATGTTCGTTATATATTAATTCTCTTACACATTTCTTTTCAACTTTGTAGATTGCTTCTCCAAGGTCTTGTTTGTGTTCTTCAAATGCTTCTTCTCCAAATTTTTCTGCATAAGCATTTTCAATTTTTTCTGTTAATTCTGCAATATTGTTATCTCTTGTTTCTTTATCTGCTTCTTGAACTTCCTCTTTCATTTCATCTTTGAAATTTGACTCAACAAATTCATATACATCATGGTCAACTTCAAATGATTTATATTCGAATTTTGGTTTTCCAATTTCTTTTTGGATTTTCTTTATAAATTTACAAATTTTCTTTATTTCTTTATGTGCTTCTTTGATTGCTTTTAACATTACATCATCAGGAACTTCATTTGCTCCCGCTTCTATCATTGTTATTTTCTTTTCTGTTGCTGCAACTGTTAATGTTAAATCTGATTTTTCTCTTTGTTCTTCTGTTGGGTTTATAATTATTTTTCCATCAACTAATCCAACATTTACTGCTGCTGTTGGTCCATTAAATGGTATATCAGATATTGCTAAGGCTGTTGCTGCACCTATCATTGCTGCAACTTCTGGTGAATTGTCTTGTTCTACACAAAGAACTGTTCCAACAACTACAACGTCATTTCTAAAATCTTTTGGAAATAGTGGTCTTAATGGTCTATCTATTGCTCTTGATGTTAATATTGCTTTATCACTTGGTTTTCCTTCTCTTTTTAGAAATCCTCCTGGTATTTTTCCAACTGCATATAATTTTTCTTCAAAATCTACTGATAGTGGGAAGAAATCAATTCCTTCTCTTGGTTCTTTTGATGCTGTTACTGTTACTAATATACATGTATCTCCATAACGTACTAATACGCTTCCATTGGCAAGTCCTGCCATTTTTCCTGTTTCTATTACAAGTTTTCTACCTGCTAATTCTGTTTCATATGTTTTAAACATTTTATTACTTCCTTTCTCTTTTCTAAATAAGTTTAAATAGATTGTAACCTCTATAATGTATTAATTTTTACTTGATGTTTTTTCTTATAAAGTTATTTGACTTATTATATTAGTACATTATACAAGCTACTTTACCTATTTTAAACTTATTTTTTTATTTTATACCTACAAAAGCCCATGTCTAATAAACATGGGACTTTCGTAGAATTATTTTCTTAATCCTAATTTTTCAACTATTGCTCTATATCTATTAATATCTTTTTTTACTAAGTAATTTAATAGATTTCTTCTTTTACCAACCATTTTTAAAAGACCTCTTCTTGAATGATTGTCTTTTTTATGGATTTTTAAGTGTTCTGTCAATTCGTTGATTCTTTCTGTTAAAAGAGCTATTTGAACTTCTGGTGAACCAGTATCGTTTTCATCTCTTTTATAAGTACTTATAATTTCTTGTTTTCTTTCCTTTGTCATTTTTACACCTCCTAATTTTGTTTTATTCCTTTAACTGAGCTCAAAGTTTAGGTGCTAACTTAAAGCTAAGAAAAAGGTATGCCATTTTTGACATACCTATTTTACTATATTTTTTTGAATTTTTCAAGTGTTTTAGCAAACTTTTACTAATTAATCCTTCAAATCATTATAATTCACAACCATTTGCATACTTTCTATATTAGCAAATCTGTAAATTATAACTTCAAATTCATAAATATCTTCAAAAATTAAAATCCAAATAAGCATATTTCTTTGTTTTATAATTTAGTGTATTTTCTATATCTATATTTGCTTTTTCTGATATTTTATCAACTCTTTCAAATTTATTGCCATTCATTTCAACTAAAGGATTGATGTATCTAACTTTTACTTTATCTATATTTACACAATATTTATCATTAACTGGTTCATTACTTTGGTTTATCTTAGTTGCATTTTTCCAAATTTTGAAACATTTTGAAATATTAGCATATTCACAATTTTCAATTTTCTCTATTATATCTTTTTCTTGATAAAGATACAAATCATCTTTTGTAATTAATTTTTGTTCTGACATTTCTTTCATAATATCAGCTAAAAATTGCATAGTATACTTTGTTTCAATCCTTCTATATAAACATGATAATTTGCTCATTACATGTACAAATTTTTCTGCCTTCTCCTTATCTTTGAATCCAAGTTCTTCTATACCATCTTCATTTTTTTGTACTTCAATATTTTGATAGATTTCTTTAACTTCATCTAATCCCCATAATTTTTCAGTCACACCTAATCCATTTGATAATGTATATTCTAACCTATCTGCTGCAAGCTGTGGTGTATCATTATCTGCAATAGGATATATGTGATAGTTATCTACTTCTTCTACTTTAATATTATCTCTATTTAACAAACTCATTATTTCTTGTGAATTTTCTATAATTTTTGTTGTCAATTCTTCTGTTGATTCTTGTGTTTCGTAATCACCATTCATAAAGTCAATAGTATGTTTAAATACTGGTGTTGCAATATCATGAAACAATCCTGCTAATGTTTGTTTTTTATCTTTTGTAAAATTCCATACGATTAATGCAACTGCTATACTATGGTCTAAGCTGGAATACCAAATTTGATTGTACATTTTTGAATATATAGTTCCACAAGATACGCTAATCCCATTTTGTTTTTGCATTTCTGGGGTGTTTATATAATCCCACAAAAAGTCTGGTATTCCTTCTGGTGATGATATTTTAAAGTATTCTTTTATCATTGGATTTATTTGTTCTAAATATTGACCCATTTTTTTACTCCTAAATAATTTATACTTAGGAGTATTCTATAATATTTTTACATAAAATTCAATACTATTTTTAAGATGTGTCCCAAAATGGACAAAAATGTCCAAACGGAAACGTCCCCAAATGGACATTAAACAAACAAACTAATCTGATTACTTTGGCTCATGCCTTTCAAGCAACCATAATTTTTCAACAAGTCTGTTACTGAATTTCCTACTTTTGAACGTATTTTCAAGTCATCTATTGACATGAATTTTCCTTCTTTTCTTGCTTTTGCAATTCCTTCTGCTGCAACTGTTCCAAGCCCAGGTATACTGTTTAATGGTGGTCTTATTGCTCCATCTTCTACTAAGAATTTTGTTGCATGTGATTTGTATAAATCCATTGGCAAGAATGTAAATCCTCTTTCATACATTTCTAATACAAGTTCTAATATTGAATACATGTTTTTATCTTTTACTGTTGCATTGTTTCCTTGTAAGTCTATTTCTTTCATTTTATTTTTTACTTTTTCTTTTCCAAATATCATGCAGTCACTATCAAATTCATCTGCTCTTATTGAAAAGAATGCTGCATAATATGCTAATGGTTCATGTACCTTAAACCATGCTATTCTAAAGGCATTTGTTACATATGCTGCTGCATGGGCTTTTGGGAACATGTATTTTATTTTTTCACATGATTTTATATACCAATCTGGAACGTCATGTTCTTTCATTTCTTCTTTGTATTGCTCCCACTTTGGTTCTTTTCCTTTTGCCACTTTTCCTTTACGTACTGATTCCATGATTTTAAATGAATCATTTGGTGGTAATCCCATTTTCATTAAGTAAATCATTATATCATCACGACAACATATTGCATCTTGAAGTGTTACTGTTCCTGCTTCTATTAAACTTTGTGCATTTCCAAGCCATACATCTGTACCATGTGAAAGTCCTGATATACGGATTAATTCGTCAAATGTTTTTGGTTTTGTATCTACCAACATTCCTCTTACGAATTTTGTTCCGAATTCAGGTATTCCAAAACTCCCAACTTGTGAGTGTATTTGTTCTGGTGTTACTCCTAAAGCATCTGTTGAACTAAATATTGACATTGTTTCCTTATCATCTAATGGTACTTTTGTTGGGTCGATTCCTGTTATATCTTGTAACATTCTTATAACTGTTGGGTCATCATGTCCTAGTATATCTAGTTTAAGCAAGTTTTGGTCTATTGAGTGATAATCAAAATGTGTTGTAATAATATCTGAATTTGGGTCATCTGCTGGGTGTTGTACTGGACAGAATTCATATATTTCTCTTCCTTTTGGCACAACTATAATTCCACCAGGATGTTGACCTGTTGTCCTTTTTATTCCTGTACAACCAGCTGCCAATCTTTGTGTTTCTGCTCTATTTATTGGTATATGTCTTTCTTCAAAATATTTCTTCACATATCCATATGCTGTTTTTTCAGCTACTGTACCTATTGTTCCTGCTTTAAATGTTGTTCCTTTTCCAAATATTACTTCTGTATATTTATGTGCTTTTGCTTGATATTC
>CALXZZ010000058.1 GCA_944393365.1 uncultured Clostridia bacterium
ATATTCCACAATTTATTTTTATCACAAGAAAATTGCTTTTTTATATTTGATTTAATCATCTTAACCTCCATAAATTACTATTCATCTGTAGGTAGTATATCATATGAATCATAAAAAATCTATAATTTTTCTAACTATTACAACAAGTTTCTATATTGTTTCTTCCTCATCTTCTTGACATTCTTTCCTTCTTGCAACAGATTCTACATAATCTTTTTCAAATTGTAATTCATTTCTATATTGCAATTCATCCCAATGCTTTAAAATTGTTTCTTTTTCTTTATCTGAAACTATTGCAAATTTAACAATATAATCATCTAGCTCAGGTCCACCTATGTACTCATTATATTCAAAAACCCAGTTTGTACTATTAGGTATCTTCGCTAGATGTATATATGTTCCTTCTGCACCTGATTGCCACATATAATCTGGATAACCACAATGAGATATACTCTCATCATTATATCTAAACTCATCATAATATTTATATGGAAACTTATTTGTAAAACTATCAAAATCTATAAGGCTTTCCATAATCTCTTTATATGTTCTATTTGTTTCTAATGTAGGATTAGCATTTTTATAGTTATCATATAAATTATTCACAGACTTTTTTATTTCTAATTTTATAGCATTTATTAAATTGTCATATTGTATTTTATCAATTTCAAATGTTTTCATTTTTTCAATAATCTTTGAATAATCACTTTTACTATGTTGTAAGTAATCTATTAAATAGTCATTTTCTGTTTTTTTATCAAGTTCTTCTTTTCTTTCTAATTGGAGTATCTTTTCATTCATAAGTTCTGATCTGTAAAATTCTCCATAATACTCAAAATTATCCTTATTCATTTCTATAAATTCTAAATCTGGATTATTAAGCATAAATGGAAAATTTTTATCTTTAATTAAAACAAAAGGCTTTTCTCGATTTCTTAAATATAAAGCACATTTATCAATATCATTTAATAATATCTCAAAATTTTCTGTTTTTTCTTCTATTATTGGATTGTTTTTTTGTTCATTTTTATTAAATATTAATTTTAAGTTATCTAATAATTTCATTTTTATCTCCTCACATCTCGTGATACCAGTCTATTCCAGCATCTTTATTTCTTCTCATTATTTCTTTTATTTCTCTTTTAGATAAATCTCCAAATGTCCTTGTTGCTCTTTTATACCTTTGAAATTTTGATATATTTTCTTCTGATAACATTTTATATATATTTTGGATTAAATTCCTCATATTAATTTCTTGTAATTGTTTTTCATATAGTTCTTGTCTTGCCTCAAATTTGCCTTGTGCTTCTTGATATTCTTTATTTCTTTGATTCCAATATTCTTTTCTTTCAATCCATTCTTGTTTTCTTCTGTTATATTCTTCTGTTTTAGTTTCTTTTATAAATTTTAATAATTGATTACCAACTTTTTTTAACATTTCATATCTAGCTGTATTTTTTGATTTTTCATAATCTTTATATGTATTTACTTTTTGTAGTATTTTGTCTATTTTTACACAAGTATCTATATATGTTGTAAATTTGCTTTTACAGTCATTGTTGGAATTTACTAATAATAAAGATATTTCATTTATTATTCTTTTTGCTTCTGGTTCTTGATATTGATATATAAAACCTCTTTTATAAGAGTTTGTAGTCTTTTCTAATTTTGCTATTTTATTTATAATTTGCTCTATATTTTCTTGTTTTATATTACTTGATATTATTGGTATATTAAATATACTAGGCATAATTTCTTTTAATTCTGATTCTATATTTTTAAATTCTTCTTGTTTTTTGTCTAAAAAATTTTGTAAATCTTCTTTTGAATATATTATTTTTAAATTGCTAAATTTACTTAAAAATGTTACAGCTTCTAAGTATGAATTATCTTTATATAATATTGCTTTTTCTCCTATATTTTTAAACTCAAATTTATTATCATCTTTTTTAGTTATCTCTGTAAAATTATCTGGATCAGAATTATTTACTATATATATTGTTTCACTTATTTTCATTTTCTCTAATGCTTTATTTAAAAAATTTTCTGTTTCATCTGTTTCTACTGCTCTTAACATTAAATCTTTGTTATTATATAATTTTTTAACATTTTCCTTATATTTTTCAAACTCTTCTTTTGATAATTTTCCTACCTGTTCTTTTGAAACATCTTTTATATTATACATTGCTTCTAATTCTTCCTTAAATACTCCTTTTGCAATAGCTGTTTTAATTTTATTAAAAAATATATATGGTTTTCTTTTTACTGATAAATCTTGATTTTTATTCCAAACAACCAAATGACAATGTGGTCTTTCTTTTTTTGCATGAAAAGAGGCTACCCATTCCATATCATTTAATGGTATTTTAAATGCTTTTGATATATCTAATATTCTTTCTTGTAATAAGTCTTTCCATGCTTTTTTATTCATAAAACCATATTGTAAAGCATCTTCTTGTTTTAATGATATTACTGTTTTAAATATATCTATATTATTATTTGATATATTTTGAATATATTTTTTTATTGTTTCTAAATCTAGCATTTCGACTTCTTCTGTATCTAATAAATTTCCAAATAAGCCATGCACATCTATTCCATTGTCAACTCCACTTCGAGTTGCAATATAACCCACATGTAATTTATCTATATATGCTTGTAAATTTTGTGGTTTCCCTTTTCCGTTATATTTATTATATATTTCATTCTTATTTAACCACTTAAAAACAATTCCACCTTTGTATCTGTCTATTTCCATTTCTTTCTCCTACATTATATTATCGAAGTTCAAATCATCTGGTATCATTTGTCTTATATCTTCATCTAAAAACTTATTTTTTACTACTGAATAAGCTAATTTATTTGCTAATTCTATTTTCTCTTTCATAAATTCTTTACTATCTTCTGATTCGCATATTTTTGATAAAAAATATGCTTGTAAGAATAAAGAAGAATATGATGCTTTTGCATTTTTAGCTTGCAATGCTATTGTTCTTTCAAATCTTTTCCCTAATTGTTTTTCTATTGCTTTTGCCATTATTTCTGTAATATCATCTACATCTTCTTTTAACATTTTTACTTTAAAAAATTCATTTAATGCTACATTTACAATTTCACTTTCGCTCATATTCGTTTTAGCTTTATACCTTAATACTTTTTCTTTTAAAGTTTTTGGTATTACTGCAAATATTTTTTCACTTTTAGTTTGTTTTTTTGTTTCTTCTTTATTCTTCATAAGTAACTACTCCCATCTAAAATTCTTCTTCATCTTCAATTCCATCTATTTGATTTTGTCTTACTTTATTATTGTCTACAATATCACTAAACCATCTTGCACCAATATCAAATCTTGGAACTGCTACTCTAAATACATCTTTTATATCATCTAGCCTTATACTTATAATGTTTAAATCTTCTGGATAAGCATTATCTTTTGTTAAACTATATTTTTCATTCATAAATGAACCTTTTGTAATATATATTGATACTGGATTATTAACTCCTCCATATTTTTCAAACCATTCTATTAATTTATTTATATTTTCTGCTGATGTATCAAATCCTTCTAATGTAAATGCACTATTTTTATATAAATCATCTAATTGTTCCTCTTTTGTAACTTTTATTTTATTTATCTCTATCTTATTTTCCATTTATAAAATTCTCCTTATATAATTTTTTCTTTTCATAAAATTTCAAAAGGCAGGAAAGAGATACAGAGTGTATCTCACAAACACATAGAAAAACAAGTTTTCTAGTCCTCTGTAAACAGTAAAAAAATACAGAGAAAGCACAGAAAACATACTAACCTTAGGATGTTCTATCTTTCTCTAATTTTTCAAATATGTATTGCTTTATTTGACTTTCCGTTTTTCTATTTTCAAAATATTTCTCAATTTCATTTTTATAAAAAGTAATTTTTATTGCTTCTTGCATATATTCATCTTTTTTATTTATTATATCTTTTATTTCTTCCTTACTTAAATTATTATATATATCTTCTATTTTGCACTTTTCTGATTTTTGCTTTATTCTTTTAGCTATACTATCTGATATTTTTATATTTTCTTCTAATAATTCAGCAATATAATGTTGTTCTTCTTTAGATAAAAAACTTATTTTTTCACCTGTATTAATTTTTATCTTGCCTTTATCTATTGCACTTTGTAATTCTGGTATTAAATATGTTAATCTTAAATATCTTTGAATTGTTCCATTGCTTGATTTTTCTTCTTTAATCATTGCTGCTTTTGCCATTCCATAATTATCTTTTCTAACTTCTTCTAATACAGAGGTTTTAATATTTCTTTTTTTATATGTATCATATTTAATTCTATAAGCTCTGGCTCTTTCCATTGGAGAAATATTATCTCTTGTGCATAAATTTGTATCTATTAAATAAATTTTTGCTTCATCATCTGTTAGATTTTCTTTTATAATACAAGGTAATTCTGTTAAACCAATTTCTTTTGCACAGTTTCTACGATTATGTCCTGCAAGTATTTGATATTTATTTTCTCCTATTGGTCTAACTATAAGAGGTTGCATAATTCCATTTATTTTAATGCTTTCTATCATTTCTCTCTTTTTATCATCACTATATAGTTTAAAAGGTTGGTTTGGATAATCTTCTAATTTTTCTTCTGCTATCATAACAACTTTAACATTATTTTCTTGTTCATTGTTTTCTATATTATCTTCAACTATTTCATCATATTCATCAACTTTGTGTTCTTCTTGTTCTACTTCTTGATGTTCTTCTATTTCATCTTCATCTATACCTAACGCTTGTTTTATTTCTTCTATTGAAATATATTCTTTATTTGCTAATCTAATAATTTCTTTTAAAGTGCAACCTTCTTGCCTTCTTTGTTTAGCTTTTTTTACTTCTTCTTTTTTGTAATAATTAATTAATAACTGATTTGTTTCCATATTTTCATTTCTCCTTTACTTTTGTAGTTCTTGTTTATGCATGCATCTTTTGTAATTGCATTTCTTTTCTGCTATATCTTTTGGTTCTAAAAAGCACTTATGTAATTTACAATAGGCAACTGAATTACTTTTTCTTGACAGTCGTCCATAAATACATAAGTGCTTAGTTATATTTGGTCTTTTCCTTCTATTTTTTCTTCCCATAGGCATATTCCTCCATTGATAATCTTAATCTTTTGTTGAAATTTCAATACTTCCCTATTTCTAATTCTCTGCATTTTCTCTGTATATTTTTGCCATTTGCAGAGTGCTAGAAAACTTGTTTTTCTATGTGTTTACGAGATACACTCTGTATCTCTTTCCTGCCTTTTAGAAATTTTGTAATAAACTCTTAATTCTATATATTGATTCCTTTTATGCCAAAAAAATAAGGTGCTAGATCCTTTATTAATCTATCCTTATCTGAATAAAAAGTTCTATCTACCTCGTAATATTTATAAATAAATTCTGATTGTTTCATACCATCAATATATAAATGTTTTAATATATTCCTTTTTCTAATTTCTATTTTGTCATTACTTTTATTTTTTAAATATCCTTCTAATATTCCATCTATAAAATCCATAAACATTTTAGTTTTACATCTACTTTTTAATAAACTTTCTAAATACAATTCATCCTCTGAAAATAGTCCTGTCATAATACTTTCTATTTGTTTATCTTGATATTCTTTTGTTACTCCCAATAATTCATCTTTTTCTTGTTTTGTTAAAGTTATATGGTCTTTTAGCTTCTTGTAATTTTTTAGTATTTCTTCTGTATTTTCTAAACTAACTTTATAATTTATTTCAAGTAACTCTTTTTTTGTTTCATCCATTTTCTGTTTAAATACATTGCTTATTTCTTCTGTTACCTTTCTTACTAAATAATCTTTATATGTTTCTTTTTCTGAATTTTGCATAATGGAATCTCCTTTACATTTCTAATCTTTTTTTAGCAATTTCAAATGCTTTTTCATCTATTTCTATACCAATAAAATTTCGATTAGTATTTTTACAAGCAAGTCCTGTTGTACCTGACCCCATACAATTATCAAGTATTAAATCATTTTCATCTGTATAAGTCTTAATCAAATATTCTAACAATTCTATAGGTTTTTCCGTTGGATATACCATTTGACTTGAATGTAATTTTTGAAATTTTAATATGCTCGTAGGATACTTTTCTGTACTACCTTTTCTTAAATCTGGTGTAGCATGAAAATTATCATATACATTATTCTTTTTTATTTTTTCTAATTTTATATTTCCTTTTCCATGCAATGGTTTACCTTTCCCCATTTGTGGCTTATATTTTGGTTGCTTTTTGTAAAAAATAGCAATTTGCTCGTGCCTCCTAAGTGGTTGCCTATTTGCATTTAAAAAGCCTGTAACTAAAACTTTATCCCAAATTAAATCATACCTAAACAGTTTCTCATTGCTTTTAATTAGTTCATAATAAAATTTAGTTTGTGCAAATAAACATATTACACCATTATCTTTTATGATTCGTTCGTATTGTTCCCACATTTGTTTTAAGTCTATCTTTTTGTCCCATTTACACCTTGTTAGTCCGTATGGTGGATCACATAAAATCATATCTATACTCTTGGCTGGAATTTCTTTCATTTTTTCTAAACAATCGGCATTATATAAATTTATCATTTATACAATCTCCAAATATTAATTCTTTAAATATTCCCATTAATACATTCACAACTATAGAGTTTCCAGCCTGTCTATATAATTGTGTATCCGACATTGGTACTGCTTTTGCTTTTTCAAAATCTTCATCTGAAAATCCCATAAGCCTCCAACATTCTTTTGGTGTTAGTTTTCTAATTCTAAAACAATGTTTTCCATCTTCTGTTACTAAAACTGCTGCACTTGAATTTATATTTCCACAATTTCTAGTTTGTGTAGGTGCAATATTTTCTATTGTTTTATTATTATAAGGATTAAACATCATATTGTTTGTTTCTTCTGCAATATTAGATTTAAAATTACCAGCTGTAACTGTTGGCATTATTCCTTTTGTGTTATAAATTCTATTTTGAATACTTGTTTTTCCATCTTGATTATTTAAGCATAATAATTTATCTGTTTTCTCTACTGTTGCCATATTTACATTACTTGCAAGTATTGTTTGTGATACTTGATTTCCTACTCTACCTCTTTTTTTTACATTGTTTGGGTAAGAAACATTAATAGAATCTCCATCGTATGCTTCTGTATAACCTTTTTTAGTTCCCTCATTTACTAAAATATGTGGCTGAACATGTCCTCCACTTGCTCTTGTTAGAGTAGGTGCTATTCCATTTTTATCATAAATACTTCCTGCTTGATGTCTTTTATTTTCTTCATCAAATATTCCTGCAATTCTATTTACATTATCTCTTATGTATTGCTGATCCCTTCCTCCCATTTTAAAGTAACCAGCAACTAAACAACCACTTATATTTGGATTTTCTTGTTTTCTTATTACTCTATTGGAATGTCTTATTAATCTACCTATTGCCTTGTCTGATAAGTAATATTTATCTTCTACATTATCTTCTAATAAATCTTTTAATCTTATTTCTAAAAATTGTTTATCTGGAAAATTAAAAGAGCATTTGTCAATATCTTTTCTAATAGATACTACAAATACCCTTTCTCTATTCTGTGGAACACCATAATCTTTTGAATTTAGCACTCTCCAGTAGTTATTATATCCTACATCTTCTATGTCTTTTAATATCATTGCAAACTTTTCTCTAAATCTTTTACTTGTTAGATTTTTTACATTTTCTATAATGCTTATTTTTGGTTTTACATCTTTTAATATTCTATACCCTTCAAAATATAGACCACTTCTTGTTTTGCCTTTTTCTATTCCTTTTAAATGTCCTGCAATACTAACATCTTGGCAAGGAAATCCCCAAGTCATAAAATCTATTTCTTTTAAGTTCTTAGTGCTAATATTTTTCACATCACCTAAATTCTTGTTTTCGTCTGCATTATGAATTGCACAATACGATTTTATTGCGAATTTATCTATTTCACTAAATCCTACTAATTCATAAGGTATATTCAAATTTCTTAGTGCTTTTTCAAATGCCCCAATTCCTGTAAATAAACTTAATAATCTTATCATTTGTATATATCTCCTTTTCTTTTGTTTTAAACTTCATTTCCCCAACAATCCCAACCTTCTGCAGTTTGTCTTGCAAAAAGTTCAATGCGAGGTAAATCTCCAATAAGTTCTACAATTCTATCTCGTACAATATCTGGCTTTTTACTATGTTCTTGAATATGTGTGTCTACTACTTGTGAAACTTTATTAGAAATTCTTTTTATATGTCCTCGTGTTGCAATTAAACATATTTCTGCATTAGCTCTGGTCCAATGTCCTAGTCCAAAAAACCAGGTATCACTTACTTTATTTCTTTTTACCCAAGTAAATCCACAAGTCTTATACTTAAATCCCCATTCTTTAATTGTTTTAATTCCCTCTAATAGACAAGGAAAAGTAACCCATAAAAAAAGAACACAGTCTTTTTCAGATATTTTCTGGATTGTGTCTTTCATTGCAACTATTTCTTCTATTTTCATTGTTGGATAATGTCTATTTGCTGTTCCATTTCCATCTCTCCAAGTTCTATAATGCCAGGGCGGATCAGCATAAATTATGCTATATTTTTTATCTGTATTGTATATATCAACTTTCATCTTTCGTGTACTCCTTTATTAATTTTCTTTTGTAAATCTTCTTTCTAAATCATATATAGTTAAATTCACTTTAAAATGAAAAGGAGAATCTCTTTGCCATTGCAAAAGTTTCTCCCATAATCTTACTCTATTTAATTTCACAATATGTTTCAGAACCTTACACATATCTTAAACTCCTTTATTATTTTTATTCCATTTCTTCCTCATCTTGTTCTAAACTTTCTTCAAGTTTTTTAATACCTTCTGGATCATATTTTCTTAGTTCCTCTATATCAAAAGCAACAATGTCATAAGTTCCCATATTATATCTTGCTGTTCCATATACTTCTTTGATAATTCCATTTTTTATTAATGCTTTTTCCAGTCCACAACTTTTTGCTAATGAATTAATAGCACCCTCATCTTCATCTAAGCACATTCCTGGCAAATTAATAGTTATGTCTGAATATGGTTCTTCTTCTGTATATGATAAAATTGCTATTCTTCCATTACTTCTATATTGTGAAACTTCTATAAATAAATTTTCTCCTTTAAATTTTAGTGTTTTTCTTTGTTTTCCATCCATTTTATTTTTTCCTCCAATTCATCTATATCTTTTTCCTGTTCTATAGTTAAACTTCTTAAAAACTCTAGTTCATTTTTATTTGTCAAAAATTCTACAAGTAACTCTTGCATATCTTTATATTTCTTTATTTTTATTTCTTCTTCGTCTAATGTAACAATGATAAATTCTTCATCATCCCAAATAAGTAAACACTCTACTTCTTCTCCAAATGTTTCATCTATAAAATTAAATCTTACATATCTCATATTTATAATTCCTCTCCTTCTTCATCTTCTTCAGATGATTTATTTTCTTCTAACTTATTTTTAGGCATAAAAAAAGAGGGGCTCTTGCCCCTTAGAAGTTGACCTTTTAAACTTTTATAATAATAATTTGTAAAATTAATAATTTCATTATCTGTATCTTTATTTTGTGATTCTCGTAATTTACATTCATCATAAAGACTAATTATCTGTTCTCTATTCATTTTATATAATAAATGGCTCACGTTTTCTTTTACTGTTAATGCTAATGAATAACTTATCACTTTTACTTTCTCAATATTTTCCGTTCTCATATATTTTAGTATTTCTTCTGTAAAAATCATTTCATAATTTTCTAATACCTCCAATATCTGTGATTCTAAATTTTCAAATTCTTTTGGAATTTTCTTTTCTTTATTTATAATATAATTAAAAAAACTATCTAACATATTATTATTTATAATATTATCTTTGCTCTTTCTGCATATAGGGTATGTACTATTTTGCACATAGGGGTATTGATTATTTTGCATATAGGGGTTATCTACAACATAAATTCTTCTTTCAACAATTTCTTTTTTATCATTTCTTATTATCTCTACGTGTAAACTTCCCAATTCTGCTAAATGTGAAATCCATCTTGATATTGTGCTTTGACTTACTCCATATAAATCAGCAAAATATCTGTTACTTGCAAAACAATATCCTTCTTTATTGCTTAATGCTGTTATTTCTCCATACATTAACCTTTCTGCAAATTTTAATTCTTTATTGTACCTAATATATGCTGGTATTATTGCATAATAACTACTTGGTAAATTGTTTTCCATAATAGTTTACTCCTTTTTTTAACTTAATAAATAACTCCTACCTATTATTTTTTAATAATTTTACTTTCAAAATTAATAGAGATTATACCTAAAAAATATAATCTCTTACTAATTTTTAAAATCGATTTTAAGGCTTTTTTTATTTTATTGGTAATTTTTTTATCGTTTAATTTATTTGAATTACTTAAAATAGGCTTTTAAATGTTTGATAACAAAATGGTACAGTCGAATATGCTCCATTTTGTTATCAATAGTTGATATTTGATAACAATAAACGGTTTAATTGATAACATTTTGGAGCCTATTCTTCTGTTCCTACGTCATTTAGGATAGCTTTAGCTTTTTGGTCAGGCATACCAAATCTTTGTGATAAATATCTA
>CALXZZ010000059.1 GCA_944393365.1 uncultured Clostridia bacterium
AACACTAACTTCAAAAGGAGAATTACAAAGGTTATATTTCCCAAATAAAGATAATAGACAATATATCAATTTTTTTTTTTTTTTTGTGAAGATTAATGAGTCAGATGTTATATATTTGCATGATGATATTAATAATGTTTATAAACAGTATTATGAAACAGATACAAATATTTTAAATACAGAGATTACTAATACATATTTTAATCTTAAGATGGTACAAACAGACTATGTTTTATTAAAGGAAAATGTGTTAGTTAAAAGATATGCTTTTTTAAACGAAAGTAAAATTGATTTAAATGTAAGTTTTTATATCCATAGTGAACTATTATCAGATCAAAACAATTTAGTAGGCTGTAAAATTGTAGATGGAGGAATGATGCAATATGCACATGATTTTACAGTTTCAACATTTGCAAAAGGTCATGAAATAAGCAAACATCAAATAAATGGAAGCTACAACACAATCAAAAGAGGAGAAATAAATGACAAAGACTATATAGGAATGTCAAAAGATAGTAGTATTTGCTATGATATAGGAACTATCAAACCACAAGAAAAGAAAGTATTAGAAATCTGCATTACAATTGGAGAAAACAAAAACATCTCAGAGATAGAAGATGAGATAGACAGAATAAAAAGAATAGACTTAAATAAAGAATATACAAATACAAAATCATATTGGAGAAAATATGTAAAAGCCCATAATGGACTAGATTTAAAAGAACCAAAAAATAGCTATGATGAAAAAATATATGAAATATATAAAAGAAGCATATTACTATTTCCGCTATTAACAAACCAAGAAACAGGTGGAATAATTGCTTCACCAGAAATAGACGAAAACTTCACCAAATGTGGAAGATATGCATATTGCTGGCCAAGAGATGCAGTATTTATAACCAGAGCACTAGACATACTAAAAATGGAAAAAGATGCAGATAAATTTTATAGAAACTTTTGTAAAAAAACACAAAGTAAAAATGGAATGTGGGAACAAAGATTCTTTACAGATGGAAAATTAGCACCATGCTGGGGATACCAAGTAGATGAAACAGCAAGTGTAATATATGGAGTATATGAGCACTATAAATACACAAAATCAGAAAAATTCCTAAAAGATTGCCTTCATATGTGTGAAAAAGCAACAGACTTTCTAGAAAAATATGTTAAAGACTGGTTAGGATTAGAAGGTATAGAAGAAAGAGACAAAGACGTTGTAAAAGAAGAAATAGAAGAAGAAACAAAAGAAAGATTGGGAATAAAACATAAATACCATGTAAGTTATGATTTATGGGAAATGCATGAAGGAATCCATTTATATTCATTAGCAAGTATTTATGCAGCATTTGAAAACATGATAAACATATATAATGCATTAGGTAAAAACGTATCAGAATTTGAAAATAATAGATTAAAAGAAGAAAAAATAAACAAAACAAAGAAAAGATTAGAAAAACTACAATTAGGAATAAAAGAATATATAAACAACAATTTATATGACAAAGATAGCAACTCTTATTTAAGAAACACAGAAGACAAAAAAATGGATATCAGTATGATAGGAGCAGTTACACCATTTAATGTATTCAAACCAAAAGAAAAGAAAATAGTAAATACAGTAGAAAAAATCAACTTAACACTAAGAACATACACAGGAGGATATCAAAGATTTGAACAAGACCACTACATGAACGGAAACCCATGGCCAATAGCAAATCTTTGGATGACACTATATTACTTAGAAACAGGAGAAAAGAGAAAAGCAAAAGAAACATTTGACTTTGTAGTAAAAACAGCAGGAAAGCACAGTTTATTGGGAGAACAAATAGACAACAATACACTAAAACCATGTTGGGTACTAGGACTTGGCTGGTCACATGCAATGTTCATAATTGTATTAGAAAAACTATATGGAAAAAATTAAGAAGAATACTTGAAAAGTATTCTTTTTTGGTATAGAATGGAATTGCCCAAGAAAAAATGGGTAATAATAAATAAAAGATGAATAAACTTCATCATAAAAGGAGGAATTGCAATGTCAATTAAAATAGGTATTAACGGATTTGGAAGAATTGGAAATCTATCATTCCAAGCAGCCTTAAAAAAGGAAGGAGTAGAAGTAGTAGCAGTAAATGATCCATTTATAGCAGCAGATTACATGGCATATATGATTAAATATGACACAGTACATGGAAGATTTGACGGAACAGTAGAAGAAAAAGATGGACATTTAGTAGTAAATGGAAAAGAAGTAAAAGTATATAATGAAATGGACCCACACAATATCCCATGGGGAGAATTAGGAGTAGAATATGTTTTAGAATGTTCAGGTGTATTTACAACAATGGAAAAGGCACAAGCACACATTGATGCAGGAGCTAAAAAAGTAATAATTAGTGCACCATCAAAAGATGCTCCAATGTTTGTAATGGGAGTTAACCATGAAACATATGATCCAAGTATGAATATAGTTTCAAATGCATCATGTACAACAAACTGTTTAGCACCACTTGCTAAAGTTATAAATGACAAATTTGGAATTAAAGATGGATTAATGACAACTGTACATGCAACAACAGCAACACAAAAAACAGTTGATGGAGCTTCTAAAAAAGACTGGAGAGGTGGAAGAGCAGCAAGTGCAAATATCATACCATCTTCAACAGGAGCAGCAAAAGCAGTTGGAAAAGTAATTCCAACATTAAATGGAAAATTAACAGGAATGTCATTCAGAGTTCCAACAGTTGATGTATCAGTAGTTGATTTAACATGTAACCTTGAAAAACCAACAACATACGAAGAAATCTGCAAAGCAATGAAAGAAGCATCAGAAGGAAGTATGAAAGGAATTGTTGAATATGTAGATGAACCAGTTGTATCATCAGACTTTACAACAGATCCACATACATCAATATTTGATGCAACAGCAGGAATCATGTTAACAGATACATTTGTAAAATTAGTAGCATGGTATGACAATGAATGGGGATATTCAAACAAATTAGTAGACCTAGCTTGCTATATTGCTAGCAGGGATTAGGGGGACGGTCCTAAAAATCCCTGTTTTTAGGGATTTAGGGACGGAACTTGATATAAACAAAATGTATGAAATAAAAAATTGAAAATCTTTGAAAAGAATACTTGAAAAAGTATTCTTTTTTGTATAGAATATATTTAGAACAAAGGAGGAAATGTGATGAAAAGTTTAAAGAATAATATAAAGAAATTTAATGCAAAAAAATCTACAAAACAAATAAAATCACAAAAAGGAATAACTTTAATTGCATTAATTGTTACAATAATAGTTTTAATTATTTTAGCAGGAATATCAATAACAACATTAACAGGTGAAAAAGGAATTATTAATCAAGCAAGAGATAATTCGGAAAATGTGCAAAGAGAAAGTATTATAGAAAAAATAGAAGCAGATTTATTAGAAGAAAAAACAAAAACAGGAAATACACCATCTAAAGACAAATTAAAGGAAATAATTCAAGAAAATGGATATAATGAAGGAACTTTAGGAGAAGATAGTTTTGTAACTAAAGATGGAGGATATAATATTAATTATGATGAAATTATTGGATGGGAATAGAAAAATCAATCTAAAAAACTTAAAAGAACACTTGAAAAGTGCTCTTTTTTGATATACAATGGTATTGACTTTGGAAAAAAGGTAAATACTACTAAAAAGCCATAAAAAGGCAAATATAAATGAATTGATAAAATCTTCATTTATATAGTAAGAGGAGGTTTTTATTATGAATAAAAAAACAGTAAAAGACATTGACTTAAAAGGAAAGAAGGTATTAGTACGTTGTGACTTTAATGTACCAATGGACGAAAACAGAAACATAACAGACAATACAAGAATAGTTGCAGCATTACCAACAATAAAGTACCTATTGGAGCAAAATTGTGCAATCATCTTATGCTCACATTTAGGAAGACCAAAGGGAGAATTTAAACCAGAATTTTCATTAAAACCAGTAGCAAAAGAACTATCAAGATTATTAGATAAAGAAATAATAATGGCTGAAGATGTAATAGGAGAAGATGCAAAAACAAAAGCAGTAAACTTACAAAAAGGCCAAATAATGTTATTAGAAAATGTAAGATTTCATAAAGAAGAAACAGATAATGATCCAGAATTTGCAAAACAATTAGCAAGCATGGCAGAAATATATGTTAGTGATGCATTTGGGGCAGTTCATAGAGCACACGCATCAACTTGCCGGAGTTGCAGCATACTTACCAGCAGTTGCAGGATTTTTAATTGAAAAAGAATTAAAATTCCTAGGAAAAGCTGTATCAAATCCAGAAAGACCATTTGTTGCAATTTTAGGAGGAGCAAAAGTTTCAGACAAAATAGGAGTTATAGATAGTTTACTTGAAAAAGTAGATGTATTAATGATTGGTGGAGGAATGGCATATACATTCTTTAAATCAATGGGATATGAAGTTGGAAAATCAATTTGTGAATTAGATAAATTAGATTTAGCAAAACAAGCAATGGAAAAAGCAAAGCAAAGAGGAGTTAAATTAATGCTTCCTGTTGATACAAGAGTTGGAAAAGAATATAAAGAAGATACAGAAAGCAAAACTGTAAAATATACAGAAATTCCAGCAGATTGGGAAGGTTTTGACATCGGAGAAGAAACAATAAAAATGTTCTCAGAAGAACTTAAAAAGGCAAAAACAGTAGTATGGAATGGACCACTAGGATTATTTGAATTTCCACAATTCGCAGTTGGAACAAATTCAATTGCAAAAGTATTATCAGAGATAGATGCAACAACAATAATTGGTGGAGGAGATTCAGCAGCAGCAGTAAAAAAAGCAGGTTTAGAAGATAAAATGACACATATTTCAACTGGTGGTGGAGCATCTCTTGAATTCTTAGAAGGAAAGAAATTACCAGGAATAGAATGTTTATTAGATAAATAATAATTAATAACTGCATAGAAAATATCTGATACGCATATATATAAGATATTTCTATACAAAATAGAAAAAAGGATGTACAAAATGAATGACTTTAAAAAATCACTAAGAAGTGAAAACAAGGAACGAAAAACTAAAAAAATGGAAAATACACAACAAGCATGGCAGTTCTTTAAAACATATAAAAAGGGAAAAAGTGGAAAGAAAACATATCAAAAAAGAATATCAACAAAAAGTGAACTAAATCAAAATGATTACTTAGGTGGTGTTTCTTGTTTTATCATAGATGAAAATGGAAACATTTTAATTGAAAAAAGAGGAAATACTAAAATTACAGCAGGCGAGATGGATTTATGCTCAGGACATATAGATAACAACGAAACACCTACACAAGCAATGATCCGAGAATATGTAGAAGAATTGCATAAAGGCGATATAAATGAACAAGAACAAGCGAGAAATGAAGCAATTAATAATTTAAAAAAATTAGATGAATTAGACCTAGTGTTCAAAAACAAAGGAAATGAAAGAAAATTTTTCATTCAGTTCTATTTAATGAAAACAAAACTTAAAAGACTAACTATTCAAAAAGAAGAAATATCTGATATAGAATGGATTTCAATGGAAAAAGCTTTTGATTTAATACGACAAGGAAAAACAAAATTTCCATATGACAAAAGATATGAAAAAATATTTGAACAAGTTAGAGAACATTATCAAGAAAAAGATAAACAAGATAGAGAAAAATAAAAGGTGAGAAAAATGGTAATAACTTTATCTGGAATTACAGGAGTAGGAAAATCGTTTTTTAAAAAGCAGATACAAGAAAAATTGGGTATTCCTGCACAGGTAATTGTAACAACAAGAGAAAAAAGAGCTGGAGAAGTAGAAGGGATAGACAAAAAATTTGTAAGCAATGAAGAATTTGAAAGCATGAAAGAAAGCAATGAAATTATAGTTACATTTGAAATGCTAGGATATAAATATGGATATCCAAGAATACAGATGGAATCAGAAGAAAATAGCGTAGTAGAATTGCATTATCCGATTATTTATCAACTAAAAAAGGAAGTAAGAAATACATTTTCTATTTACATGATTCCAAAAGATGTAGAAATAGCCAAACAAAAATTAAAAGAAAGAAATTTACCTAAAAATATTGAAAAGAACAGATTGAAAGAAATTGAAGAACATATTAAAAATTTTAAGTCAAATACAGATTTAAGAAATCAGTTTGATTATATTTTTTATAATGATTATACAGAAAAATCTGTAGATGAGATACTAGAAGTAATAAAAAATAAATGTATTGAAAAAGTTACAATATAAAAGCGAGGAAAGCTAATGGAATTATTAGATATTGTAGATGAAAACAATAATTTAACAGGAAAAACAGAAGAAAGAAGCATAGTACATGAAAAAGGTTTATGGCATAGACATGTAGGTGCTTGGATAATGAATGAAAAGGGTGAAATACTATTTCAAAAATCTGCAAGTTGTAAACCAGAAAATAGAAGCAAATGGTATAAAACAGGAGGGCATGTGGATTCAGGAGAAACACCGTTAGAAGCAATACAAAGAGAAGCGAAAGAAGAAATAGGTGTTGTAATTCCAGCTGAAAATTGGGAATTAATATCTATAGAAAAATCAGAAAAACAAGACAATAGCAATCATCACTTTACTTACAGCTTTTTTACAAAAGTAAACTATAAAATAGAAGATTATAAAATGCAAAAAGAAGAAGTAGCTGATTTAAAATATATGACAATTGAAGAAATGCAAGAAAAAAGAGAAAATCAAGATGAGAATTATACTTTTATTTATTGGAATGATTTTGATAAAATATTAGAAATTCTAAAAGAAAAAAGAAAAGAATTATTAAAAAATAGGATTTAGGCAAAGGTCCGTCCCTAAATCCCTAAAAACAGGGATTTAGAGGACCGTCCCCTAATCCCTGAAAGGAGAAAAGTATGAGAAGAAAGGTAATTGCAGGAAATTGGAAGATGAACATGCTTCCAAATGAAACAATTCAATTTATTGAAGATTTAGCACCACTAGTAAAAGACACAGAACATGAAGTTATTTTATGTGTGCCATATACAGACTTATTTTATGCATTATTAACAGCACAAAACACAAATATTAAAATTGGAGCTCAAAATATGCATTTTGCAGAAAGTGGAGCATATACAGGAGAAGTTTCAGGAAAAATGTTAAAATCTATTAATGTTGAATATGTTATTATTGGACATTCAGAAAGAAGGCAATATTTTAACGAAACTGATGAAACAGTTAATAAAAAAGTAAAAGCAGCTTTTGAATATGGATTAAAACCAATTGTATGTGTTGGTGAAACTTTAGAGCAAAGAGAAGCTGGAAAGGTAGAAGAAATTATTACAAACCAAACTAAATTAGCACTAGATGGATTGACTAATGAGCAGGTTGAAAATACTATTATTGCCTATGAGCCTATTTGGGCAATTGGAACTGGAAAAACTGCTACAAAGGAAGATGCAAATGATGCAGTTAAAGCTATTAGAAAGAAAATTGCTGAAATCTATGGACAAAATGTGGCTGATGGAGTTATAATACAGTATGGCGGAAGTGTTAAGAGTTCAAATGCTAAGGAGTTATTTTCTATGTCTGATATTGATGGAGCTCTTGTTGGAGGAGCAAGTCTTAAGGCAGACGAATTCAGCAAAATCGTTGAATTTGAAAAATAATCAGCATCTTGCGTCGTTAAACATCACTTTAAATTTAATCAACGTGCAATAGCACGCCTCATGAATTTAAAACCGAAATTAAAGAAAAGGAAGGATAAAATAATGAAAGATAAACTAACAATGCTAATGATATTGGATGGATTTGGTGATAACCAAAATAAAGATGGGAATGCAATAAAATTAGCAAACACACCTAATATTGATAAACTAATGAAAAAATATCCAAACACAGATATATTTACAAGTGGACTAGCAGTAGGATTACCAGAAGGACAAATGGGAAATTCAGAAGTAGGACACACAAACATAGGAGCAGGAAGAATCGTATATCAAGAATTAACAAGGATAACAAAATCAATAGAGGATGGAGATTTCTTTTCAAATCCTGAATTTATAGCAGCAATTGAAAATTGTAAGAAATACAATTCAAAATTGCATATCTTAGGTTTAGTATCAGATGGTGGAGTTCATAGCCACATTAGACATTTATATGGTTTATTAGAAATGGCTAAAAGAAGAGACTTTGAAGATGTATATGTTCATTGCTTCTTAGATGGAAGAGATACACCACCAGCATCAGCAGAAGGATATATAGTTAAATTACAAGAAAAAATGGAAGAAAAACAAGTTGGAAAAATAGCAAGTATTTCAGGAAGATTCTATGCTATGGATAGAGATAAAAGATGGCAAAGAATTCAAAAATGCTATAATGCAATGGTAAATGGAGAAGGAAATAAAGCAGGAAGCACAGTAAAAGCAATAGAAGATTCTTATCAAAAAGAAGTATTTGATGAATTTGTTGAGCCAACAGTAATTTGCAATGGTGAAGAACCAGTAGCAACAATAGGAAAACATGATAGTGTAATATTCTTTAACTTCAGACCAGATAGAGCAAGAGAAATTACAAGAACATTAGTAGACCCAGAATTCAACGAATTTGAAACTAAAAAAGATTTAGATTTATACTTTGTATGTTTCACAAATTATGATGAAACAATGCCAAATGTACACATCGCATTCAAGAAAGAACCACTACACAACACATTTGGAGAATATATAAGTAAATTAGGATATACACAGCTTAGAATTGCTGAAACAGAAAAATATGCACATGTTACATTCTTCTTTAATGGTGGAGAAGAAAAACAATATCCAGGAGAAGACAGAATATTAGTACCATCGCCAAAAGTAGAAACATATGACCAAAAACCAGAAATGAGTGCATATGAAGTTACAGATAAAGTATTAGAAGCAATCAAATCAGACAAATATGATAGTATAATATTAAACTATGCAAATACAGACATGGTAGGACATACAGGAAGCTTAGAAGCAGCAATAAAAGCTGTTGAAGCAGTTGATGAATGTGTAGGAAAAGTAGTTAGCTTAGTAGAAGAAAAACAAGGAAATCTAATCATAACAGCAGACCATGGAAATGCAGAGCAAATGATAGATTACAAAACAGGAGAGCCACACACAGCACACACAACAAACCCTGTACCAATAATATTAGTAACACCAAATAAAGATTTAAAATTAAAATCAGGTGGAAAACTAGCAGATTTAGCACCAACAATGCTTGATTTAATGAATTTAGAAAAACCAGAAGAAATGACTGGAGAAAGTTTATTAGATAAGGAATAAAAGGGATATGTTAAATCACACAAGAAAGATAAAAGAAATATATGAAGATATACAAAGAAAATTATTTTATATGATTCCAGAAAAGTGGGAAGATTTGTACCTATATAGTTCTGTATTAGACAAGCCAGATAAAGATGGAAAAACAGGAGAGCTATTCTTCTATTACATTCCAAAAGGAATATTAAAGAAGAAACCTGTAAATGTCTATGAAATACCTGTGAAATTCAATTTAGACGAAAATCAATATGTAACATTAGTTTCTATATTATTTAACAAAATAAAAGAACTAAGAAACGAATTTAAAAGGTCTGAAAGAGAAGAACTATGGACAAATTTGACCATGACAATTCATGGAATCCAATTCAAAGTCGAATATGACTATACAGACTTCAGTCATAGTGACTTTAATAGTTATGAAAGACATGTAATATGGAGATATGAAAACTTAAAAATAGGACCAGACCAAGTAAGCAAAGAAGACAAAGAAATATTAAAAAGATATATGATAGGTCCAAAAACATTAACTAGAAAAGAACACTATGAATCAGGAATATATATACAAGACATTGAAAACAGAATTGGATACAGTAAAGATGAATATGAAGATATGGAACCAACACAAAATGTAGAATATGTTTCAACAAAAAACAAAAAAATAAGTAAAAACCAAATACTAAATTTGGGTACAGAAGAGGGATTAGGGGACGGTCCTAAAAATCCCTAAAAACAGGGATTTAGGGACGGACCTTTAAATTGTTATTAAATTTAGATAAAAAAATTAAATTTTATTTTAAATTCTTTTTTATCTAAAGTAAAAATATACAATAAAATGAAACAATGAAAGGAGCAAAAAAAGATGATTTATTCAAAGGAATTAGAAGAAATGTGTACAGTCGCAAAAGGAGTTAATCATGGACCAGCACCAATTCCAGAAGAAGGAAAATGGGTAAAAGCAAAAGAAATAAAAGATATATCAGGATTAACACATGGCATTGGATGGTGTGCACCACAACAAGGAGCATGTAAATTAACTTTAAATGTTAAAGATGGAGTTATCCAAGAAGCATTAATTGAAACAATAGGATGTTCAGGAATGACACATTCAGCTGCCATGGCAGGAGAAATTTTAACAGGAAAAACAATATTAGAAGCATTAAATACAGACTTAGTATGTGATGCTATTAACACAGCAATGAGAGAATTATTCTTACAAATAGTATATGGAAGAACACAAACAGCTTTCTCAGAAGGAGGACTTCCAGTAGGAGCAGGACTTGAAGATTTAGGAAAAGGACATACATCACAAGTTGGAACAATTTATTCAAGT
>CALXZZ010000060.1 GCA_944393365.1 uncultured Clostridia bacterium
AAATAGCTCAAACTAAAGGTTATTATAAACCAGCACAAAAAGCAACAGTAACAGAAATTAATCAAGTAAAAACAGATTTACAACAATAATCTTTGAATATAAAAAGAAATAACATGAGAGAGGAAAAGTTAAGTTGTCAATAGAATAACTTAATTCAAAACTCTCTTTTTAAATTATTTAAAAAGAAAAAAAGAGATAAAACGAAAAAAAATGAGATAAATGAAAAAAAACAAAAAAAACTTACGGAAAATCAAGATGCATTATCTTTGCAAAAAATTAAATGTTACAATATTATTACACTAATCGGCATGTAGTTTATATAGAACTAAATTACAAAGGAGAGAATGAATAGAATGTTCAGGAAAATATTAATACACACAAGAAAGGGCATTAAATTAATAGTATTATTTATGATTGCGGCCTTTTTAATTGTAGGAGCAATTGCCTTTTTATATAAACCAACATATAGCGTATTCATAAATGGAGAACAAGTTGGATATACAGAAAACCGTTCAGAATTACAACATAAAATTAACGATTATGTTGAAAAAGGTGACGGGACTAATGAAAATGTAGCATTTGTACAGGTGGACAATATGCCAGAATATAAATTATGCTTATTAAAAAAGAACATTGTAACAAATGATGATGAAATATTTGAGGATATAAAATCACAAGGAGTTACATATTATCGTTATTATGCGATATTAGATAATCAAGAAGAAAAACTTTATGTATCTAATTTTGAAGATGCAGAAAGTGTAGTAAATTCATTAAAAGAAAAAGATAGTGCAAATGTCGGAACTATATCTATTTTAGAAAAATATGAGACAGAGTTAAAGGACTTAGTTTCAAGTGAAGAAGCTGTTTCAAAATTATATGTAGAAAAGCCAAAGGTAGTACAAGTAGCAAGTACATCTTCAAGAAAGTCAAGTAATGTATACCAAGCAAAAGGAACAGTAAATACAAAAACTACTACTTCAAGTGGAAAAGTTAGTTTAGGTATATCATTGATTAAACCTGTATCTGGAACAATATCATCTAGATTTGGTTCACGAAGTAGTGTTAGAAGTTCAGCTCATACAGGATTAGATATAGCAGCAGCATCAGGTACACCAATAAAAGCAGCAGCATCAGGTACGGTTACATTCTCAGGATATAAAGGTTCATATGGAAATATGATAGTAATTAGTCACGGAAATGGTGTACAAACATATTATGGACATTGTAGTAAATTATATGTTTCAGCAGGTACACAAGTATCACAAGGACAAACAATTGCAGCAGTAGGTTCTACTGGAAATTCAACAGGACCACATTTACATTTAGAAATACGTGTTAATGGAGTGGCATATAATCCACAAAACTACTTATATTAATTCGTTGAAAAACAATTTAAATTTTATCTACGTTAAATCACATTTAAAATGCGATTACATACAAATAGTATGTGCCTTTGCCTTTTAAATGTGATTTTTCTTACTAAAATTTAATTCTATCCAACGTTATATAATAGCTAAATTTATTTAAACAAAATATTGAATACCTTTTGATATTGCGTTATTTTTAATGTATATTTTTCCATGTTCTATTAATTTATATTCAAAATTAGCTGAAAAACTCTTAAGCTTTGAAAATTCAGATAATATATTAAAAATTTTATGTACATATTTATGTTTAAAATTAATATCTTTAAATATTAAGAAAAATTTGTTCTGATAATTATATAACAATATTTTTTTAGATAATTTATCAATATTTAAATTTTCAATTTTTGAAACACTATTACAAAAATCGCAAAAACAATCAAAATTATCAAATTCATAAATAGCATTTTCAAAAGCTGGTGTACTAGCTTTTCTTTTTACAATTACTTTTCTTTTGGAATCATTGGTTAAAGAAGTATATGTATTTATTGTGTTATTTTCATTTGGAGAAAACTTAGTAATTGTAAAAACTACTACATCTTCTAGAGTGGAAAAGGCTTCAATTAGTAATTTACAACCTTCTGTGTGAAAGTCAACTTCTTTTTCTGCTTTTTTAAGAATATCTAAAAAAAGACTTTGAGAATCCATAACATTATTAAAAAATGACTGTATATCATTAGTGTTTTTTTCTATATCTTGTATATTCATAATAATTCTAATTTTATTATCTGTTAATTTTTCGATTTTCATATAATGAGCCTCCTAATATCTATAATTATATTATACTACTAATATCATTATATGAAAAGGAGTAAATTTTGGTAAAATTATTGTAATATACTTGAAAAATTTACTAATTCAATATATAATAGCAAAGAGTTAGAAAAGAAATATCCGTAGTAAAAGGATTGAAAAATAATTATAATTTTGGACTGTGAGTTAGGGAAGGAATGATTAATATGGCAACTAAAGAAAAAAATGTATGGATTTTATTAATATTTATTTTATCAGGACTAGTAGTTGGGGGACTATTAGGGCAATTAGCATCAAATGTAAACTGGTTATCATGGCTAGCATATAGCCAAAGTTTTGGATTAGAAAATCCAGTAGTTTTGGATTTAAGTGTAGTAGAATTAACATTTGCACTTATGTTTAGAATTAATATAGCTAGTATTATAGGTATGGTGCTTGCAATATTTATATACAAAAAAATATAGTAGGTAGGGGCAATTAAAAACGAGAAAGGAATGACTTTAATTGTCAATGACAATAAAACAATTGCCAGAAACTGAAAGACCATATGAAAAATTAGAATTATATGGAGAGTCAACATTATCAAATGCTGAATTATTAGCAATAATTATAAAAACAGGAACGAAAGAAGAAACATCAGTACAACTTGCACAAAAAATATTAAATTTAAATGATACAAAGCAAGAAGGTCTCAATTTTTTGAAAGATATTGCGATAGAAGAATTAACGCAAATAAAAGGTATAGGAAAAATAAAAGCTATACAATTAAAAGCAATTGGAGAACTAGCAACTAGAATGTCAAAACCAATGAATTATAAAAGAGTTGTTGTTAGAGAGCCAAAAGATGTTGTAGATGTTATAATGCAAGAATTAAGATTTCAAAAAAGGGAAATTGCGAAAATCGTTATACTTAATGAGAAAAATGAAATATTAAAGATTAAAGATTTATCATTTGGTGGTACAAGCTATGTCAATATTTCAATAAAAGAAATATTAGTTGAGCCGATAAAAATGAAAGCTCCAAAGATCATATTACTACATAATCATCCAACAGGAGATTCGACACCAAGTGACGCGGATGTTAAATTCACATATAACCTTTATGATTTAGGAGATATGTTAGGAATACAACTATTAGATCATATAGTAATAGGTGTAGATACTTATACAAGTATTTTTTCACAGATAGTGGCTAATATGCCTGATACAAATGAAAAGGAAATTAAGGCAGAAGTTAAAAAGAAAGGATAAGCGATAATTATGAAACTTTTTACATTTGGATCAAAAGATATAGGAATTGATTTAGGTACAGCAAATATTTTAGTTACAGTTAAAGGAAAGGGAATAGTATTAAAAGAACCTTCAGTTGTAGCAATAGATAGAAAAACTGGAAATATACTTGCAACAGGAAACGAAGCAAAAGAAATGCTAGGAAGAACACCAGAACAAATAAAAGCAGTAAGACCATTAAAAGATGGGGTTATTGCTGATTTTACTGCTACACAATTAATGCTTAAAAATTTAATAGAAAAAGTAGGAAAAAGATATAATGTAGGTAAACCAAGAGTTGTAGTTGGAGTTCCTTCAGGAATTACTGAGGTTGAGGAAAGAGCTGTAGAAGAATCAGTAATTCAAGCAGGTGCGAAAGAAGTATATTTAATAGAGGAGCCAATGGCAGCAGCAATTGGAGCAACGTTAGATGTTGGAGAACCAAGTGGAAGTATTATTGTTGATATTGGTGGAGGAACAACTGAAGTCGCAGTAATTTCTTTAGGGGGAATAGTAGTAAGCCATTCTTTACGAGTTGCTGGGGATGAATTAGATGAAGATATTGTAAATTATGTAAAAAAAGAAGAGAATTTAGCAATTGGAGAAACAACAGCAGAACAAATAAAAATGCAAATAGGTTGTGCTATGCCACTTATGACTGAAATGTCAATGGAAGTAAGAGGAAGAGATTTAGCAGATGGATTACCTAGAACAGTGACAGTTACATCTACACAAATAGAAGAGGCAATGAAAGAATCTATTGGAAAAATTGTAGAAATTGTTAAACTAACGTTGGAAAAAACACCACCTGAACTTGCGTCAGATATTATGGAAAAAGGTATAGTGCTTGCTGGTGGTGGAGCATTAATTAAAAATCTAGATAAGTTATTAAGTTTGGAAACAGGTATGCCAGTATATGTTGCAGAAGAACCTTTAGACTGTGTAGTTAGGGGAACAGGAAAAACTTTAGAAGATTTAGAAAGGCTAAAAACAGTATTAATTAATGCAAGAAAAAGAAAATAGACAAACTAGTATAATAAATAATTTTTTGCACCTTGTTGTCGCAACCTTTGATTGTAAAAGAAAAATAAAAGAATGAGAGGTAAAAAATGTATAGAAATAAAAAAGCAGGAACAGTAGGTATTATAATTACTATTATAATTTTAATATTGATTGTTATCTTTTCAAACGGAGAAAGTAATACTGCATTTTTTGAAAATGCAGCAAGTAATTTAGTGATGCCTATTCAAAATGGATTAACATATTTGAAAAATAAAATAAGTGGAAATAGTACATTTTTTACAGATATAAATAATTTACAGGAAGAAAATGAAGAACTAAAACAAAAAAATAGTGAATTAGAACAATCTTTAAGAGAATTAGAAAATATCAGGACAGAAAATGAAACACTAAAAGAATATTTAAACTTGACAGAGAAATATGGAGAATATAGTACAGTTCCAGGTTATGTTATAAATAAAGATATTAGTAATTATTCAAAAACAATAGTAATTAATTTGGGTTCAGATGACGGAATAGCTGAGAATATGACTGTTATAGCAGATGAAGGACTAGTTGGATATGTTGTTTCAGTTACAGATACAACTGCCAAAGTACAAACTATAATTGATACTGCTAGTTCAGTAAGTTGTATAATGAGTTCAAATGAAGAAAGTATAGTTTGTAAAGGAACATTAGAAGAAAATTCATCATTAACAGCTATGTACATTCCAACTGATAGCAATATTGCACAAGGAGAAAGCATAGAAACATCAGGATTGGGTGGAATTTATCCAAAAGGAATCCATGTTGGAACAGTGGAACGAGTAACAAATACGCAAAACTTAACAGATCGTACTGCAGTAGTAAAAACAGCGGTGGATTTTGATAAGTTGAATACTGTTCTAGTTATAACAAACCAGTAACTTAGTTGGAAAATAATTACAATTTTTGCTACGTCAAACTTCATTTGAAATTTAATCAACGTACATTGAGTACGTTTCATAAATTTCAAATTCGTTTTCCTTGCCAAAATTTAATTCTTTCCCAACTATGAAATATTAAAAAACAAAAGATACAGGAAATATTTTAAGAAATAAAAAGATGAAAGAGGTGAACCAAGTGAAAAAATTAGTAATTAATATATTTTTAATATTAACGGTATTTATTATATATTTTTTGCAATCTAATTTTTTCACTTGGTTTAATATTGCAGGTATAATGCCTAATCTTTTTGTTGTTATAGTCCTATTTATAGGATTATTTGCAAGTAAAACTATGGGAACAATTTATGGAATAGTTATAGGACTTATATTGGATTTACTATTTGGTATGAGTGTTGGTATTCAAGCTGTTTCATTAGGATTAATTGGATTTCTAGCAGCAGCATTTGATAAAAATTTTTCTAAAGATAGTAGAATGACAATTATGCTTATGGTATTAGGTTCAACTGTAATAGTAGAGGTACTTAATTATTTATTTACATATATGTTTGAAGAAATAAATGTAGAGATATTTAGTTTCGTTAAAATTTTGGTATTAGAGGTTATATTTAATTTATTATTAACGATTATTTTATATCCATTAATACGAAAATTTGGCTATGAAATAGAAAATGAATATAAAGGAAATAAAATATTAACAAGGTATTTTTAAAAGGCAGGTGATAATTTGAGAAGAATAAGAAAAGGTGTAGGTAGAGTAGCAAAAAAAGCAAATACAAATCTGAGATTTAACATTATAACAGTGCTAATATATATTGTAGGAATTATTTTAATTGCTAGATTATTCGACTTACAAATTGTTCACGGTGCAGAATATAGAGAAGAATCTAATACTAGATTAACAAGAGAAAGTACAATTGAGGCGGCAAGAGGTTCAATATTAGATAGAACAGGTCAAGAGTTAGTTACTTCAGATGCACAATTTTCTCTGGAAATGTATAAAACTAAGGTTGATGATCAAACTTTAAATCAAGATATTTTAAATATGGTAGAAGTATTAGAAAAATACGGATGTACATATTCAGATGATTTTCCAATAAATGTTGATACTTTTGAATATACAATTTCCGGTGATGAATTGGCTGAATGGAAAGATGATTATGATATAGATGAAGATATGACTGCAGAGGAAGCTTTTTATGAGTTTAAAGATAAATATGAGATTCAAAATACTGATATTCAAGAAATAAGGAAAATAATAGCGATAAGATATTTAATATCACAAAAGGGATATAGTAGTACAAGAGCTGTTACAATTTCAGAAAATATTCCTAGAGAAGCGGTTGCAGAATTTAGTGAAAGCTCTGATAAGTTTGCAGGAATTAATATTGTAGTAAAACCGGTTAGAAAATATACTTCTGGAACTTTAGCATCACATATTTTAGGGTATGCTGCTCAGATAAGTTCAGAAGAATATGAAACAAGGAAAGAATATTATTCACAAAATGATATAATTGGAAAAACAGGAATAGAATATGTTTTCGAAGAATATCTAAAGGGAAAGAACGGAACAAAACAAATTGATATGTCTGTTGATGGTAGTACAACAGCTGAATATGTGGCTGAAGAAGCAGTTAAAGGTTCAGATATTGTTCTAACAATAGATGCAAATCTGCAAAAAGTAACAGAAGAAGCATTAAAAGCAAATATTGAAAAAATAAGAAATGGTGGATTTGGTCAAAGATTTGATACAAATGCTGGAGCTTGTGTAGTAATGAATGTAAATACTGGAGAAGTACTTGCAATGGCGAGTTATCCAGATTATAATCCAGCAGATTTTGTTGGAGGAATAAGCACAGAAAATTGGAATAACTATACAAATAATGAAGCAAAGCCACTTGTAAATAAAGCAGTACAAAATTCATATTCACCGGGTTCTACTTTTAAAATGATTACTGCAATAGCGGGATTAGAGTCTGGAACAATAACTACTACAACAAAAATAAATGATGTTGGAGTTTATAGAAAATATAGAGATTATCAACCAAAATGTTGGTATTATAGTGATTATGGTAGAGGACATGGATGGCTTGATGTTGCAGGAGCAATTGAAAAATCGTGTAACTATTTCTTCTATCAAACAGCAGATAATATGGGAATAGATACTTTAGTAAAATATGCAAAATATTTTGGATTAGGAAGTAAGACAGGTATTGAATTACAAAGTGAGACGGCTGGACAATTAGCAAGTAGAGAAACAAAACAAAAATTACATCCAAATGACCCTACATGGTATCCAGCAGATTCTTTGCAAGCTGCGATTGGACAAAATGATAATGAATTTAGCCCATTGCAAATGGCAAAATATATAAGTATGCTTGCAAATGGTGGTAATCCAATAGATGTAACTATAGTAAAAACTATTAGAAGTGCTGATGGTTCAGAAGTATCAAAAGAAGAAATTAATAATTTTATAAATCAAAAATTAGGAATTGAAGAAGCTGAAACTGAAGATATAACAATCGACCAAAATAATTTAAATGCTGTATTATCAGGAATGCAATCAGTAACTGGAGATTCTGGAGGAACAGCATATGTAAGGTTTAGAGATTTTAATATTAGTGTTGGTGGAAAAACAGGTTCTGCCGAAGCACCAAATGATCAGGTACATGCATGGTTTGTTGGATTTGCTCCATTTGAGGATCCAGAGATAGCAATAGTTGTTATGGTTGAAAATGGAGGCCATGGAAATTATACAGCAGAAGTTGTAAGAGATATAATGGAAGAATATTTTGGGATGAATACACAAGATATACAAGAAGATATGACAGCAGAACCATATACGCAGAGTTTAAATTAGTTATAACTTGTATATTGCTAGAATATTATATTAAATAATTTCTTGTACCTTGTTGTCGCAACCTTTGATTATAAAAGAAAAATAAATTTTTCTTTTAGTAGTAAGAAGGTTGCTTCAATCGCACTCGCTTATGCTCGTTTGGTCGCTACGCGGTACTGCAAAATTATTTAATATAATATTTTAGCTAATAATAAATATAACTAATATTAAAAAGTGTTAAATTAAAATGAAAAGAGGAAGTTTGAAATGAAAAATTGCGTTAGTATTAATTTAAAGAAAAATGAGATTGTTATTAAATTAAATGATAATGCAACACAAATGGAAATAATAGAAAGTTTAAAAAAGAAATTACCTGAATTAAAGAAATTGTATAAAGATGAAAAGACACCAATAACAGTTACAGGAAAAGTATTAAAAAATAGAGAAATTGACGAAATACAAGCTTTGATAAAAAGTAAAATTGATGTAGAAATAGATTTTGATATGCCTAAAAGTTTAGGACTTTCTAGTATAAAAAAGACTTTTGAAAAAGAAATCGCAATATCTGAAACAAAGTTCCATAGAGGATCACTACGTTCAGGTCAAAAGTTAGAATCTGATGGGAGTTTAGTAATTTTAGGGGATGTTAATTCAGGTGCAGAAGTTATGGCTTCTGATAATATTGTTGTCTTAGGAGCTTTGAGAGGATTAGCACATGCAGGTGCTAAAGGCAATAAACAAGCTATAATTGCAGCAGGTTTAGTAGATACTGTACAAATAAGGATTGCAAATATAGTAAGAGAAATAGACAGAGATGAAGAACCTTTGCATAAACAAGCATATGTAAGTGTTATCGATGACAAAATAGTAATTGAGTAAAAAAGTTGAAAAATAATTAACTTAAAAGTAGCATAATTAATGCTAAATATAGCATATAATCTTTAACACCTTCTTGATATAGAAAAAATAACAAGCCAAGAATAATAATATCATCTAGATAAAGTGAGATACCCAATATTTCAATAATTGGTTCTTCACTATTCATGGAAAAAGGATTCTGAAAATGAATCGGACCAAGACCAGAATATCTAGATGATTTATTTTGCCTTGAAGAATAATTGTCACAATTGCTGGATACTTCGTTATTATATTTATTATTTTCTGTATTATTTATTTCAATATCATTATTTTGATTATTAATTAAGTTAGAAATATTAGTATTCTCATAACTATTACTTGATTCGTTAATATTTGGTCTATTGTAATTATTTCTTGTATAATATCTATTCATATAAGGATACTGAAAAAATGGAAAAATAGGCATTATTTAGGACTCTCCTTATTATTTGAATTTTCGGAATTATTTATATTATCAGAATTATTCTCTGAATTTCTATTATTTTGATGACTATTATCATTATTAAATAATCCACTAATTTGAGCTATATTTAATAGATTTGCATATTGATCAACCTTTTCTCTACGACTTTCTCTTAAATAGGGTTTTAGAGAATGAAGAAGATTACTACTTGCATTGTTAGAATTATTCATTTTATCCATAACTGATTTCATTTTCATAATAGTATTCATATCTATATTACTAAAATCAAAAGAATTATTTGAGTTTTGATTGTTATTATTAGAAGTATTGTTAGAATTATTGTGATTATTTACATTATTAGAATCAGAATTATCATGATTATTTGAATAATTACTAGAACTGCTTTGATTATTATTGTTCATCATAGAAGAAAAATTTTGTATCATTTCAGGAGGAATTTGTGAAATAACATCATTTAATTCTCCTTTATTCATCATATCTTTTAATTTATTAATTGTATTTTCATCAAAATTCATATTATTCAAAAAGACCACCTACCTCTTATTTAAATATATTCTAAAGCAATTAATCTATGTTTATTATATGTTGTAATTTTAAAAAAGTTAATAGCGGTTTAAAAAATGTGGATATAAACCGCATTGATGTGGTTTTAACTTCATTTTCAAACATCAAAAGTTATAGTAAAATATGTATGCAAGGAATACATAAAAGAAAAATGGTAATACTAAACAGATGATAAATAATGAAAATGGAGGAAACCTTAAAATGAAAAAAGTAGAAGAAATTGATGATCAAGCAAAAAGAGAATTAAAAAATTCAAAACAAATAAAAGAGAAAAGAAAAGGGATAAATGGAATCACATTAATTGCATTAGTAATAACGATGGTGTTACATTATGATAAAGTCAAAAAATTTAGTAATAGCAATAGTTTCCTCCTTTCAAGTATATAATTAAGTAAAAAAATATATAGGATTTTTTAAAACAAGTAGATTTTTACTTGTTTTTTTTTATACTAAAAATAAGGAGTGATTTTGTGAAAGAAAATGTA
>CALXZZ010000061.1 GCA_944393365.1 uncultured Clostridia bacterium
ATCCCTCCTAACTCCTCTTTCATTCTTAATGCTTCTGCTCGAGTTGCTTTTGCATAATCCTTTTCTGCAAACTTATCTTTCCAAAGTTCTGATTTATATGCACACATCAAACTTCTTGATGCATTTACTATTCCTCCTAAGCCATTTTTGTCAAACCCTAATGCTATATCTTCAGCTTTACCACCTTGTGCTCCATATCCTGGTATTAAGAAATATGTATGAGGTGCAATTTCTCTTATTTCTTTTAATTGTTTTGGGTATGTTGCTCCTACTACTGCTGCTATACTACTATATCCATTTTCACCTCTTAAGTCTTTTCCCCATTCTTCAACTAATTTTGCGACTTTTACATATACTTCTTCTCCATTTTCTAATTTTACATCTTGCAATTCACCTGATGATGGATTTGATGTTTTTACTAATATAAATATTCCTTTGCCATATTTTTTACAATCCTCAATAAATGGTTTGACACAATCTGTTCCCATATATGGATTTACTGTTACAAAATCCACATCAAAAATACTTTCTTCCTTTTCTCCTATTTTAGTCTTACCTAAATATGCATTCGAATATCCTTGAGCAGTTGAACCAATATCTCCTCTTTTTATATCAGCTATTACAATCATTCCTTTTTGTTTTGCATATTTACATGTTTCTTCAAATGCTTTCATTCCTGGTATACCAAACATTTCATAAAAAGCTATCTGTGGCTTTACAGCTGGAATTACATCATATGTTTCATCTATCAAAGCCTTGTTATATTCTACAATTGCTTGTGATACACCTTCCAAAGTATTTGGATATTTTTCTAATACACATTTTGGCAATAATTCATATCGTGGGTCTAAACCTATTACTGTTGGATTATTTGTTTCTTTTATTTTATTTATTAATCTATCAATTGCATTCAATTTCTATTTTCCCCTTTCTAATTTACATACTTATTTAATGTTTTTTAATTGCTCCCATTCTTTTTCTCTAAATCCTACTAAAATTAAATCTTCTGTAATTATTAATGGTCTTTTTACTAACATTCCATCCGTAGACAATATATCTATTTTTTCTTCATCCGTCATATTGGGCAATTTCTCTTTTAAATTTAATTCTTTATATTTCATTCCACTTGTATTAAAAAATTTTTTGATATCATATCCGCTTTGCTTTATCCATTTTCTTAATTCATCCTTTGTTGGATTATTTTCTACTATATGTCTGTCGTCAAATTCAATATTATTTTGTTCTAACCATTTCTTTGCTTTTTGACAAGTAGAACATTTTGGATATTCAATAAATAATACTTTCATAATTTCTCCTCTCAACCTTTATTATCTTTATTTATATATCACTTCTCTAAATAGGTCTGTCCCTTTTGCGTAATTTTTAAGCATTTTGGCATGTCCCTAAATAAGCAACTTTTCCATTTACAATTGTATATTTTACTTTACCTTTTAATTTTTTTCCTATAAATGGGCTGTTTTTAGATTTTGATACTATCATTTCTTTTGTGTAGACATATTCTTCATATGGATCAAATATAGTTATGTCTGCTTTTTTCCCTACTTCAATACTACCTCTTTCGTTGTCTATATGTAATAATTTTGATGGAGTATATGAAGTTAATCTTACTAAATTTAAGTAGTCAATATGTCCTGGGTCTACTAAGTTCATTATTTCTGCTGGGAGTGCTGTTTCAAACCCTATTATCCCATTTGGCGCTTTTGATAATTCTACATCTTTTTCTTCTTCTGCATGTGGTGCATGGTCTGTTATTATACAATCTATTGTTCCTTCTTTTAGTCCTTCTATTATAGCTTGTTTATCTTTTTCTTCTCTTAATGGTGGATTCATTTTTGCATTTGTTCCAGATTTTAATACTTCGTCTACTGTAAATGTAAAATAGTGTGGACATGTTTCGCATGTTATTTTTACTCCTCTTTTTTTAGCATCTCTTATCATGTTTTTACTTGTTTTTGTACTTATATGACATATATGTCCTCTAACATTATTTGTTTCTGATATAACTATTTCTCTTGCTGCCATTATTTCTTCTGCTTCTGGCAAGACTCCTTGAACTCCTAATTTTTCTGCTACTTTTCCTGCATTTATTGCACCAGCAGAAACAGATTTTTCTTCACAATGTGATGCTACAAATGTTCCGAGTTTATCTGCTTCAATCATTGCTTGTCTCATCATTCTGCTATTTACAACTGGCATACCATCGTCTGAAAATGCAATCGCTCCTGCATTTCTTAATTCTTCAAAATTTACTAATTCTTCTCCTTTTTCTCCTTTAGATACAGAAGCATATGGAAGTATATTGCATAAATTTACTCTTTTTGCTTCTTCTATTATTTTTTGCAAATTAATAGCGCTATCTGGTGTTGGTTTTGTATTTGGCATTGGACAAATAGTTGTAAAACCTCCTGCAACAGCGCTTCTGCTGCCTGTTTCAATTGTTTCTTTATATTCAAAACCAGGTTCTCTTAAATGGCAATGAATATCAATCATTCCAGGCATAATATATAGTTTTGAACAGTCAATTATTTTATCTGCTTTTTCTTCTATATTTTTCCCTATTTCTTTGATTTTGTCATCTTCAATTAGTATGTCTTTTTCTTCAAATGTGTTTGTTTTGTAGTCAATTAATGTTCCGCCTTTTAATAATGTTTTCATGGCTAAATCCTCCTATCATTTTTTCTTATATTATCATTTTGTTTAATTATTTTCAATATTATTTAATTTATTTTTACAAAATGTATTGCATTTTGATATACTTTGTAGTATATTTTTATATATAAGGTTGCTTAATTAAAATTATAACAAGCTGGCTTTACAGAAAACTGAAAAAATAATAACTTTATAAAAATTCAGTATGCTCAAAATACAAGCATACTATTAGGATATAATCAAGGGAATATTAGTATAAAAATATCACATACACATATAATAAAATATAACTATACTTGTTGACATATTTAGCATTATGCTTTATAATAAGTATAGCAAGAAAATAGTGTCGCTCTTGGGTGGTGCGACTAATAAATTATCCCATTAGACAAATAGTGTCGCTCTTGGGTGGTGCGACTGATAAATTATCCCATTAGAAAATAATCTCCCTTGTTGAAAAATAAGGGAGATTACTTCTTTTTTAGGAGGTATAAAATGAATATAAAACAAGGATATGTTTACCATATCAAAGATGAATATTTTGAAATTGTTAAAGACCCTACACTTATGAAAAACCATGAAAGTGGAAAAGCTAGACCTACATATTTTTGTATAAAAAATACTCAAAACAATATTTTATGGTTCATACCTATGAGTAGTAAGATAGAAAAATATAAAAAAATAAGAGATAAAAAGATATCTAAATACGGAAATTGTGATACAATATTAATTAGGAAATTCTTAGGCAAATATTCTGTTTTTCTATTACAAAATATGTTTCCAACAATAGAAAAATATGTAGACCATGTTCATATTGTAAATGGAAAAGAAGCTAAAGTAATATCTAGCATCGAAAAAGAAATAAAAATTAAATTTAATAAAATTATGCTTTTAATTAATCAAGGTAAAAAAGTAATTTTTACAGATATTAATAATGATATAAATATCATGCTTAAAGAATTAGATAAGCACAACTAAATTCGAAAATTCCGAATTTACAAATAGATAATTTTTTCATAGGAGGAAAATCATGTTCAAATTACATTCAGAATACAAACCAACAGGAGACCAACCCAAAGCAATAGAATACTTATCAAAAGGAATAGAAGAAGGAAAAAAATTCCAAACATTACTTGGAGTAACAGGCTCTGGAAAAACCTTTACGATGGCAAATGTAATACAACAAGTACAAAAACCAACACTTGTCTTAGCACACAACAAAACACTTGCAGGACAATTATATAGTGAATTCAAAGAGTTTTTTCCTGAAAACAATGTTGAATATTTTGTGTCATATTATGACTATTACCAACCAGAAAGCTATATTCCCTCTTCTGACACATATATTGAAAAAGACTCATCTGTAAATGACGAAATAGATAAATTAAGACATTCTGCTACACTATCACTATTTGAAACTAAAGACGTAATTATCGTAGCATCTGTTTCATGTATCTATGGTTTAGGAGACCCTGTTGATTACCAAGAAATGATGCTCTCATTAAGACCTGGAATGAATAAGTCAAGAGATGCTGTGCTAAAAAAATTAATAACTATGCAGTATACAAGAAATGAAATTGACTTTAAAAGAGGCACTTTTAGAGCAAAAGGTGACATTGTAGAAATATATCCATCTGACCAATCAGAATCTGCTGTTAGAGTTGAATTCTGGGGTGACGAAATAGAAAAAATAACAGAAATAAATCCTTTAACAGGAAAACCTATTGGCTCAAGAAAACATATACTAATCTCCCCTGCTTCTCACTATGTTACAACAAAAGAGAAAATGGAAAGAGCATTAGTTACAATTGAGCAAGAAATGGAAGAAAGAGTAAAATACTTCAAATCACAAAACAAATTAATTGAAGCTCAAAGAATTGAAGAAAGAACAAATTTTGATATGGAAATGATGAAAGAAACTGGATTTTGCTCAGGTATCGAAAACTATTCAAGACATATCAGTGGAAGACCTGAAGGAAGTCCCCCTTATACCCTATTTGACTATTTTCCAGACGACTTTCTTCTATTTATCGATGAGTCACATGCAACAATTCCTCAAGTTAGAGCAATGTATAATGGTGACCATGCTAGAAAAAAATCTTTAATAGACTATGGTTTCCGTTTACCTTCTGCATATGACAATAGACCTTTAAAATTCGAAGAATTTGAGCAAAAACTAAATCAAGTTGTTTTTGTTAGCGCAACACCTGCAGATTATGAAAAAGAACATTCAGGCAATAATGTTGTTGAACAAATTATTAGACCAACTGGTCTTTTAGATCCTAAAATTGAAGTTAAACCTGTTGCAAATCAAATTGATGATTTATTAGAACAAATCAGACTAAGAGTTGAGAAAAAAGAACGTGTTTTAGTAACAACATTAACTAAAAAAATGGCTGAAGATTTAACTGAATATCTAAAAAGTCTAGATGTAAAAGTAACATATATGCACTCTGAAACAAAGGCACTAGAAAGAATGGAAATTATAAGGAATTTACGTTTAGGTGAATTTGATGTTTTAGTTGGTATTAACCTTTTAAGAGAAGGTTTAGATATTCCAGAAGTATCACTAGTTGCAATATTAGACGCAGATAAAGAAGGATTTTTACGTTCAGAAAGATCTTTAATACAAACCATCGGACGTGCTGCAAGAAATACAGATGGTACTGTTATTATGTATGCAGATGAATTAACTGATAGCATGGAAAAAGCAATTTCTGAAACTAATCGTAGAAGAAAAATCCAACAAGAATACAATAAAGAACATCACATCACTCCTAAAACTATTAACAAATCTGTACGTGATAGTATTAAAGTAACAAATGTTGAAGATATTGGTGTTGAATTCAAACTAGAAAAAACTGATGATATTAAAGAAACTATCAATAAGCTTACTGACGAAATGCTTGAATACGCAAGTAAAATGGAATTTGAAAAAGCTGCTGAACTTCGTGATAAGATAAAAGAATTAGAAAACTTACTATAAGAAAGTTTAACCTGCTATATAGTAAAAATCGCTATTTGTCTTGTTCTCTATACATTAGAAAAACATTTCAAATAGCGATATTAATATATACTTTTTATCTTGCCTATCATAATATGATATAGCAATTTCATTTACTGTAAAATTGTTAATTAACAGTGACAAAAACGTGTTTTTAATTCGTCACAATTGACGATATATCTTCCCTCTTTTTCATAGTGCTCGATTCCATTTTCTTTTAAGAAATCAAGCTCATTTCTCTCTAATACTAAAGAGATAAATTTTGTCCTTGCCCCTACTACTTTTGAGTAGAGATATCTAGAAAAAACCATCGTATATCATCCTCCTTTACAGTACAGTAAATGAATATTGTAAAAAGTTTAGGAAAATTATATTAGATGGTTTTTAAAAAATTTGTCGAAATTATACTATATTATAAAAAACGTATATATAAATATTTTTTATTTTACAAAAGTTAGATTTGGTAATTTTTTCTCTGCCCCCAAATCCTCATATAATCAATCTTTTAAATTATACAAATCTTGTTCTACTAAAAGTTTTGCTCTTTTTTTAGTTTTTTCATCAGAATTAAGTGCATTTTCTAAAAATTCAGGATGATTTACTAAAAAGTCCCTCATTGTTTTATCTGGATTTTCAAAGAATTTTTCTAACATTTTTTCTTGATTCTCATTTATAATCCCTAGTTCTAAGGCTTCTTTAAATAGAGAATTATCAACTTGAACTAATGATAGAGATTTTATACCTTTTTCTTCTATTTTTTCTTTTCCACCCTGCATACGGTCAACAACAGAACAAGATGCAACAATCCTACTACCTAAATTTTCAATTGCTGGAATCCAAGCTCTTATATAACTAGATGCTACTGTAATTAAATCTGCTATATGTAATACTTTCTTGCCTTCTATATTTTCTACTTTATTAGTATTTTCAAAATTGTAATCACTTACAACTGTTGTCAAGTCTTTATATATTGAAATATGTGGTTTTTTAAGTAAATATGCTAATATATTTGAGAAGAACCAATCTCTTCTTTCCCCACCTGAAATATAATCAATTTCATTAATGTTAATGTTTTCTTCTATATATTTTTTCATAATGTCAATAACATTTTTATAAATTTCATTTTCTTGATATTGTTTAGATACTTTTTCAAATACTTTTTTAGGTAAAGTTATTTTATCTGCTAACGCTTCATCAATATAGCTTAGTAACTTTACTGCATCTTCTTCGCTTCCATACACAAAATGTGTATTAATAAAATAAGGCCCGATTTTTCCTGATGTGTACCAAAATGGCTTGTTTTCTTCGCAAAATCTAATTGCGTTTGTTTTGAATAAATAAGATGTTATATTATCCATCCTTTTCTCTCCTTTCAATTTTCACATTTTAATTATATTTTTTATCTTAAAATGTTTTGAACTATAAAGAAAATAGTTTTATAGCTCAAATTCATTAAAAAATATTTAAATATTTTAAACTAGATAAAATAAAATCTAGTATTAAAATTCCAATTAATACATATACTATCATTAATTTTGCATTAGTTTTTATTTTAACTTCTACTTTTTGAATAAAATCTTCAATTAAAGGATGCAACTTTTCTAATAAAATCAAACCAATTAATCCCCAAAATATAGTATACATTAGACTTACTCTACCTTGAATATTTAAAAAGTCATTTGAATAATCCCACCATCTTAGTCCAAAGATTTCTTCAAATATTAGTGATACAAAATATTCAAATGCAGTAAATAAAATTGTTGCTATTAAAAATTTTTGAAATGGCTTCCCATACATCTTTTTAGTAACTAGTATTAAAATAACTGCACCAAATCCATAAATTGGACAAAGTGGTCCAAAAAGAAAGCCTCTTTTTACAAAGGTACCATGAATTATGAATGCATATATTGTTTCTATTATCCATCCTAAAAATGAGTAGATAAAAAAATATGCTATATAGTCCATTATTTTTTCTTTAGTAGTTTTTCTAATCATAACCTCTCCCATTTTTCTTTCCTTTTTATTTTCAAATTTTCATTGTAAAAAATAATTTTATTGAATTATTTTTTATCAAAATCAATCCTCTTACATTTTACCACTTTTTTTCATATTTGTCACTTTTTTAATATTTTTTTAATAATTACTAGACATTTTATTTTTGTTTTGTTATTATTATATAAGTAAATTAATATGTTATGGATATAATACTTAACAAATGATGGAGGTAATAATTATGTTGCAATTTAAAAAAGTAATTATTTTAATGGGGATATTTTTATTTGTTTTAATGTATAATTTTTGTTATGCTGTTGATTTAGATTTAATTGACAATACTGACACTTCTACTGATTTAACAGCCAATAGTACAACTGAAAATGATTCTAATATTGATAACGATTTAAATTATAACAACACTGAAGCAACTAATACAACTAATACAACTAATAATTCAAGTAGTTCTAATAATTCAAACTCATATGGTTCTAATAGTAACTCTGCTTATTCTTCTAATAACTCTACTTCAAGCGGAAGCAGTTCAACAAATGTTACTAGTACAACCTCAACTTCTACAAATGAATTAGAAATTTCAGATATTCTTAATATTTTGATAATTGTTATTGGTGTGTTGTTAATATTGCTTGCAATTGCTATTTTAATTAGATTAAAGAGATAAAAATTTAAGAAATTTTCAAAATTTATTATTAATTAAAAAGTTACAAATTTAAAAATTTCTATTATTATTTAAAAACCAGTTTTAAACTGGTTTTTTATTTCACAAAATTTTCTCTTTATTTTCTAACATTTTTTTCATGTATATTTTTAATTTGATAATTTCATACTAATATTAGTATTTCATTTAATATGCAATATAATTTTTTATAGGAGGAATTTATTATGTATAAGAAATTAGCAATTGTTTTAAGCATTCTTATTGCAGCTATATTCTCTTTTACCGTATGTTTTGCAAATGATATGGTAAATGATGCAGTAGAAGGAGTTAGAAACGTAGTTGGTGGTGCTGAAAATGCAGTAGAAGATGCTGCAGGTGGTGTTTCAAATGCTACTAAAGATGCTACAAATACTATGGGAAATATGGCACAAGATACTACTAACTCTGTTGGAAACATGGCAGAAAATACTATGAATAAAATGAAAACTGAAGGAGATAATGATAATACCGCTAAAGATACTAATAATGAAATGTTCACTTCAACAAATGGTGATTATACTGCTACAAGAACTAATGCAGAAGGTTCTACTCTAATGGGTATGAATGCAACTATGTGGACTTGGCTAATTATAGGTATTGCAGCTATTGCCATTGTAGCATTAGTATGGTATTATTCAATGCAAATGCGTTCTTCTAATTATGATGACAAAGATTAATTAAATGATTACTTTTGTTATTTAGAAAAAATTCTGTATTAAACAGAATTTTTTCTTTTACTATTCTTTTATCTTATGATATAATATTTTAAAATTTATATTATAAGAGAGGTTACTATTATGAACACAAAGTTAATTGCTAAAAATCCAACTGCATATCACAACTATACAATCGAAAACAAGTTAGAAGCTGGAATTGTTTTATCTGGTACTGAAATAAAATCTATCAGAAGCGGAAAAGTCAATATGAAAGATTGTTATGCAATTATAAAAAATGGAGAAGTGTTTGTTGTTGGTATGCATATAAGCCCATATGAACATGGAAATATATTCAATAAAGATCCTTTAAGGAATAGAAAACTTTTGTTAAATAAAAAAGAAATTAATAAATTAATAGGATTAACCAAACAAAAAGGGTATAGTCTTGTCCCTATTTCTATATATTTTAAAGGTAGTTTTGTAAAACTGGAATTAGGTATAGGTAAAGGAAAAAAATTGTATGATAAAAGACAAGATTTAGCAAAAAAAGATGCTGAACGAAGAATTCAACATGCTATAAAGAACAGGGATTAGGGGACGGTCCTAAAAATCCCTGTTACTTAATTTCAAACATATATTAAAAATAGTATAAAAATTTATGAATTTCGAATGTGACTGAAATCATCTTAAAAAATTTTAAGTTATCCAATAGGAGAATCTCAAACTTGCTTTGAGAGGTGCCTATTGGATAACTTTTAGATTTTTTTGATGATGTAATGTTAGCCGAGAAATGATATAAATTTTTATACTATTTTTATTAAAATGAATTATACAAAAAAGGGATTTTTAGGACCGTCCCTTAATCCCTTTTCTTTTAAATTTTGTTACTTGAACCAAAAACATCTTTCATTTTATGTTCGACTGTTTCTTTGATTAAATCCCTTGCAGGTCCTAAATATTTTCTTGGATCAAATACATTTGGTTCTTCACTAAATTCTTTTCTAATTGCTGCTGTCATAGCTAAACGTAAATCTGTATCTACATTAATTTTTGATACTCCAGAAATACTTGCTTCATGTAAAATTTCATCTGGTACACCTTTTGCACCTGGTATATCTCCACCATACTTATTACACATTTCTACTAATTCTGGAATAACTGTTGAAGCCCCATGTAAAACAATTGGTGTGTTTGGTATTCTTTCTTTTATTTGTTTTAAAATATCAAATCTTAATTTTGCTTCTCCTTTAAATTTATATGCTCCATGACTTGTACCAATAGCTATTGCTAAAGAATCACA
>CALXZZ010000062.1 GCA_944393365.1 uncultured Clostridia bacterium
TCATCATCCCAATTACAAAAAGTATAATTAGAATCATTCTTTCTTTTGATTAATTCCATATCTTCAATTGTAACATACTTAACTTCTGCTACTTCTTCTTTTTGTAATATATAATCTTTTATTTTATAATTAACTACAAAAATAAAATTATACCCAAATCTTTTGTTTTTATCATTACTTTTATATATATCTACAATTTTAATTTGCTCTTTTGGAATTTCAATTCCTAATTCTTCTTTTATTTCTCTAAATATAGCTTCTTCAACAGTTTCTCCGCTGTCAACTTGTCCTCCTGTTTTTGCCCATTTATTTGGATTTCTTATTTTATTTGCTGTTCTTTTTTGTAAAAGTACTTCTCCTTTTTCATTCATTATCCAACAAGAAACTGTTCTTCTCCACAATCCTTTATTATACGCTACCCATCTATCTTCCACTTGTCCTGTTAATTTATTGTTCTCATCTACAATGTCTACTAATTCCATTTTTGTACTCCTCTCCGTTTTTCCTTATTTTATCATCATGTTTTTTTACTTTCAACCAAAATCAAAAAAATTGCAAACTTTTACATCTGCAATTATTTTTTATAAAGGAATAGTTACTTCTATTTTTGACTTAATGCAGTAAGCTAACCCCTTCATCAGGTGTTCCATGTCCTGCATCTATTACTATTGTTTTGTTTGATGTTGGTGTAGATGTTGTTTCTACTGTTAATTCTTCTTTTTCTTTTAATGATATTTGAATTCCAAATACCAATACACTTACTAAAATAGCTGATAACATTATTTGTATTCTTTTTCTATTTATTACGAACATAATAAAACTCCTAATATATATTTTTATTATTATATTTATATTAAGAGTTTTTCTTTTATATTACTCTTTATTTTCCAACTCATCATTAATTCTATGTATTGGAAATTTTTTAGACTTTACTATGTCTTTTAAACATTTAGGTAGTAGATTACATTCATCTATTTTATCGATATCTATCCATTCATATTGTAAATATTCTTTTCCCTCTGAATTGTGCATTGTATAATTTATCTTTTTATCTTCTTCATCGGCAAACTCTATTTTATATAAAAAATATATTTCATGATATTTCTTATTTTCCATCTCAAAAAAATTCTCAATTGTTGCTGCATATCCTAATATCTTAACTTTTTCACCTAATTCTTCTTGTATTTCTCTTTTTATTGTTTGTTCTGAACTTTCTCCTATTTCTACTCTACCACCTGGTAAACAGTAATGGTCTTTATTTATAGTTTTATGTGTTAATACTTTGTTATTATGTATAAGTATTCCCCCTGCTCTTATGTTTAATTTATAGTTTTCAACATCTAACGTTAAATCCATATCTACACCACACCTTTCAAAAAACTTAATATCAAAAAATTGCAAACTTTTACATCTGCAATTTTAATCAACTTTACCTTCTCCTATCAACAGCATAACTACTTCCCATAACAGACTTAGCAGCATGTTTTACTTGGGCACCAACTTCTCCTATCTCTAGAATATTTCCAAATCTACCCACATCTGCTACAACAACTCCAATTGATAGTGAGGTTAATGGAAATTGTTCGATAATTCCTTTACGATTTGCAACCTCTATATAACCTTTTTCTAAATCCTCATCCGTAAAATATCTCTTAACATTTTCATCAAAATGAGCTAAAATACTTTGACATAATTTTTCACACGTTAGACCTGATACAACAGCTACAAAATCATCTCCACCAATATGTCCTATAAAAGTATCATCCATACCACTTTCATGAACACATCTAATTATTGTATCTGCTGTAAATTCAATTATCTGATCTCCTTTCAAGAAACCATAAACATCATTATATGCTTTAAAATTGTCCAAATCTAAATATAAAACACAAAATGGTTCTTTTCGTAAAATTCTCTTTTTTAATTCTGCGTGTATCTGTACATTTCCTGGTAAACCTGTTAGTGGACTCATTCTTCTGTTACTTGTTAATAATCTATTTACATTTTTTACAGTATAATATAAATAATATTCATCGACTGGCTTTTTTATATAATATTCTACTGACTCCTGTAATATCCTAATTCTATGCTCTCTACTTGAATTTGAAGATACTACTATAACAGGTGTAATTGTGTTATCTTCGTCTTTCCTAATTTTTCTGCATAACTCCACTACATCTCTATTTATTGCATCCTCATTTATAACTATTAAAGATGGAATGTTTTTCAATGCTATATCTATTTGTTCACTTTTAACACTAATAAATTTGAATTCTTTATCATTTTTAAATAACTCTCTAAAAATCACAATTGATGAATCATCATCATCTATTATATATATTTCTTGTACCATTTTATCCCCTACCCATTTTTTCTTAATTATATACAAAACTATTACAATATTTCAAGTTTTTTTCAGTCTTTTTTAGGTTTTTTAGTTATTTCATTTGCAGTTTAAACTTCTTTAATTGCTTTTTTGTTTTTTCTTTTCCTTTTTTCTATCCTTTGTTTTATCTCTTGTTTTACTTCTTTTAATTCAACTTTTTTATTTAGAACTTCTGTTATTTCCTTAGTATTAATAGCTGGGAAAGCCTTTTTCAAACGATATACATTTTTATACAAACGTAAAATTGTTTTATTTCTTTTATATTTTAATTGTTCAATTAAATATTGAACATTCTCTTCTTTTAATTTTTCTTTAATTTCATTATTTAATTTTTCTATTTTCTCTAGTGTTACTTTTATATTCTTAACCTTAATAATACTTGATATTGCATCTACTAAAATTACTATACTCAAAATACTATATACAAAAATTAATATTCTAAAATCAATCTTATCAATTAAACTTTCTATTAATGGGTGTATATATTTAACAAATACTACTCCAAGAATCCCCCAAAATATTGAATTCATTAAACATATTCGTCCTTGAAAATTGAACTTATTATTTGAATAATCCCAATATTTTGTATGAAATAATTTTTCTAATAATATTCCTACAAGATATTCCCATATAGTTAAAACAATTATTGAAACTAAAAATAATGCTATTAAATTGTCTGAAAATCTTTTCAAAAATAGTAACATTATTATGGCTCCTACACCATATATCGGACAAAAAGGGCCTTTTAAAAAACCTGTATTTATTATTTTTTTCTCACTAATAGATCTAAATATGGATTCCATCACCCAACCTAAAAAAGAATATGTTATAAAATAAATTATTATCTCTAAAAAACTATATTCCATTATTTCCTCCATGACCGCGTATTTTACGGTTTATTTTTTCTTTTTTCTTGATTAAAGCCTTCTACTCTCATTTTTTGTAGAAGGCTTCTTGTTTTTTCATATTTTATTTATTAAATCTAACTTTTACTGTATTACTTACTCCACTTTCATTATAAACTGTTACTTCTAGTTTATTTTCTCCATCTTGTAATGGATATCTATATTCAAATTCTTTTCTATCTTCAATTGAATATACTTCATCTAAGTTTATTGCATATTTATCAGTTTCATTTACAATGAATTCTACTCTCTTTATTCCTTCATTATCTGATGCTCTAATTAGGAAGTTTTCTGTTCCATCTGCTGTTACTTCTAGATGTGGTTTTGTTACTCCTTTTATTTCTTGTGTCTTTGTTTGAGTTGTATTATTAACATCTACTACAATTACTGTTAATGTATGTTGACCTTCTGGTATTTCTATACTTTGTTCAATTTCTGTATTATTAATATCAACTCTTTGTTCTTCTTCTTCATCCCAACGATATGTCATATATGATAATTCATTTTTTCCTGTTGCTGTTACTTTTATATTGCTTCCATCTATAGCCATATCTATTGTTATATCTCCTTCCAAGCTATATGCTCTTTGATAATTGGTTTCTTGACCATTTTCATCTTGTGCATATATTGAAAGTATATTATCTCCTGTTGGTACATCTATTACTTGCTCTACTTGTCTACTATTATTAGTCTGTACTTCTATTTCTTCTTCATTATTCCAACTATATGTTACTTTTGCTAAGGCTTTATCATGTAATACTCTTAATGTAATTTGTGTTCCATCTTCATTTTCTTCTACTTGAATAGTTGGTTTTGTATTTGATGTATCTCCTTGTGAATTAACATACATTGAATATGAACCACTACCAATCATAAATATTCCAAATATTAGTATTGCAATTGCAAAGAACTTTAATATGCTTTCTATCGCAATTGGTCCACTATTTCTTGGCATTTTTTCTTTTTTTGCTTTTTTATTCTTTTTCTTTGTATCTTCTACACTTAAAATTTGATTCATTTTTTCACCTCTTTAGTTCTGTCATAGCTAATTATATCATAACCATTTTTTGTTGTAAATATTTATTTTGTGAATTTTCATTACAAAATAGGTATAATTTTTACTACAATGGTTGCATTATTATTGCATTATTTTCTATTTTTAAAATAATAAAAACCGCTGATTTTTCAACGGTTTAATTCATTTTTATATTTCAATTAGTTTTGTGTGTATGGTAAAACAGCAATATGTCTTGCTCTTTTTACTGCTGTTGTGATATCTCTTTGATGTTTAGCACATGCTCCAGTTGTTCTTCTTGGAAGTATTTTTCCTTTATCATTAACAAATTTTCTTAATTGTTCTGGATTTTTGTAATCTAATACAAAGTTTTTATCACTACATAATAAACAAACTTTTTTTCTTTGTTTTCTGAATCTTGGATTGTAATCCTCATCATAATTTTTATTATTTCTCTTATTTTGTTTTTTATCAGCCATTTCTATTTTCCCCCCTGACTATTAGAATGGTAAATCATCGTTTGAAGATACTTCAAAATCTGCTCCCATACTTCCTGGAGCTGTGTTTCCAAAAGTATTTTCAAAATTATTATTACTTGCATCTGAATCTCTTTTGCTATCTGCAAAATATGCTTCTTCTGCAACTACTTCTGTAACATAATGTTTAGTTCCTTGGTCATCATCCCAAGTTCTTGTTTGAATTCTTCCAACGATTGCTACTTGTTGACCTTTCTTAAAGTATTTGCTACAAAATTCTCCTAGTTTGCTCCATGCAACTATGTTTATAAAATCTGCTTGTCTTTCTTCTCCTTGTCTTACAAATCTTCTATTTACTGCTAAACTAAAAGATGATACTAAGGTATTGTTTGTTTGTGTATACCTAGTTTCTGGATCTCTTGTTAGTCTTCCCATTAAAATTACTTTGTTCATTTATTTATCACCTTTCTTTACTTTAAATAAAGGCCCCTATCTTTATTTAATATTTTTACTCTTAATTTTTCTGTCTTTTGTTTCGAATATACTTAAATTATTTTTTTACTACGATGAATTTGATTATGTCATCAGTAATTCTGTATACTCTTTCTAGTTCTGTTATAGAATCTGGTTTTGCTTCAAAGTTGAATAACATATATGTACCTTCTTTGAATTTTTTGATTTCATAAGCTAATCTTTTTTTACCCATGTTTTCAACAGATTCTACTTTTCCATTTTCATTTATTAATCCTGTGAATTTTTCTTCTAAAGCTTTTAAACCTGCTTCATCTACATTAGGATTAACAATGATAACACTTTCGTATTTGTTCATTATTTTCACCTCCCTATGGATTATAACCTACCTGTGCGTTTTGCATGGTAAGTAGAGTTGTTTGCTTTTAAAAAATAGCTATACTTCTTAAAAGCATAGCTATTTTATCAGATTTTTATGTAAAAATCAAGTGTTTTTTTATTTTTCTTTCAAGTATCTTTTCAATAAAAATGTTAAGAAATAAGGGAATGTATAAAATTTTCCATTAAAGCCTATATTTTTATTACATAATTTTATTCCATACTTAATATCTTTATATAAATTATTATTTATCAAATTATTAAGAGAAATTGTTGCATTATTATTTGCCTTTACTTCAATAGGAATCAAAGAATCTTTATCCCTTATCATAAAGTCCATTTCTATTTTTTTGCTATCATCTTTATAAAAATATAAATTATATCCTTCTTTTACTAGCATATCACTTACTATATTTTCATATAAAGCACCTTTATAAGTATTCATATTTTCATTATTTCTTAAATCTTCTTGGACCTCTTCATCTAATGAGCCAATTAATAATCCAGTATCTGCAAAATATAGTCTATAATTATCAGGATTGTAGTTTCCTTTTAATGGAAGAGATGCTTGCTCCATTGCATAAGAAATATTTACAATACCAGCATTTGAAAGCCATTCAACAACTCCCACATATTCTCTATTTCTCGCTCCATCTGCTATTTTTGATATTTGAAATTTTTTATTTTCATTACCTAAAAATACTGGTATTTTTCTATAGCAATTTAATATTTTTGTTTTATCTAATCCTCCTGCATATTTTGTTATATCTTCTTCATAATCTAACAAAATTTGCTGTTGCATTCTTAAAATCCCACTAAAATTCTTATTTTGAACAAATTGACTTACTATAGCTGGCATTCCTCCTACTATCATGTATTCCTTAAAATTAGAAATCATAACATCATATTGCATATTACTTAGAGGTTTTAAATCTAACATATGTTTATATAAATCGTCAATTTGCTCATTACTATATCCTTTAGCCCATAAGAATTCTTCAAAATCTAAAGATTTCATAATATAATCTTCTTTATTCCCAACACTATTTGATTCAATTTCTTTATAGTTAATCCCCATTAGAGAACCTGAACAAATAACATCATATCTGCCATCTTCTCTAAAGGCCTTTAATGAAGTTGCCGTACTTACGCAGTCTTGCATTTCATCAAAAAATATTAATGTATTATGTTCGTTTAACTCAAGCTCTGGCATTTTTAGTGTTATGTTTTTTATTATATTGTCAACTTCAAATCCTTCTTCGAATATTGTTTTAAATTGTGGTTGAAGCGCAAAATTTATTTCAATAAAAGTTTTATAATTATTGTTCCCAAAATTTCTAATTGCATTTGTTTTTCCTATTTGCCTTGCACCTTTTACTATTAAAGGTAATTTTGAGCTACTATTTTTCCAATTGATAAGAAAATCATCAATTTTTCTTTTTAATCTCTCCATATTAAATCTCATTCCTTCCTAAGGCACAAATTTGGTTGGAAAAGAATTAAATTTTGGCTAGGAAAACAAATTGAAAATTTATGAGGCGTACTTTTTGTACGTTGATTAAATTTCCAATGAAGTTTGACGACGCCAAAATTGTAATTCTTTTTCAACCTTTACCTGCTAATAGTATTTTATCACATTTATAGATTGTTTTCAAGTATGTTTTATCACATTTTTAGAATGTTTTTTAGTCTGTTATATCACATTTTTAGACATTTGATTACACATTATTAATAGATACATCTTCTTTTATTACAATACTTTCTTTTTTAACTCTTCTGTCAAAAAACTTCTGTATTTCCATAATAGGTACTGGCAAAATAGAAATCACTAAAGTAATACTCCATTGTAGTCCAGTTAATGGAACTAATTTAAATATTTCTGCTAATTTTGGTATCAAAACAACAATTACTTGAACAAAAATACCTAAAATAAAACTTCCAACTAAAAACTTATTCTCAAATAATCCTGTTTTAAATATAGATTTTTCACTTTTTACGTTAAAGCTGTGGACAAGTTCTAGTATTCCAATTGATATAAAAGCCATTGTTCTTCCCACTTCTAATCCAAAATATTTATTTCCTATACTAAATGCAAGAAGTGTTAACATTCCTATCATAATACCTTCTACAATAATCTTATTCCATAATCCATCTGCAAAAATACTTTTTCTACTGTTTACTGGTTGTTTATTCATAATGTCCTTTTCTGCTGGCTCTAATCCTAAAGCTATTGCTGGTAATGAATCTGTAACTAGATTAACCCATAATAGTTGTATTGCAAGTAATGGTGATTTCAATCCTAGTAGTAATCCTACAAAAATTGTTACAATTTCTCCGATATTTGTTGCAATTAAGAAATGTATAGCTTTTTTAATATTTGCATAAATATTTCTTCCTTGTTTTACAGCTTCTACAATTGTCACAAAATTATCATCAGCTAGAATCATATCTGCTGCATTTTTAGCTACATCTGTACCGTTTTTCCCCATTGCTATTCCAATATCTGCATTCTTCAAAGCAGGACTGTCATTTACCCCATCACCAGTCATTGCAACAACTGCTCCTCTTTTTTGCCATGCTTTAACAATTCTAACCTTATGCTCTGGAGTTACTCTTGCAAATACAGAATAATCTTTGATATTTTCTTCCAACTGCTTTTGGGACATTTTTTCTAATTCTTGTCCTGTCATTGCTTTATCATCTTTGCCTAAAATATTTAATTCTCTTGCAATTGCAGTTGCTGTTGCAATATGATCACCTGTTATCATTACTGTTTTTATTCCAGCTTTTTTGCAAGTCTTTACTGCTTCTTTTACACCTTCTCTTGGAGGATCAATCATTCCTAGCAAGCCAACGAAAGTTAAGTCATTTTCAATTGTCCAAGTATCAATCCTATTTGGCAATACATCTACATCTTTATATGCAATTGCTATTACTCTTAAAGCTTTTTTTGCCATTTCTAAATTTTGATTTTGTATCCTTATTTTTGAAAACATATTATTTTCAATTTCTTTACTACATCTTTCTAATAATACATCTGGTGCTCCCTTTGTGATAATTCGATATTTATTTCCTAATTTATGGATTGTTGTCATCATTTTTCTATTTGAATCAAATGGTATCTCATTAATTCTTGGCATTTCTTGATATAGAATATTTTTATTTTTTCCAGTTTCTAATGCGTAATTTACTAAAGCTGCTTCTGTTGGTTCTCCCTGCACAGTAGTTTTTCCATCTTCAATATTTACGTCACAATCTGTACACATACAACTTAGTTCGACTGCAAATTCTTGATTTTTGCTGTTTATTTCTACAACTTTCATTTTATTTTGTGTCAAAGTTCCAGTTTTATCAGAACATATAACGTTACTACTACCTAGAGTCTCTACTGCTGGCAATTTACGAATAATACTATTCTTTTTAGCCATTTTAGTTACTCCAATTGATAACACTATTGTAACTATTGCTGGTAAACCTTCTGGAATTGCTGCAACTGCTAATCCTACTGCTGTCATAAACATTTCCATTGGTTCAATATTTTTGATAATACCAATTAGAAAAATCACAAAACAAATCGCTAAACATACTATTCCTAAGGTCTTTCCTACTTGTCCTAATTTCTTTTGAATTGGTGTCTCTGGAGCTTCATTTTCTATTATCATATTAGCAATTTGTCCAACTTTTGTGTTCATTTCAATATCTGTTACTATTGCCATTCCATGACCATTTACAATTATTGTAGACATATATGCCATATTTAATCTGTCACCTAGTGGAACATCTTTTTTACAAATCATTTCTGCGTCTTTTGTTACTGCTTCAGTTTCTCCTGTTAAACTTGACTCTTCTATTTTTAGATTGTGGGCTTCTATTATCCTACTGTCTGCTGGAACATAGTTTCCTGCCTCTAATATTACAATATCGCCTGGCACTAAATCTTCTGCATTTATTTCTTCTGTTTTTCCTTCCCTTATTACTTTTGATTTTCTTGGAGTCATCTTTTGTAATGCTTCTATTGATTTTTCTGCTTTTGTTTCTTGTATTACTCCCATAATTGCATTTAATACTACTATTGCAATTATTATTATTGAATCAATATAGTCATTTTCTCCTTGCATATATGAGACTCCTGCTGATATTATTGATGCAATTATTAGTATAATTATCATGAAATCATTAAATTGTTTGATAAATCGTACCAAAATTGTTTCTTTTGGCTTTTCTTTTAGTTTGTTTTTTCCATATTCCTTCTGCCTATTTTCTACCTCCTGTTTGGCTAGTCCACCTCTTTTGTCTGTTTTTAGCTTTTGTAATACTTCTTCTTTCCTTAATGTTTCCCACATAATTTTCTCTCCTTTGTATTGGTTTGGTTTATTCAAATATATGTGGCAAAAAATTTTTTATGCGTAATACAATTTATAAATATCAAAAATTTATGTAATTCATATTATATATAGAGGAGGAAATATCATGTTATTTTTAGCCATTTCGAGTAGTATAGACTCTTTTGGAATTGGAATTACTTATGGTATAAGGAATACAAAAATTTCAAATTCAGCAAAACTGATTTTATTTGTAATTTCATTTATTGTATCATTTTTTGCTGTATACTTTGGTGACTTTTTAAAAGATTTATTGCCTGATAATATTGCAAA
>CALXZZ010000063.1 GCA_944393365.1 uncultured Clostridia bacterium
GCAAAATTCAACTGTTTTGGAATTAAAGATAAGTTCAAAAAATTAATTTAAACGCTTTCTTTACAAAATTATGTAACTATGTTAAAATATACACATAGCAATTTAGCTATATTTAGTAACTTGTAAATTGAATTCAATATCAAGGAGGAAGAAAAATGTGCAATAACAAAGAAAACGAGCAAGCTAAAAAATATCGGATTGCAAGAGGAGAATTTCAACGTGCTATCACAAAGTTTAATAATACTATAAAAGAACTAGAAGTAGAACTTTTAAAGTATCAAATATTACATCCTAATTCCAACTATACATTTGATGCAAGCATGTTGCAACAAGATATAAATGGAATGTGTATAAAACTAACAGAAATAGATACTATAATATTATGTTATAAGGAATTTAGTGAAGCAGATAATTTCTCAAGAGAATTTAAAATCTCTAAAGAAAAAAAAGTTACAGATGCAATCAAATTTTATGATGAATGTATAAATATAAAATGTTATCTTTCTCGGAGAAGCGTATTTAGTAGTAATATATCACAAACAGTGAATCTAGCATTCGAAGAATTAAAAAGACCATTTTTAGCTTTTGCGGATATATAATAATTGCACAAAAATCCTATCATTCTATGAATTTATTTAAATATGATAGGATTTTATATTTAAAAAATTAAATATAAAGCAAGAAACTTAAGCATTAATTAAAATATTCGAATATTTAAGGACAACTTACTTTAATTTCAACACCTTAGCAAACAACCAATTCAAAATAACAAAATTAACAATCACAACAACTAAAACATCAAAAATAAAATCTCTAATAACATATAAATCAACAATACTAAATAGGGAAGAGCCAATCGTTAAGCCTAAAACAAACAAAATAGCCATACAAATCGCAAGCACAAATCTATATATAGAAAAAGGTAATTTTGAATGTTCACTTTTTCTTGACTTAGTTAAAGTAAATAATAAAGCCAAACCACTAAGACCTGTTGAAATCACACATAAACTAGAAAAATATTCTTCGCTAATTATTCCAAATTTATTTAATAAAGTCAAAACAAAAACAGTTATAACATTTGTAATTGCAGTAGGGAAAGCCTTTGCAACGACATTTTGCAAAAATCTTCCTTTAATTCTTTCTTTATTAGGTTCTAATGCTAACATAAATGAAGGAATACCAATTGTTGTAACACTAATTAATGATAATTGTATTGGTTCAAAAGGATATTGTTCACCCATAAATAAAAACATCAATGCAAATATAGTTGAATAGATAGTTTTTACTAGGAATAGTGAAGCAGACCTTTGAATGTTATTAATAGTTCTTCTTCCTTCAGCAACAATTTTAGGCATTGCAGCAAAATCAGAATTCAATAAAACCAATTGAGAAATATTCTTAGTTGCATCACTTCCGCTTGCCATTGCAACACTACAATCCGCTTCTTTTAAAGCAAGAACATCATTAACACCATCACCAGTCATTGCAACAGTTCTGCCATTATCCTTAAGAGATTTAATAAGAGATTGTTTTTGCGTAGGAGAAACCCTACCAAAAATAGTATAATTTAAAACAATATCCTTTAAATCAATATTATCACTAACTGTTGACATATCAATATATTTATCATAATTTTTAACCCCAACATTTTTTGCAATCTTAGAAACAGTAATAGGATTATCACCCGAAATAATTTTAATATCAACACCTTGTTTTTCAAAAAACTCTAAAGTTTTATTTGCATCAGGACGTATTTTATCAAGTAAAAACACATAGCCTAATAAAGTAATATCACTTGGCAAATTCTTATTATTAAAATCATGTTCAGAATGAGCTAAAACCAAAACCCTGTAATCTTCTGAATATTTCTTTATATCATCTTTATACTTATCAAAATCGTCTTTCAACACAAATTCAGGAGCACCAATAATATATGAACCTTGATTTTCAAAATAAATTCCAGACCATTTTTTATCAGAAGAAAAAGGTATTTTATTTATAGGCTTAAATTCTTCTTCAATATTCGAAAAATAATCCTTAATAGCCAAAATAGTAGAATTCTCATCTTCAGAAAATTTGGAGATATTTGCTAAAATATTCTCCATATCATCTTTATCAGTATTTACACATACAAAATCCTTTACTTCCATAGAACCTTCTGTCAAAGTACCAGTCTTGTCCAAACATAAAGTGTCAACTCTTGCTAAAGTTTCAATACAATACAAATCCTGAACCAATACCTTAGACTTGGATAATCTAATAACACTAATAGCGAGAACTGTACTTGTTAAAAGAACAAGGCCTTCTGGAATCATTCCAATAATTGATGCGGCAGATTGAACAACAGCATCTTGCAAAGTAATTCCTTGTAAATGTAACTGGCTATAAAACATACAAATACCAATAGGAATTATAATAACTGTTAAAACTTTAATAATTTTATTCAATGAAGTCATTATTTCAGATTTAACTTTTTTAATATATTTTGCACCACTTGAAATTTTAGAAGTATAATTGTCTGTTCCTATATGTTCAACTTTAGCTAAACACTTACCACTTACAATATAGCTACCAGACAAAATAGTATCACCTTTTTTCTTAGTAATACTATCAGGTTCACCAGTAATAAAAGATTCATTAACTAAAACTTCACCATTTTGAATTATGCTATCAGTTGGAATCTGATTACCAGTATTAAATTCAACAATATCATCTAATACAAGTTCATAAATAGAAACATTTTGTTTTTTAGAATCTCTAATAACATTAACCTTAGATGTAGCCATAAGTGATAATTTATCTACAACTCGTTTTGAATGTATTTCCTGAATTGTACTAATTGCAGTATTTATAATAACAATAAACAAAAATAGCATATTCTTATATGAACCAACTGCAAATATTGCAATTGCAAGTATTAAGTTTAGAACATTAAATAGAGTAAAAAAGTTTTCATATAAAATACGTTTAACACTTTTTGTTGGAACAGTTGTATCATGATTTATTAAGTTTTCTTTTATTCTTTCATTTACTTGTTCATTGCTTAAACCAGATTTGAAATTAGGATTATACCTTTTATAATCTGACATCAAAATCATCCCTTTCAACAAAAGAAATTTTAACATATAATAAGTAAAAAGTCTATTAAAATATTCTTAAGAAAAAAGTTGCAAAAATGTGATAAAAAAGCCAAAAAAAGTTGCAAAAGTGTGATGAGAATAGTATAATTATTATATAATTAATAAATATTAGTTACAGGAGATGATTCATTTGAAAAGATTTATATTAGATAAATTAATAAAATGGAAAGATAGCAAATATAGGAAACCACTAATTTTAAAAGGTGCAAGACAAATTGGAAAAACATATATTTTAAAACAATTTGGCGAAAAAAATTATGAAGGAGTTGCATATTTTAACTTTGACCATGACGAGGATTTATATAATCTATTTAACAAAACAAAAGACCCAAAAAGAATATTAGAACAGCTTGCATTTATATATGGGAAAGCAATAGTACCAGAAAAAACATTAATAATTTTTGACGAAATTCAAGAATGTCCAGATGCATTAAATAGTTTAAAATATTTTCAAGAAGAAGCAAATGAATACCATATCGTTTGTGCAGGAAGCTTGTTAGGAATTAGATTATCACACACATCTTTTCCAGTAGGAAAAGTAGAATTTTTAAATATGTATCCAATGACATTTAGTGAATTTTTAATTGCAGATAATTGTGAAAATTTAGTGGAATATATGAAATCTATAAAAGATATTGAGAATATTCCGGACATATTTTTTAATCAATTAGAAGAGAAATTAAAAGCATATTTTATAATTGGAGGAATGCCAGAGGCAGTTAATGCATGGGTAAATGAAAAAGATATGACACTTGTAAATAATATACAAGAAAATATATTAAAAGCATATGAAAGCGATTTTTCAAAACATACACAAGATAGTGAAGCAAATAAAATATCATTAATATGGAATAGTATACCATCTCAATTAGCAAAAGAGAATAAAAAGTTTTTATATCAAACAATAAAAGAAGGAGCAAGAGCAAGAGAATATGAAAGCGCATTAAATTGGTTAAATGATGCTAATTTAATTTATAAAATATATAATGTTACAAAACCAAATTTTCCTTTAAAAGCTTATAATGACTTAAGCTCATTTAAGATATACATGAATGATGTAGGATTGCTTAGAAAAATGGCAAACTTAGACAGCAGAATTGTTGTTGAAGGAAATAAATTATTCGAAGAATTCAAAGGAGCGTTTACAGAAAATTATGTATTAAATATGTTATGCATTATATTTGACTTAGTACCTAATTATTTTACTTTTGATAGACATGAAATAGATTTTGTTATTCAAAACAAAAATAGAATAATTCCTATTGAAGTAAAAGCAAACAAATCAATAAATAATGTTAGTCTAACTAGATATAATGAAAAATTTAATAATGATTTGTCTATAAGATTTTCAATGAATAATTTGAAAAAAGATGGAAAAATCATTAATATTCCACTATTTTTGATAGAGTATATGGAAAAATTTATATAAAGGAATGATATGGATTATGAATGAAGTAAAATGGACAAAAGAACAAGAACAAGCCATAAACGAAAAAGGTTCAAACATCTTAGTTGCAGCAGCAGCACGGAAGTGGTAAAACAGCAGTATTAGTAGAAAGAATAATAAACAAAGTATTAAACGAAAAAATCAATATAGATGAGATATTAGTAGTTACATTTACAAATGCAGCAGCATCTGAAATGAGAGAAAGAGTACTAGATGCAATATATAAAAAATTAGATGAAGAACCAGAAAATGAAAACTTACAAAAACAAATAACTCTATTAAACAAAGCAAGTATATGTACAATAGACTCATTTTGTTTAGAAGTTGTAAGAAACTACTTCTATGAATTAGAAAATATATCTCCAAATTTTAGAATAGCAGATACATCCGAAATAGAACTACTAAAACAAGAAGTAATTGATGACATATTTGAAGAAAAATACGAAAAAGAAGATGAAGACTTTACAAAATTAATAAATATATATACAAGTTACAGAGATGATACACCTTTAAAAGACTTAGTTTTGAAAATATATTCATATATACAAAGCAACCCATTCCCTGAAAAATGGTTAAACGAAAAAATTGAAATGTTTAATTTAGAAGATAAACTAGAAGAAGATTTTAGTAACACAATATGGGGAAAGGAGTTATTAAAAGAAGTAAAAGAAATCATAATAGATAGTATTACATCATTAAATAGAATAGAAAAACATTTAAGTGTTGAGCCAGAATTAGAAAAATTTTGGCAGACAATTAGAACTGATATTGAACAATTAGAAACTCTAAAAGAACATACAAATTCTTGGGATGATGCATATACTATTGCTAATAATTTAGAATTTGTTACATGGCCTAGAAAAAGTAGCAATTTAGAGATAAAAGAAAAGGCAAAAGAAGTAAGAGATGAGGTAAAAGAGAAAATAAAGAACATATCTAAGAAAATTCTAATTTGCAATTCAAAAGAAGCAAATCAAGATATATATGATATGTATTTAGTTTTAAAAAAGCTAGAAAATTTAATATTAGAATTCCAAACAGAGTTTTCAAAAAGAAAAAGAGAAAAGAATATTGTAGATTTTCATGATATAGAGCATTTTGCATTAAAAATACTTTTAAAAACAGATGAAGAAGGACATATTGAAAAAAGTGAAATAGCAAAAAAATATCAAAATAAATTTAAAGAAGTTGCAATAGATGAATATCAAGACAGTAACTTGGTACAAGAATATATTTTGACAGCTGTTTCAAATAACAAAAACATATTTATGGTAGGAGATGTTAAGCAAAGTATATATAAATTCAGACAAGCAATGCCAGAATTGTTTTTGAGCAAATATGATACATATAAGAAAAAAGAAGAAAAAGGCGAAAATGATGACTTGAAAATACAATTATTTAAAAACTTTCGTAGCAAGAAAAATGTATTAGATTTCACAAACATCATTTTTCAAGATATTATGAGCAATCAATTAGGAGATATCTTATATGATAAAGAAGAATATTTGAACTTAGGTGCGAATTATCCAGAGATTAATCAAAATCAAAAGACAGAAATTCATATAATACAAACAAAAGAACAAGAAAATGAAATATTTAATGAATTAGAAGAAAAAAATAAAGAAGAACAAATTAATAAAGATGAAAATAATGAAGAAGTAGAAGAACACATTGAAGATATTGAGTTAGAAGCAAGATTTGTAGCAAATAAAATAAAGGAATTAATAAAAAATAAATTTCAAGTATATGACAGAAAAAAAGAAAAATACAGAGATATAGAGTACAAAGACGCCGTTATTCTATTAAGAGCAACATCGAAATCTGCTCCAATATTTGAACAAGAATTATTAAATTTGGGATTACCTGTATTTTCAGACAGTTCACAAGAATACTTAGACTCAATAGAAATACAAACAATAATGAGTTTATTAAAAATAATAGATAATCCAATTCAAGACATTCCATTAGTAACAGTATTAAGGTCACCAATTGGAAAATTTACAGATGATGAATTAATACAAATACGTTTAAGTGATAAAAAAGATGATTTTTATACATGTATGCAAAAGGCTAAAATATCAGTAAATAGTGAATTAAGTAATAAAATAGAACAGTTTTTAAACAATTTAGATAATTGGAGAAAAGAACAAGAATATTTAGCTTTAGATGAACTAATTTGGAAAATATATTCAGATACTGGATATTATAACTATGTTAGCCTTATGCCAAATGGAATGTTAAGACAAGCAAATTTAAGGATGCTATTTGAAAGAGCTAAACAATATGAAACAGCAAGTTTCAAAGGATTATATAACTTTATACATTTTATTGAAAAAATACATCTAAGTAGTGGAGACTTAGGAGCAGCAAAAATTATTGGAGAGAATGAAAATGTTGTTAGAATAATGAGTATACACAAAAGTAAAGGACTTGAATTTCCAGTTGTATTTTTATCAAGTACAGGAAAACAATTCAATTTAATGGATTTAAATGAAAGTATATTGTTACATCAAGAAATGGGTATAGGTGTAAAATATATTGATTACGAAAAGCAAATACAATATGACACTTTGAGTAAAGCGGCAATTAGAAATAAAATTTTAACAGAAACACTTTCAGAAGAAATGAGAATTCTATATGTTGCATTAACAAGAGCTAAAGAAAAGCTATATATTACTGGAATTCAAAAAGATTATGATAAAGTAAAAGAAAAAATGATGGGGCAAATTGAGCAATATCCTTTAAATGATGAAAATAAAATTAATCCAATTTTATTAAAGAAATACAAAAAATATTTAGATTGGATAATGCTTGTGTATATGTATGAAAAAGAAAATATGACAGATATAGCAGAATTACACATACATAACAAATCTGATTTAATGAAATCTCTAGAAAAATCAAATGATGAAGATGTTGAGGTAATTGGTTTGCTAAATAATCATAATTTAAATGACTCTAGTGTTAAATTTGAAAACATAGAAGATATACAAAATGTAATAGAAAGCAAATATAAATATGAAGAATCAATTGCAATTCCAACTAAGACTTCTGTAACTGAGTTGAAAGAATTGGCAAATTTAAATAATGAAGCTAACAAAAAGATAAAACATGTTTTGAATTATGAAAGAAATACTGATGAAGGAACTATTGTTGAAGGAAATATCGAATCATCATATGAGAAGTTTCAAATACCTAATTTTATGAAAAATGAAGAACAAGAAAAGTTAACTGGTGCAAGAAAAGGTACTTTATTACATTTATGTATGCAAAAGCTTGAAATCAGAAAAGATTATGAACTTTCAGATATAAAAGAATTGGTAAATAGTTTAAAAGATAGGGAGATTATTACACAATTAGAAGCGGAGAATATTAATATAAATGCAATTTTAAAATTTACTAAATCAAATATATGGGAAGAGTTAAAAAACGCAAAAGAAGTGCATAGAGAAGAACCTTTTTATATGACAATTCCTGCAAAGGAAATCTATAAAAAGGATGTAGAAGAAAAAATATTAGTTCAAGGTGTAATTGACCTTTATTACATTGATAAAAACAACAATTTGGTACTATTAGATTACAAAACAGATTATCTAGAAAATGGGGCAGAGGAGCTAATACAAAAATATGATAGCCAATTACAATTATATAAAAAAGCTCTTGAGGATGCTTTGAATAGAAAAGTAGATAAAATTTATATTTATTCAACTTATCTTGGTAAAGAAATAAAAATATAAATTAATAATATTATATAAAAATTGAATATTAAAAATAGAGGAGGAGTTTGCAATTTAAACTCCTCCTAAAAATTAGTTGTAAACATACATTAAATCAGGAGCACCTAATTCTAAATGTATATTCACGTTACACATTACACTAAGAGTAAACGCTAAAGCCGTCAAATCAGGCTGCAATTGTGGCTCTTTCATAGTTTTTTCACTCTCTATCAAAGAGTAAATTTCATACCTTTTTTCATCTGGCACACTTTTGCTAAAGTATATAACCAAAGGCTGAAGCAAACCACGATAGCCATAAGTAACATTTTGGCAATCCATCAAAGATTCATCATATTTAAAAACAGATAATAAATTCTGTGATGATTGCATATGCATATCAGTACAACCTTTTTTTGATTTTCCGACTCTAAAGTCTAGTTTCTTCCGTACTCCCTGTGTAATTTCTGCCATAGTTATGGACCTCCTTATTAATTATTTTTGCTATTTAGCAATATATAAATTATAACACATTTTACATAAATTTGCAATTCTACCTACAACATTTACCAAAAGCCTTGAAAAATTAAGGAAAAATTGGTATAATATATACGTGGATATTAAAGGTGTTATCATAGTTAACACAAGAAAGAGAGAATAAAATGGATAAAATAAAAAAATATGCAATGTATTTTGTATTAGTAATAGCATTTTTTATACTATCAGACTTCTTAATATATGTAGGGCTAAATTCTAGTTATAGAGATATTCAAAGACAAGATAGTTTAGAAGAAGTAAATATATATCAAGCAGAAGCAACAAAAGTAAATGGAAGAATAAGAGGACTTATACAAAACCCTAATGGAGAAGATTTAAATGGAAAATATGTAGAAGTTGATTTATATTCAAAAAGAAACGTATTTTTAGGAAAAAAATATATACAAATAAATAATTTACAACAAGGGGATACTCAAAGCTTCGAATTGCTTTTTAAAATGGAAGATGTTTCTTCATACAATGTAAGTATTGTAGATGAAAAACAAGAAGGGGAAGAAATAGATTTACTGCCAAAAGATTTGACAACTTCACAAATAGTAGTTGCAACAGTTTTAACATTTCTAATCTTCTGGTAGAAATAAAAATTGCATAATTATAATTTTTATATTACAAAAGTATGTATTTAAATATTTTGAAGTATATTGTGGGGACCTTTCTAGAAAATGTTTGAACGTATGTGAATTACATTTTCTTGAATGGGGATTACGAAAAAATATATAAATACATACTTTTATTTTCATATTTATGAAGCATGAACTTTTGGATTCACATACAAGGTATGATTATGCGTATAAATCACCATACCAGGTTTTGCACCATTAGGTTTTTTAACATATCTAACTTCACAATAATCAACAGGGACATTAGAAGAATTTTTTGCTTTACTATGAGCAGCAGCAATTTCAGCACACCTAATTAATACATCATCATCTGGCATATCATTAGAATTTAATCTCAAAATTGCATGACTACCATGAATATCTTTGGTATGAAACCAAATATCATTTTTTGATGCATACTTTAAAGTTAAATAATCATTTTCTTTGTTATTTCTACCAACTAAAAGTTGATAATTTCCAATTGTATATTTAATAGGATTAAATGAAACATTTTTATTTTTAGTTAAAGAAGATTTCTTGATTTTATCTTTTTTCTTAGAAGA
>CALXZZ010000064.1 GCA_944393365.1 uncultured Clostridia bacterium
ACTACTCTGCTTCCTGCTAAATCCATTGCATAAGAATAGTCTTTTACTTGATTTTCCATTCTATTTTGCACTTGTGTGTATATTCCCCAAAATGCAACCATTGTGATTAATATTATTAATAGTATTATTGTTAGTATTTTAATTTTTTTCATCTTTCCCATTCCTTTCTCAAACACCTTGTCAAAATTGTAATTATTTTTCAACTGGAAATTATAATAATTTTGTCCCATTAATAACTAATTCAAACCATATTTTTAAATATTTTGCTGCATATTTACTCATCATTGTTCTATCCATAAATATTTCAAAATAGTCTAATACTGGACATAGTTTTGTATCTATTGTTAAATTTAATATTACTTTTCTTTCTTCTGCATTTAGTTCTAGTTCAGCATTTGTAACTGCATAATTTACTCTGTCATGTATATCAAATGTTGATAAATTAGTGTTTGTAACTCTATTTCTATGAACATCTGATTTATCTGCTAGTATTAATGCTGCTGATATGTCACTAATTGCTGTTCCTGTGTTTTCGTCATGGTTTCCTATCGCCATCATTATTTCTGTTCTTTCTTCTACTGGCATACCCATGTCTTTTAAAATGTTGTATGCTAATATTGCTCCACTGTGTGCATGGTCTGTTCTATTTACACAGTTTCCTATATCATGCATATATCCTGCAATTTTTGCAAGTTCTACGGTTCTTTCTGGATATCCGTAGTTTTTCTAAAATTTCTCCTGCTCTTTCTGATACTATTGCTATATGTCTATGACTATGTTCTGTGTATCCTAAGCTGTCTAATTGTTTTTGTGCGCCTTTTATTAAGGCTTCTACCTCTTCGTTTTTTATAACGTCTTGTAATGTTATCATCTTTTGTCCTCCTTTTGTCCTTTTAGATTTTATATTAATTCTGGAAAAATATCAACTGTTTTTTCAAAATTACACTAAAAAGTAAGAGAACTTTCATAAAAAACATTTTGTTTTTATAATAAAAGTTCTCTCAATAAAAATTCATTTACACTTCTTTTTCTATATTTCTTCTTCTCCTTTAGCTATAATCAAAAAGTTATATTCTTTCAATTCATTTCCATCTTTTGTATCTTGCATATCTCCATTTTCATTTGTTTCATATTTCCATTGCCATTCAATGACAACCTCTTTTACTTCTCCTTTCTTTATATTTCCAGACAAAGTCTCACCTAAATCTTCTAGTGTTTCATAATAATTATCTCTTCCTTTTTCATTGAATACTAAATTTTTAGGTTTTTGATTTTTGCTTTGGAATATAATTTGATATTTTAAATTTTCTTGTCCATATAGCTGTATTGAAAATTCTCCTTTTGTTCCTGGATATATTATTCGATTCCAATTTGTTTCGTTTGATATGTTTGAAAACAAAGATGTTTCTCTTGTTTCAGATTTTCTAGTAGATATTTTTAATATATTATCTGAATTTGAATTATAAATTTGGCTATTTTGATTTTCGTCATTTTGTCCACCTTTTTCACTTTCACCTTGTGAAGAATAAAAATTTTTAAAAAATATTATATCATCTTTAAAAAAGTTTAAATTGCTTTTTGATAGAAACCAGATTAACATTATAATGAGAATTATTAATACGATTATTATTTTTTTCTTTTTGTTTTTATTTTTTGCTTCCATTTAGTTGTTTTCCTTTCTGTTTTGTTCCTTTAATACTGTTTAGTTTTTAACCTAAACTTTTCTTTGTTCTGTATGGACTTTAATTTGTACATCTTGGAAGATATCTCTTCCTTGTGCTTTTCCTTTATCATATAGGATTTTTAGTTTGTAATTATCTTCTTGCTTTTCATCTTTTGATAATAAAAATTCTTGACTTTTGTTATCTTCTAAAAGTATTTCTTCATCATTTTTATATAATTTAAAAGTAATGCTTTCATCTGTTTTTGTTAATATTTCTATTGTATATAATAAATCAACCTGTGTAATTTCTTCATTTGCATTGTAATTTTTCACTTTAAAATCATATGTACTTTCTTTATTTGTTGATGTTATTGTTATTTCTGGATTGTTTTCGACTTCTAAAATTGGCTTTGCTATACCTGTAGTTGAATTTATTTTTGTTGTACTCATGCTTTTTCCCATACTATATCCAGATATAAAAAGTGAAATTACCATTAGCACTATCAGTAGTAAAACTACTTCTCTTTTTTTGATTTTTCCTTTTTTAATGTTTAATTTTATGATTTTATTTTCTCCATTTGATTTTTCAGCTTTTTTAATTAATCATCTCCCCTTTCTAACTTACTTAATAATGTTTTCACTTGTATTAGATGAATAAAGAATCATTTTGAATTTGCCAATAATGTTATTAGAATGAATTAGAACTTCATCTTTTGTATTATTATTATCACCTTTTGTATAAAATCCATTTTCGTTTTTTTCTATAATTCTGTGTGTTACTATATTGCCATCATCAGCAATATATGCAACTATATCTCCGACTTTATATTCATTTTGTTCTTGGATAATGATGATATCGTTTTTCTTAAATACTGGGTTCATGCTATCAGACATAACTTTTAGAACCTCAATTCCAAATGGTTTTATATTCATTTCACTTGAAAAAAATTGGATATAAATAATCATGAGAACTAATAAAATACTACAAATTAGTAATAAATTTCCCAAAAGTCTATGCTTGTGGGACAACTTGTGTTCCTGAAACAATGACATCAAATTCATAGTTTGTAATTTCTTGCGCATTTTGAGTATCTATTTTGTCATTAGAAGCTACTTCTGTTGGATTACTTCCTGTTTCATAATTCCATTTCCATTTAATATCAAATGTTTTTGATTTGTTTTCATCATCTGCATTGATAGTTCCAGATAAAGCATCTCCTAATTCTAAAATAGAATCATATTCTACCTCCTGATAATAAAATTTTAAATTAGTTGGTTTAGTAGTTTCATCAGAAAATTTAATTTTGTAATCAATTCCTACATCTGAACCTGTTGCATCAACTTTGATTTGAAAATTTCCTTCTGTCCCAGGTGCTATTTTGCCATTTACTAATGTTGAGCTATCATATGTAGATCCTAGAGATATTGTCTGCACTTCTTCTTTTTGTCCATTTACTTTAAAATCCCACGTTGCAATTTGTGCTGTTCCATCTCCTCTAACTTCTGTTACATATTTTGAATAAGTTTGTCCTCCTACAAATGATAAAATAATTGCTACTAATATAGCTATAATTGCTATTGTTTTTTTCTTCAATAGGCATTCCTCCTTTTTTATTTTTTTTTTTATTTTTTCTTTTAATTTTTCTTGAAATATTTTATCGACTAAAAAATTTGAAAAAAATTATAGAAAAATGAAAATGTTAAACCAATTATAATTCCATTATCTGGAAATGTCAACTATTTTTTACAAAATTTTTAAATTTTTCATCGCAAAATTCGACAAAAAATATCTATTGACATTTCCAAAATTTTACATTATAATAAGTATATCTCTTCCGAAAATTATATAAATTTAAGGAGGTATGCTTATTGAAATTTAAGCTATTTATTCTTGTTTTTTTCATCGTCTTTATAATTCCATTTTTTTCTTTCTTTTCCTTATCTAAATATCAGTTTGAGAATTCATTTCTAGTTGCAAGATTGGAACTTGATAATACCCCACCAGAAATCAAATTAATTAGTTTTACTAATACTAATACTCAATATCCAAATCACGCCAACAAAACACATACTATTACTGCTAGAATACAAATAATTGAAGACTATATTTCAGAAATCAATCTTGATTCTAATCATATTAAGGTAAAAGTTAATGATAAGTTTGTTTCTGTGAATTTTAAAAAAATTTCTTGTGTATCTGATAATAAGAAGATATATGATATTGTATTTACAAATGTTCCAAGTGATGGAAATTTGAGTATAACATTTTTAGAAGGTACGGCTATAGATACATCTATGCAAAATAATCAAGAAAAAACTTTTTATTCTAATATTTTGATTGATAACACTGCACCAGTTGCTACTTTCTCTGAAGAATTAATTCAAGACAATTATTCTAAAGGTACTATTACAGTAAATGAAGGCATACAAAGTGTAAACGGTTGGGATATTTCTTCTAATAATATGATTTTATCTCGTAATTTTACTAATCCTATTGAATATGCATTACCTATAAAAGATTTCGCTCAAAATTCATCTTCAGTATTAGTTTCAGTTAAACAGGCAAGCAATATCATTTTAAAATATGGTGCTTATGATGCGGGAACTAATAATACTTACATAGTAAATTCGGGTGGTATTGCAGGTGAACAGGTAATAAATTCTGATAGTATTTGTAAAACTGAGGCTTTATTTATTAGAACTTCTGGAAATATCAATTCTTCTTCATTAAAAGGTAGAGCTTTTCTTTATACTTATTATGGTGAAGGTTCATCTGGAAATTGTAGATTTTCAGAACTTAGATATAATTATGGTTATAATCCATTAAGTTCTTGGAGAACTGTAAATGCGGAAAATTGGGCATATCTTTCAGGAGAAAAATTTACTGAATTTGGTGGAACAGGAGTAAATTATGCAGCTAAAAGTGGCTCTAATCCAATTCCAGAAGAAATTGCAAAACAATACCTTTATGGACTTTCAGGTATTGCTTTATCACTTGATGATTACTCTGAATATTCTATTGTTTATCAAATTTATGTTAAAGGTGTCGGATGGCTTCCAGCTAAATATAATGGACAAGAAACTATGTATAGTTTTGATAAACCTTTTTCTGCAATTCGTATAAATATTGTTCCTAATTCTCAAAGACAATATTTAATTGATTATTGGAATGCTGGCAATTAATTATTGGTCTACTTATTACTATTCGTCCTTTAGAATCGCTTATGCTGTTTAACTGTAATTGTTTTGCCTTACCTATTTACTCCAATGATTCCTCCAAGCATTCCAAATATCATGCCTACTACTATCATTATTATACTTTGTAAGTTCAAACTAAATCTCCAGTTCAAAAGACTTGAAATCAAGTATATTATGACCATATAAATGATTCCGACTAAAGCTCCATTTAGTAATCCATTTTTCTTAATTTTGTTGTTTCCTATTGAACTTCCAATCAGTATGCTTATTGCAGTGGCTGTTATTATAACTGGACTTATAACATTTTCGCTTATATTAGAAAATGTTAATACTGCCGAAAATATAAGTAATAGTATTAGTGTGATTGCAAATGCTATTCCTATTCCTTTGAATATATTAACTAAAAAGTTATTTTCTGCAACTTGATGTACTTCCATATTATCATTCCTTGTATAATGTATTTAGGTTTTTAGTAAAGGATTTACCTATAAACCTTTTGCATAAATTATTAATATTGTATTTGTAATACATTTTATTCTTTACACAAAAAAATAGAACTTTAATTGGTTTAAAGCTCTATTTTTTCAATATTTTCTAGTATTCTAGCTATTATTTCTTCTCTTTTAAATTCTTTTTTAAATTCATGTTTTAAAGAAGTTGCAATCTGTTTTAATTTCATTTCTTCACTATCATAATTTACAAAATTATCTTCATTAACATTGAAGCCAAAACTAATTAAAATATACTGAATTTCTTCTCCTAAAGTATTAATTTGAGTTAAAATTCCACATATTTTCTTTCCATTCAACATTAAATCATTTGGTGGTTTTATCTTTAAAGTATATCCATATAAGTCATATATAGATTTTTGAATTGCTTTTGCTATTTCTATTGGCAAATCTTTTAAATCTTTTGCCTTTTTATCAGTATTTAAAATTATTGTCATAGCAATGTTTTTGCCTTTTCCTGTGTACCATTGCCTTCCTTTAGTTCCTATTCCATCTGTTTGTACTTCTGCTATTATTACTTTTCCGTCATTTTCTCTGTTTTTTTCCTTCTCAGCAATTCTTTGTGCATATTTATGTGTCGAATCAATTTGCTCATAATATTCTATCTTTTTTCCTATTCTATTTGTTTTTGCTTTTTTTATTTCGTCAATTTCCATCTTTTCACCTTTCTTTTCCGGGATTAGGGGGACGGTCCTAAAAATCCCTATTCTATGCTTTTCAAACTTTCTATCATATCTATTTTTTTCAATGCAAAATATGTGAAAATATTTACTACTACTGTGAAAACTACTGTTATCAATATAGCATACAAATAACTTATTGGATAAATAACTTTGCTAAATCTAAGCATATCAATTTCACAAGTTCCAATAATAAAGTAATTTAGGAAATATCCTCCAACTAAGCCTAAAGCTATTCCGATTAATGTTAGCAAAATAGTTTCTCTAGTTACATAGGTATATACTTCTTTATCGTAAAATCCTAAAACTTTTATTGTTGCAAGCTCTCTAATTCTTTCGCTTATATTTACATTTGATAAATTATACAAAACTGCAAATGCAAGTAATCCTGCTGAAACTATTAGTACTAGCACAACATAATTTAATGAATTCATTGTTGTATTCATTACCCCTTCAACGTCAGAATTTCTAGTTATTGATGAAACTTCATTTTGATTCATAATTTCTGTTGATAAACTATTTTCTTGTTCTTCGTTCATATCTATATTCTTTGTTAGTATTGCATTTGTTTCGTATTGCTTTCCAAATAATTCTTCATATGTTTCACTTGTCATATATGCATAATGATACACATAGTTTTCTGCAACATTTGAAATTACTATTTCATTTTTTTCATCATCACTTTTTAACGTTATTTTATCTCCCTGTTTTACATCAAGAAGTTCTGCTAATTTATCTGTGATAACTATTTGACCTTTTTGCAATTCAATTTTTTCTTTCGAATTAATATCTATTAAGCTAATCATTTTTTCTAATTCGTCTTGATCTTTTGGTACTATTATTTGTACGTCTTCCTCATTTTCCCCGTTGATAGCTGTTCTTGTTAACATTTCTGTTTCTAAAGTTTCTTCTATTTGTTCTTTTTTGTTTAATTCAGCTATATATTCACTTTTTTCTGTTTCATCTAATCCGTCCTTCAAATTGATTTGCATGTCATATTTAAATATTTTCCCATATTGATTTGGCATTAAACTTCCTATTGAGTCTTTTAATCCAAACCCTGCTAAGATTAATGATGTACATCCAAATATTCCTATTATTGTCATCATAAATCTCTTTTTATATCTAAATATATTTCTGATTGTTACTTTTTGGCTGAAACTTAATCTTTTCCATATAAAGTTTATTCTTTCCAAGAATACTCTTTTCCCGATTTTTGGAGCTTTTGGTCTCATTAGTGTTGCTGGTTGTTGCCTTAATTCTTTTATACATGAATAAACTGTTGCTCCTATTATACATACACTAATTAATATTAGTCCTGCTCCTCCATATTCCCAATTAAAGCTAATTAAGAATTCTGGTACTTGATATACAACTTCATACATGTGCCATATAAGTGATGGAATTAATATAAATCCTACTGCCATTCCTAATAGTCCACCAATTATACATGCAAGACTTGAATATAGCATGTATTTTCCTGCAATTTGTATTTTGTTATATCCTAATGCTTTTAAAGTTCCAATTTGTGTTCTTTGCTCTTCAACCATTCTTGTCATTGATGTTAGTGAAATTAATACTGCTACAAGGAAAAATACTATTGGGAATACTTGACCTATATTGTATACACTTTCTTTATCTTGTGCAAAACTTGAATATCCAGAATTTGCATATCTATCTAGTATGTACCATTCAGGATTTTCTATTTCTGATATTTCTTGTCTTGCATCAATCAATTCTTTTTCTGCGTCTTGTAACTGCTTTTCTACATCTTGTTTTTGCGTTTCTAACTCTTGTTCTCCTTGTTGTAATTCTATTTTTGCTTGTTCTACTTGCTCTTTTGCATCTTCTAATTGTGCATATGTACTACTTTTTTGCTGATTTAATTTTCTTTCTTGTGATGATAATTGATTTTTTGCAGTTTGTAATTTATTTTTTGCTTGTGTAATTTCTGTGTTTGCTTGATTAATTCCTTGTTCAATTTGTGTTATTCCTGAATTTAATGATGCAATTGTAGTATTTAGTGTTTCTATTTGACTTTCTAGTTGTTGTTTTTGTTGTCCTAATTGTTCTTTTGTTTTATCATCTAGTGCCTCATTTTGAAGCTGTGATACAATTGAATTATATGTGTTTTGTAATGTCGATAATTGGCTATTTAGAGTGTCTCTTTGCTCTGTTAAACTTTGTTTTTGTGTTTCTAATTCTGAAATTTTACTGTTTGCTTCTTGCTCTTTTGTTTGTAATGTTTTCTCATTTGTTTGAATTTCTTGTTTTGCAGAAGCAATCTGTTTTTCTGCATTTGCAAATTCTGAATTTGCTTTTTCTTCATTTTCTTTTATTTCAGCTTCTGAACTCTCAATTTCTGTTTTTCCGTCATCTATCTTTTTTTGTGCTTCTGCTATTTGTTCATCTGCTTCTTGTTTCTTTTCATTAAATTCTGTTTCTGCATCATTTAATTTATCTGTTGCTTTTTGCACTAATTCATCATGTCTTGCTGTTTCTCTTTCTTCTTTTATTTCTTCAATTTTATTTTTTACTTCTTCTACACAATCTTCATATTTTGAACTTGCTGTTTCATATTTTGTTGCATTCTTTAACGTTACATATATATTTGTGTATGTATCTTTTGCTTGAATATTGTCTTTTGAGATATAGATATAATAATCTATTTTTCCATCTCCTAAACTACTGCTTCCTCTTTCATTTGAAATATATAGTGGACTTTTCACAGTTCCAACTATTTTTAATTCTTTATTATATAGATATTCAATATCTTCGCCTTCATCATTTTGTGTATTTTCTATTTCAACTGTTATTGTATCTCCAATTGCCTTGTTATTTTGTGTTAAGAAATTTTCTTCAACTACACATTCATTACTATTTTGTGGCAACTCTCCTTCAACTAATAATGGCTGATTTAATTCATCTACACATAAAACTTTTGTTATAATCTCTTTGTTTTCTAATTCAACTATTCCATCTGTTTCGTATGTTCCTTCTACAATATCAACTCCATCAATTTGTTTTATACTATTAATGTCATCTTCTGTTAATCCAAGTGTTGATATTACTTGTATATCATACATCTTTTGTTGTTTATAATATGTGTCAATTGTGTTGACCATATCTGGAGAAGTAGCCCTTATTCCAGCAAAAAAGCCCACTCCTAAAAACGCCATTAATAAAAGAGATAAAAATCTTTTATAGGTATTTTTTATTTCTTTTACACTGTCTTTAATTAAGGCTTTTTTCACTTTCGCCACCTCCTTTTTTTGTCTTTTGTCCTTTTGGGGACGTTTCTTTTTGGACATTTTTGTCCAAATGGGGACACATCTAGTTTTTGTTTCAAAG
>CALXZZ010000065.1 GCA_944393365.1 uncultured Clostridia bacterium
TGGATCTACATATATTATTTTTCCTTTATCCATTCTTATTGAACTATGACATAAAACTTCAATATTGTTTAACATATTATCAACTCCTTTATGCCATAATTGTATCACATTAAATTTATAAAAGAAAGACTTTAATAATAATGATATCTATTATTCATTCCGTTATATCCCCAACTACTTGATATTGTAATAAATTTAATCGAATAAATATCGCAATAGACTAAACTATCACTCTCTAGCGAACGTAATAAAATGTAACTTGCTCCTACATCCTCCAAAATTCCAATCCTATCTACTAAATTATTTGTTCCTATTAAAAACTCCACTCTCATTAGTTTTCCTATTTGCTCTCTCAAAAAAGCTGGTGTGTAAATAGAATTTGTTAAAATCTCTGGTGAATTTTGATTTATCTGTACATTTCTATTTTCTCTTGTATTTTGATTTTCTTGGTTGCTTGGCATAATTAACTCCTTATTAATATATTTAGGTTTTGTAAGGTTTACCTATAACCTTTTAAGTTTGACTATATAAAGCAGTTGGTCTATAAAAGCAATGTTCACCTAATCTTGTATGAAATGTTCCCGAACCATTGTATGGAAATGTTGAATCACAAGATGGTTTAAATGGATTTAAATACCAAAGGCAATCTCCCATCTCATTGAGTCTATTTCCAGATAAAGCCCAATCTGCAATATAATAGTGTACTTCTGTTGGATTCATATTGTAGATATTTTGACTGTTATATTGATTTCTTAGTGTTTCTGTTGCACAATCAAATTGACCTTGCTGAAATATTATATTCCTAATACTTCCTCCTTGTGATATTCTTGCATATTCCCCATCAGATACATTAACTCTATTCATTACAACTGTTGCAACAGCCCTCATTCCGGTTATCTCCTTCTCCTCCTGCTTCGCATTGTATAATTCTAGCTAATAATTCTCTATCTGAATATGCCATAGTCCTCTCCTCCATATTCCTATTATATGATTAGTTAGTTTGTCCTATTGACATTTGAGCAACAAAAAACTGAGGCAGAAAACTTTCAAAGTTTTCCACCCCTACTATTGACCTTGAGAGTCCAAGTAATTACTAATTATTTCATAATTTTTATTCACATCACTTTGCACACTAGCTATATCAGATATTTTAGCAGCAAAATATGGTAGGTCTTTTGAATTCTCTTTTAAAAATATTGTAAAAGTATCATCAACTAAAAACTCTCTTGGTTCATCAGTTGCAATAGCTGATTCTCTTACCATCATTCCAGCTTCACTTTTTATCTCTCCACCTTTTTTATCTAATTTAAATTTAATAGTTTGAAGTGCTGTTTCTATTTCGTATATGTCCCCATTAGAAAATTCAAATGGTTGCGCTTCTAATTCTTTAAATTCTTCTTTTAAGTTAAAAGTAATATTAGGAATTTTTAAGATATCCTCTTCTGCAAATTTCTTGTTTCCTTCATAATTATCAGATTTTTCTTCTATTTCATCATAGATATATTTAAATGTATTTTCATTGTTTCCTCTTGAAATAATTACTTCGTCATTACCTTTAGTTATTAATTTTATTGCAAAATCATCTTTAGAATTATAATATAATACCTCTACTTGATTTCTTACTTCATCTGATGTTGTATTATCAATTCCAAAATATTTTACATTTGAATAATTTCCAAAATTCCCATCTTTTAATTCTGTAAATTCTTTTGGAAATTCAAATTCTTTTTTTAGCATTGCATATAAAAAGTAATCTTTATTTCCTGTATCATTCCAATTAAAATCATCTAAAATATCACTTGTTTCATTAAATTTATCTTTAATTGCTTTTTCTATTTCTTCTTTTAATTCTATACTTGGAGTTCCATATTTTTTATAATAACTATCTTCAGATAATTCATTAGTAGTAAAAGAACCTTTATTTAAGTTCTCTACTACTTTCAATTGTGGTGTAAAAACAATATCTTGTTTTGCTAAGTCGTTTTTTAAATCATTCCATATCAAATTAAATGTACCACACCAAACAGAATTATTAGTAATCGTATCTTCTAATGATAATATTACATCTGTACCTTCTGTCAAAGTGGTTGAAACTATTGGATTTGTTGGTTCGTTATTATTAATTTTATTTTTATCAATAATATACCATATACCAAAAATTAATAGAATAAGTAATAATATTATTCCTATTATTATTAAAACTTTTTTCTTCATAACATCACCCCTTACTTTTCATGTTTAAATTATATATTAGTTGTACTATTTATTCAATATTTATTTATGAAAAATAATTGTCTTTTTTTCGTATATTATGATATACTTTGATTGGTGATAATTTTGAAAGCTTTATTTAAAAATAAAACTACTTATTCTAAAGAAGTTTATGATAAATTTTTAGAGTTTCATAGAAAAAAGTTTGGTTTGAGATATAAAATATATAATATATTAATCACAGGTATAATTTTAGCATGTATAGTTTACCTGGTTGCATATCATATATATAGTAGTGCTATCGTTTTTTGCATTATACTTGTTGGTTTTATAATTTGGAGATTTTTTAAGCCTATTTCTGATGTTGTAAAAGAATATAAAAGCAAGAAAATACAAAATTCTACTACTTATATATTTAATTTTTATGATAATTATTTTACTGTGCAAGACAAAAAGAATATTTCTAAAATAAAATATCACAAATTGTATCATATTTTTTCAACCAAAGATTTCTTTTATTTATATATAGATAAAACTTATGCATATTTGATTGATAAATCTGGTTTTATTGTAGGAAGTCCTAAAAATTTTTATAATTTCATTAAAAAGAAAAAATCTTTTTTGCCATTTAAATAATTCATTTGAATTGAGCCTTATTTTTTACTATTTTAAGGCTCAATTATTTTATATTTTATTCCATTAATTTTTCTTTTTTCCAAACAAATATTTGACATTTGATTTTTTTGTGATATAATATGTACAAATGTTTGGTATGCGAGGATAAAAAATGGATATATTCGAAAAACTAAAGATATTAGCAGATTCTGCAAAATATGATGCTTCCTGTAGTTCTAGTGGAAGTAATAGAAAAAACAAAAATAATGGAATTGGAAATGGACACGTTTCTGGAATTTGTCATAGTTGGGGTGCTGATGGAAGATGCATATCATTATTGAAAATCCTAATGACAAATTCCTGTATGTATGATTGCAAATATTGTATTAATCGTGCAACAAACTCTATTAAAAGAGCTACTTTCACACCTCGAGAAATTGCAGATTTAACTATAAATTTTTATAAAAGAAATTATATAGAAGGTTTATTTTTAAGTTCTGCTGTTATAAAATCACCTGACTATACTATGGAAATGTTAGTTCAAACTGCAACTATATTAAGGAATGAATATAACTTTAACGGATATATACACTGTAAAACAATACCTGGATGTAGCAAAGAATTAATTGATAAATTAGGTACATTAGTTGATAGAATGAGTATTAATATTGAATTGCCTTCTAATGATAGCTTAAAATTACTTGCTCCACAAAAAGAAAAAACAGGCATTTTAAAACCTATGAACTATATTTCAAATAACATACAAACAAATAAAATAATTAAAAGTAAGTTCAAACCCAAATTTGTACCTGCAGGACAAACCACTCAAATGATTATTGGAGCAACACCTGAAAGTGATTTAAAAATTCTAAAGCTTTCTGAAGGTTTATATCAAAAATTAAAGCTAAAAAGAGTATATTATTCTGCATACATAAGTGTAAATAATGATAGGAATTTACCTACTTTAGAAACACCACCTCTACTTCGTGAAAATAGGCTATATCAAGCTGATTGGCTTTTACGTTTCTATGGCTTTAAAGCAGATGAACTTTTAGACGAATCACATCCTAATTTCAACCACATATTGGACCCAAAATGTGATTGGGCATTAAGACATATTGACAAATTTCCTATCGAAAAAAATACTGCTGATTATTTTACTTTACTTAGAATTCCAGGAATTGGAGTTATTTCAGCTAAAAAGATTATACGTGCAAGGCGAACTTTTTTACTAGATTTTGAAGCACTAAAAAAGTTAGGAGTTGTTTTAAAACGTGCAAAATATTTTATTACTTGCAAGGGTAAATATTTTGATAAAGTATATAAATTTAATCAAAATTTCATTGAAACAAATTTAGTTTATCAAGAAAAAGTTGATAATAATAGGAAATTAAATTATGAACAATTATCTTTGTTTAGTAATAATTTTAGCTCAAGCATTTATGAAACTCTTGATAAAAACAATAATTACAAAAATAGCTTGATAAATAACAATCTGTATAATATTGCAACAAATGAAAAAAATTTGTTATTTAACAAATTACAACCTACAAAGGAGGATAAAATAAAATGTCTAACTGGAAACTTATAAACAAAACCTATTTATATGACGGAACTTTTGATGGTCTTTTAACTATTGTTTTTAATTCATATTCAAATAAAACATTGCCACAAAAAATTTATAATGCTAATGAATACACTCAAAATTTTTTAGACAAAACAGAATACATAGAAACAGATTATGAAAAATCACAAAGAGTATTTTTAGGAATTGAAAAAAATATTTGTTATGAAGCATTATATAATAGTTACAATGCTTTTCTCTCAAATGAAAAAGATAAAGAATTATATATTTTAAAATATTTATGTAATGGCTTTGATGTAGGTCCAAAAATTAATAATATGCTAACAGTTTCTTATGTATTCAAAGTTATCAGCATGAGAAGAAGGGCTTTAGCTGAATGTCACAAATTAAAAGGATTATTGCGTTTTCAAGAAATTGACGAAAATCTTTGCTATGCTAAAATCCATCCTGACAATAATATTATTGAACCTTTAGGACATCATTTTATTAGTCGCCTACCTTCTGTGAATTTTATAATTCATGATAAAAATAGAGAAATTTGTTTTATTTATAATAGCAAAGAATACAGAATTGTAGATAGTTCAAATTTAAAAATACCTGAAATATCAGAAGAAGAAAAAACTTATCAAGATTTGTGGAAAATGTTTTTTCAAACTATCGCTATTAAAGAAAGAAAAAATCCAAGATGTCAAATGCAATTTATGCCTAAAAAGTATTGGCAAGATTTAATAGAAATTTAATAGACTTAAAACTAGGGACACACATGTGTCCCTTCTAAAACATTTTTGCTTTTTTTAATATGTCCCTAAATGGACATTTTTGTCCAAAAGGAAACGTCCCAAAATGGACAAATCTTCTTCTTCAGTTAAAACCACATCAAATCTTTCTTTATACAGTTCTAGGTTTTCTTCATTTTCCATTTCTTTAGTTAATATTCCTATTCTTAAAGTTGTACCTTCCTCTTTTTCATCTATCATTTTTACATCTTCAATTAAATCACCAATAAGTATTTTATACTTTCTATTCTTTACCTTCTCAATAAATTCGTCTGGTAAATGTCCATTCATAGTTTTATTTAGTGTATGAATCATTTTAGAATCATCAAACTTTGTAACTTTGCCATTATCATCAAATTCTATAAAATTACTTATTATATACATTGTATCATTAAATAAACAATTACTATCTTTTAAAAATTGTTCAATTGAATTTCCTATACCTGCTGATAAAATTATTACTGGTATATTATTATCATGTGCTAAAGTTAATAACTCCTTTGCACCTTTTCTGAATTTAATATCACTTGCCTGTATTGAATTCTTTATTTGCTCTTTTGTCAAATTGTATTTATAATACAAATCCATACATTCAGAATACCATATTTCCATCTGTTTTAATTTCTCTTGCTTGCTGATAGTATAATCAATTTCTATTGGTCTATATTTTTTATATAACTTATCCATATCATTTCTTATGCCTTGTCCTACAAACTTTGGGTTTGCAACAGCATCCCAAGAATCTGAACTGTCATAAGAAGTGATTGTTTTATCAAAATCCATTACTATATATGTATTGTCCTTATTTAAATTTAATTTATTTATTTTATTATTATTAACATATCTCATTTAATTACCTCATTCATTACTTTAGCTAAATATTTCATACTTGTCAAGCATTGTTCTAATGTATTTCCAGTTGCACCAACCTCTATTATGCTTGCAAATTTTCCTGTGTGCTGATTGTATCTTGATTTTGTAAGCATAATTGGCTTAAATAACCCCGGATACATTTCTTCTGCTTTTTCTTGAATTTTTATTGCAAATTTCAAATTTTGATTCCAGTTTGGATGCCATAGACCTCCTGCATTTGTTCCAATGACAAACATAATTTGTGCAGCCTCATCAGTATCTCCTATCTTTACAGTTGGTGCATAATCACTTCTAGAACCAATTGCATCCCTATGTACATCTATTATAATATCTGATGGAGTTGTTTGCAAGATATTTTCTACAGTTTTTAAAGAACGTGTATATGAGCCATTATATGCTGGATAATCATGATAATCTGTATTATGTACAACATTATAATTATATTGCTTTAACTGAGTTTCTAGTTCTGTTCCTACTCTTGTTACTGTGAAGTTTAAATCTGTTGTTCTATAATTTCCTGTCGGTGTATATGGATATGCTTCACTTGATGTGTAACTTTCACAACTATGTGTATGAAATAAAATTATATTTTTGTTTTCTATTGTGATATCAGGTGTTAACATTTCTTGTGTCAATTCATAATCTGTTTCATTTTTTATTTTGACTTTTCCGTATTCTACATTATATGACTCTGTTATTGGATTATTTGTTATTACCTCCGTTTTTACTCCTGCTTCTTGAACTCCGTGTATCTTGTGTTGTTTCTTGAGTTTCATTTTGTGATGCTACATCTTCTGACGAATCATTTGATGGATTTGTTGATTTATCATTGTTACTTGCTTTTTCCATATTTTCAATGCCTTTTATAGAACTAATTTGAGTCTCTAGTACTCCTTGTAAAATATCTTCTCTACTATGGTCATCTTCTTTAGTCACTTTACTATATTCTTCATTTAAACTTGCCATGGTTGGAACTGCTTGTTCAAAACATCCAAGAAAACTTTGTTCTGATAACATACTTATTCCATTTTTTACTTCATTTACTATTTTATTTTCATTATTTCCTTTATTTTCTTTAGAAAAAAACTTACTAACAACAATCACTACTATGATTGTTGTTAGTAAGCCTATTATATACTTTATTATATCACGCATTTTTAATATAGTAACATTAAACATACCTTTTCTCCTTGGTTTTAAAATCTACTATATTATATATATGCTTGACTCTTTTTTCATATTCCTTTTTATACTTTTTTCCAGAACCAATCTAAACTATTGTCTATACTTCTTTTTCCAGTTGCTCTTGCTTCAATATCATCAACCCATAAATATGAAAAGAATGTTATTAAAACAAATACAAAATCAATTGCTATACATCTAGATAAAGTTGTAATCATATATCTAAATTCTTCTGATAATGTTGCTATTTGTGCTACATGTACAATTAGTATTACTAAATAAGCAAACAACATTATGGCTGCTACATAACTTTTCTTTACTTCTTGTGCTAGAAATATTAGTAAAACTGTTGCTGCTAACATTAAAATTAATGTTAATGGATTTGAAATATCAAAAATAAACATATTTAATTCCCCCATTTTTCTTCTGTTATTTATGCATTTATCGTATCACTTTTTTAATATTTAATCAATTGATTTTATATTACTTTTATATTACAAATATATTACAATAGTAATTTAACCAAGTCTATTTTAATCTTTCTTCAATTAAATCAGCTATTTCTCTAGCTTTTTTTGTAATATATTCTTGGTCCTCTCCTTCAATCATAACTCTAACTAAAGGCTCTGTTCCTGATGGTCTAATTAAAACTCTTCCGTTTCCAGCAAATTCTTTCTCCAATTTTTCAATTGCTTCTTTTATAGTTGAATCCTTTTCATAATCATATTTTTTGTCTGCATTTACTTTAGCATTTATTAATACTTGAGGATATAGCTTAACCATACTTCCTAATTCTGAAGCTTTTTTATCTTCTTCTAAAATTGCTTGTATTAGCATTAAAGAAGTTAAAATACCATCTCCTGTAGGATTATAATCTAATAAGATAACATGACCAGATTGTTCCCCACCTAAATTGAATCCATTTTTAAGCATCTCTTCAAGAACATATCTATCTCCAACTTTAGTTTGCAATAATTCTAATCCGTTATCTCTTGCATATTTGTTTAATCCTAAGTTACTCATAACTGTTGCAACAATTGTATCTTTATTTAATTTTCCTTTTTTTCTTAGGCTACTAGAAATAATCGCTAACAATTTATCTCCATCAATTTCATTTCCATTTTCATCAACTGCTAAACAACGGTCTCCATCTCCATCATATGCAATACCTAAACTTAGTTTATTATCAACTACAAATTTCTTTAATCCATCTAGATGAGTAGAACCACAATTATCATTAATATTTATTCCATCTGGATGATTATTAATAATCTTATATGGTATTCCTAGTACCTTAAATACTTTTTCAGCCACAACTGATGTTGCGCCATTTGCTGTATCCAGACCTACAATAAAATCTTTTTTCATATTTTGCTCAATTACATCATCAAAGTGTTTTCTAAAGAAATATACATATTCATCCATTAATTCAAGAGCATATTCTGAAACCCCTATTTTATCATTAACTGCTGTTAATTCTTCTAATTTACCTGATTCCATTACCTCTTCTATTTCTTCTTCTAAAGAATCTGGTATCTTCATACCTTTATTACTAAAATATTTAATTCCATTAAATTCAAATGTGTTGTGTGATGCTGAAATTACAACACTTGCATCTGCATTTAGTTTTCTTGTTAAATATGCTACTGCAGGTGTTGGTATAACTCCTAGAAGTTTTACATTTGCTCCATAACTTAAAAATCCTGCTACCATTGCACTTTCAATTAGTGTTCCAGATATACGTGTATCCCTACCTATTAAAATTGTTGGAGTATGGTCTGTATGTTTTGACAATACATATGCTCCTGCTTTAGCAACTCTATATACTAATTCAGGTGTTAATTCAGTATTTGCAATTCTTCTGATTCCATCAGTTCCAAAGTATTTTCTCATAATTGTTTACTTCCTTGTATAATATATTTAGGTTTTTAAAAGGTTACCCATAAACCTTGATATTCAATTATATCTTTCTATGATA
>CALXZZ010000066.1 GCA_944393365.1 uncultured Clostridia bacterium
TTTATTGCTTCTATTCTACCTTTTAATCTTGATGTTCCAAATTCTACTTTATTTATTATTTCTTCTGGATTCACACTGACCCTAATTGTAACTTTTCCTTTATGGTCTAATGGTAATATTTCATCTACCATATCAAATTTTGTTGGAAATGTTAGATGTCCTTTTTCTGCATTTTTGAAATTTTCTATTGTCCATGGAAGATTTCCTGTTATTGTATTTTCTAGTATCAAGTCACTATTACTTCCTATTTCAAATGTTAGTTCTTTTTCAGATTTATTTGCTGTTTTAATTATTTTTTCTAACATTTGCTCTCTGTTTACAAATAGCCTTAAATATGCACATTTGTTGTAGTTACAGACTAGATAGCAATACATACATGATGCTGTACAACCTGATGATGTATATGGTACTAAGTAGTCTGATGTTTTATGGTTTTCTACAAATTTATGTGTTTTTCTTACTCCAATAATTAAATTTTGTTTCATATATGGAAATTCTTTATTTTCTTTTTTTCTCATTTCTTCTATATTATTGTGATTTTCTATTTCTACTTTTGGTACATCTTTGTATTGCTCCATTAATTGCTTTCCTAATGGGTATTCTAATATTTCTTTTTCATAGTAAATCGCTTTTGGTTTGAACATTTCTTTACCTCTCAATATTTTATTTTTATTAGTTTAACCAAAAACGTTTATACTATTCTGTATTTATTTTGAAAGTAAAGAGGAATTTTATACCTCCTCATAATTTATTAATTCAATTTGATTTGAAACAAAATTTTTATTGTTATCGATTTCTTTTGATAAATCTGTTGATAAATATTTTTTATTATCATCTGCAAAAACTGTAACTACTGGATTCTTCAATTCTTCATTTAACAAAATGCTTCCTATCAAATTTGCACCAGAAGAAATTCCAACTCCTAAACCTAAGTTTCTAGCCAGTTTTTTTGCCATATTTATTGCATCATCATCATTTACTAAAATAATTTTATCTATCTTTGTTTTATCAATTAAATCCGGGACAAAATCATCTCCAATCCCTTCAATCTTATGTTGTGCTATTTTCTTTCCTTGTGATATGATTGGCATTTTGTCAGGCTCTATTGCAACTATTTTTAAATCTTTAAAGTTTTCTTTTAATTTTGCACCTATACCCATAAGTGTTCCACCTGTTCCAACCCCAGAAACAAATCCTTCTATTTTTTCAGGTATTTGCTCTAATATTTCAGTTCCTGTTGTTTCATAATGTGCTTGAAAATTGTTAATATTAGCAAATTGATTTGATAAAAATCCATTTTTTTCTTTTGCTAATTTTTTGGCTTCTTCTACACATTTTATGAATCCACCTTCTTCTTTAGATATTAAGATTATATTTGCTCCAAAACTTTTCATCAAATCTATTCTTTCTTTGCTTGCCCAATCTGGCATAAAAATATATACTGGATGCTTATAATAGGCTCCTAAAGCTGCTAATGCAATTCCAGTGTTTCCACTTGTAGCTTCTATTATCGGCATATTTTCTTTTAAATCTCCTTGTTTCTTTGCATTTTCTATAATGTAATATGCAACTCTATCTTTTATGCTTCCAGTTAAATTATAATATTCTAGTTTTGTGTATATACTTTTTCGTTCTCCTTTATATTTATAGTTTATTTTTATCATTGGTGTATTTCCAATTAATTTATTTTCCATAACACATTAATCCTCCTAAAAAAATTAACATATATTGATATAATATATGTTAATTATCTCCGATTTGTTATTTTAATATTCTGCTTACTGCTCTTCTTCAGTATAGATTGTTAATAATAAGCTACTTACTAATCCAGTTTGTTCATCATATTCAACACCAATATTATAATTTTCTCTTCCGTGTTCTTCTATAAAGTTTTGCAATGTTGTAACTACATCAGGATTGTTTCCATTTCTAGTTAGTTCTATTCTAAGTTCTGTATTTGAAATTACTTCTAAATTACTGATATAGTTTTGTGATGCATTTATTGCATTTAATATTCTATCAGATTCTAAGTTTTCTCCTACTAGCATTTCGAACTGAGAATTGTATCTTGTTCTTTCTGTTTCTGTGGTTTGTGTAACTTCTATTTCTTGACTTTTTTCTAATAGTTTAGCATTTACCAAAACTTGTTGTAGTTCTTGTATATCTATTTGATTTTGAAGTTCTTCTATTTTACCATTTAAACCTTGTTCTACTGTTGTCATTAATGATTGTAGTTGTCCTTCTTCTAAATCATTTAATTTTATTGAATTTTCACTATCTAAACTCATTTGATTCTCAAATTGTGCTACTGTTTGGTAATTTTGAGTTATATATGCTTCTACACGATTATCAGAATCTTCATATCTTGCAGATAAGCTTTTTTTCATTGTGTTGCCACTTACTTGTTTATTTTGTCTTATGGTTGTATTGCTTTCCTCTTCACCTTCAAGTGTATTTATTGTTAACTCTATATCATTATCATTTTTACTTAAAGCAATTGTTCTAGTTGTATTACTAGAATTATTGTTTTCACTATATTGAACAAAATTCTTTCCGTTTGTTGTTAAAAAGTCTAAATTTATTTCATATTCAGGTGTTTTGATTGATGTTCTAACTGTGTTTTTCATATTTTCATATATTGTTATTGTTGTTTCATCTTGTCCTATATTGCTTTGATTAATTTTTGTTATCATATCATCAATTTCACTTGTAAATGTATCTCTTAGATTTTCTGTATTATTTGTTGTATTATCACTATTTTGAAGTAATTGATTTATTTCTTGTATAGTTGTTTGCAATGTATCTAGCTTTCCTAATATTATTTCATCACTTTTTAATTGTTCTAGAATGTCTAAATATAAATTGTTTAATTGTTCTTTTGTTAATGTAACTGAATATGCATTTACTTGTACGCTTTTTCCATCAATTTCTATTGTTTGGTTTTGTGCTTTAGAAAAATTTTTATCATTAAGGTTATTTTCAATTATTTCTGTATATCTATTTGAAAGTTCTTCCTTTTCTTCACTACTAATTTCTAACTGACTAAGTGACAATTGGTCTAAGTCAATTTGATTTGGAATGTTTGATGTTTCTTCATCTGAATATCCTAATTTGTTAAATAAATCTTGTAGATTATTGTTGTCTACTAATAAAAATTGTTGAAAAAGGTCTGAAAAGCGAATTCCATATGTATTAGAATCTTGGATATATTCTAATCCTAATATACTTTCTTCTCCGTTATATAAATTCATATGTTGATAATTATATTGATTTGCAATATCAACTTGTCCTTCAATAACAATATTTAATTGATTGATTATATTATCTGTATTTTCTTCTGTTGTACCAAGATTTTCTGTATTGTTTACATTTATTTGTGTGTTTACTGTATACTTGTTCTGTTCTAAGGAATTTTCATAGTCATTTTTTTGTCCAACTTGTTTGTACATTTCTTCCATGTTTTCAACATTTTGCCCTAAATATTTCATGAATAATGTTTTATTTGATTTAAACATATCTGTATTTATATATACTAACAAAAAAGCTGTTAACATTATTAATATTACTAATACAATTGAAACAATTAAAATTAATCTTCTTTTCTTTCTTGGTATCATCTTAATTTCTCTCCTTTAATTTATTAATTCTAATTAATTTTAGTTTTAGTTGGAAAAGATTTCTACTCTCTTTGTCTTAAAGCCTCATACATAACAATTCCTGCTGAAACAGATGCATTTAATGAATTGACTTTCCCTTTCATTGGAATTTTTACTAAAAAGTCGCAATTTTTCTTTACTTTTTCACTAATTCCTGAACCTTCATTTCCAATAACTATTCCTAAAGGTCCTGTTAAGTCTTGTTGGTTATAGTAAGTATTAGTGTTTATATCTGTACCACAAATCCATAGTCCCGCTTCTTTTAGTTTTTCTATACTATCAGAAATATTTGTTACTCTTGCAATTTTCATGTGTTGCACTGCACCAGCTGAAACTTTGTTTACTGTACTATTTACACATGCAGCTCTCCTTTTCGGAATTATAATTCCATGTACTCCTGCTGTTTCTGCTGTTCTTATTATAGAACCTAGATTGTGTGGATCTTCAATTCCATCTAGTATCAAAACAAAAGGATCTTCATTTTTTCTTTTTGCTTCATCTAAAATATCTTCAATTTCACAGTATTCATAAGGTGGTACTATTGCAATTACTCCTTGGTAGTTTTCATTTTGTGCCATTTGTTTCATTTGATTTTTGTCTTTTTCTACTATTATTATTCCATTTTCTTTTGCCTTTGCTATTATTTTGTTTATAGAACCGTGTTTTTCTCCTTTTGTTATAAATATTTTGTTTATATCTTTTCCACTTTCTAATAATTCTAGTACCGAATTTCTTCCTTCTACTTGGTCATCAAAGTTTTGTTTTTCTTGCTGATTATTTTCACTTTTTCTGATCTGTTCTTTTTTTGAATTATAATTTTTGCTTTTTATTTTATTGTTATCTTTCATTTTTTTGCAATTCCTTTCTAAAAGATACATTTCTAGTAGTTGGAAAAGAATTAAATTTTGGCAAGGAAAACAAGTTTGACACAGCCAAAATTGTAATTATTTTTCAACTGGTTTATTCATCATCTAATTTCAACACTGACAAAAACGCCTCTTGTGGTATCTCAACATTTCCAATCTCACGCATCTTTTTCTTTCCACGTTTTTGTTTTTCAAGCAACTTTTTCTTTCTAGTAATATCTCCACCATAACATTTTGCAAGCACATCTTTTCTTAAAGCTGAAATTGTTTCTCTTGCTATAATTTGTCCACCAATTGCCGCTTGAATTGGAATTTTAAATAGTTTTCTAGGTATAACCGTTTTTAGCTTTTCAACCATTTTCTTTCCTCTATCATATGCGCTATCTTTGTGAACTATAAAACTTAGAGCATCAACTGGTTCATTATTAATATAAATATCTAGTTTTACTAAATTTGATTTTCTATATTCCTTAAATTCATAATCAAGTGATGCATATCCTTTTGTTTTTGATTTTAAATTATCAAAGAAGTCATATATTATCTCATTTAAAGGCATTTCATATACTAAAGTCACTCTATGCTCATCAAGATATTTCATGTCAATATATATACCTCTTCTTCTCTGGCATAGTTCCATTATATTTCCTACATATTCTCTTGGTGTTAAAATGTTTGCTGTTACAAATGGTTCTTCAATATATGAAATTTCTTGTGGTTTTGGTAAATCTTCTGGGTTATATAGTTCCAATACTTCTCCATTAGTTTTGTACACCTTATATATTACTGATGGTGCAGTTGTAATTAGCCCTAAATCAAATTCTCTATCTAATCTTTCTTCTATTATTTCTAAATGCAATAATCCCAAAAATCCACATCTAAATCCAAAACCTAAAGCTGCTGATGTTTCTGGTTCAAATTCTAAAGCTGCATCATTTAATTTTAATTTTTCTAATGCTTCTTTTAAATCTTCATATTGGCTACCATCTATTGGGTATAAACCACAATATACCATTGGTGTAACTTTTTTGTATCCTTTAAGTGGCTCATCTGCTGGATTATCATTTAATGTAATTGTATCTCCAACATGTATATCTGATAAAGTTTTTATGCTTGCTGCAATATATCCAACTTCTCCTGCTTTTATTTCCTCTACTGGCATATATGAACCCGGAATAAAATATCCTACTTCAGCTACTGTAAAAGTTTTATTTGCTGCCATAAGTCTTATTTCATCACCAACTTTAACTTTTCCATCAACTACTCTTACATATGCTAAAGCACCTTTGTAATTATCATAATATGAATCAAATATTAAACATTTTGTTTTAGCATTTACATCTCCTTTTGGTGCTGGCAAATCTGTTACTATTCTTTCTAAAACTTGGTCAACATTTAATCCTGATTTTGCTGAGATACATGGTGCATCTTCTGCCGGAATTCCTATTATTTCCTCAATTTCATGTTTTACCTCATCTACTCTTGCATTTGGTAAGTCTATCTTATTTAATACAGGTAAAATCTCTAAGTTATTGTCTATTGCTAAATACACATTTGCAAGTGTTTGAGCCTCAACACCCTGACTTGAATCCACAACTAAAATAGCTCCGTCACATGCAGCTAAACTTCTTGATACTTCATAATTAAAATCAACATGTCCGGGTGTATCTATTAAATTAAAAGTATATTCTTGTCCATCTTTTGCCTTGTAAATCATTCTAACAGCTTGAGATTTTATTGTTATTCCTCTCTCTCTTTCTATTTCCATATTATCTAACACTTGGCTTTCCATTTCTCGCTTAGATAATACTCCTGTCATTTCTATCAATCTATCTGCTAGTGTTGACTTACCATGATCTATATGTGCAATTATACAAAAATTTCTTATATGTCCATTTAGGGACGTTTCTGTTTGGACATTTTTGTCCATTTGGGGACACATCTTTATTTCCCTCCTTGCTCTTATGTCGTGTTTGCGACATTTCTATATATAACAATATAATTTTAACATAGAAATTTTAAAATCTCAATAGTTTTGCCAGCCATTCTCCAAATTATATACATTGTTATAACCTATCTTTTCTAATAATTTCTGAGCTCTTTTACTTCTATGACCTGTACCACAATAAACTACTATTGTTTGATCTAAATATGGTATCTCGTTTTTTATTCTGTTTTCTATTTCATACTCTGGTATTGAAATTGCTCCTTCTATATGCCCTTCTTTAAACTCTTGCTCACTTCTTACATCTATTATAACAGTTCCCTGTTTTTTCATTTCTTCTATTTTTTCAATATTTATATCATTTTCATATCCTCTTTTTAATTTTTGTGTTGTGTATTTCAACACTTCTTTTATTTTGCTTATCATTATAATTTTTCCAACCCCAATCTCATTATTGTTTCATATTATATTGTATGATTTTAGAGTTTTTTTGCTAGTTATCCACATATAATATCTGTATTCATATATTTATGCGGATAAGCTTTCGGTATTTTTTTACATTTATTTTCTTTTTTCTACCTTTTCTTTTTACAAATTTATTACAATATAATTTCACTATTAGACAGAATATTCTTTATTTTTAGCCATTTATAATTGTTTTTCTTTATATAACTTACTTTTTCGTCATTTTTCTCTTGTTTTTATTACAAAAATATTTCATTATAGTTACAAAATTCTCTTTTTTTGCAAATATTATGTATCCTGTTTTTTTGTTTTTTAATTTTATGACCTGTGGATAACTGACTGTGGATAATGTGGATAACTTTGTGAATAACTTATAATAGTCATGTTGCGTTCACGAGTTATTCACATTGGTTTTTTGTTTACAATAATTGATTTTTGTCTTTTTCTTTATTTTTATTCTTTATGTGAAACCAAAATGTTGTTTTTACTTTCAAAAAATATATTATCTAAATTGCAAAAAAGAAATGCATGGTATATCTGAACCATAGCATTTCTGTGTTCTATTTTGTTATTAAATAGTATATTCCTAATATTATTTCTAATATTGTTATTAGTGGTAATCCTATTATAAAGTTTAGCTTTTTGGTCTTATGTCTAAATATATACATTCCTGCAATTGTTCCTATTCCACCACCAATGGCAGTTATTATAAATAATGTCTTTTCTGGTATCCTCCAACTTCCTTTTATTGCTTTTCTTTTATCTATCCACATTATAAGAAATCCAATTATATTTATACTTATTAAATATATTATAATATTTTTCATTGTAAATATTTCTTGCATTTATATATTATGTTCTCCCTTCTAAATATGTAAATAATATTTTTTCAGATGGTCTGTCCCTTTTGGTTCAAAATGAAACGATTTGGCACGTCCCTAAAAGACCAATTTTTCTTCTACCCAATTTGCTACTTCATCGATTTTTAATCTTATTTGTTCCATTGTGTCTCTATCTCTTATTGTTACTGTATCATCTTCTAATGTATCAAAGTCAATTGTTACACAATATGGTGTTCCTATTTCATCTTCTCTTCTATATCTTTTTCCTATACTTCCTGCTTCATCATAGTCACACATAAATTTCTTTGATAATTTTGTATATACTTCTTTTGCTTTTTCTGATAATTTCTTTGATAATGGTAATACTGCAACTTTGTATGGTGCTAATGCTGGATGTAGATGTAGTACAACTCTTGTGTCATTTTCATCAATTTTTTCTTCGTCATAGCTATTACATAAAAATGCTAATACCATTCTATCTGCTCCTAAAGATGGTTCTATACAATAAGGAACATATTTTTCTCCATTCTCTGCATCTTGATATGTTAAATCTTCTTTTGAATGTTCCATATGACGTGATAAATCATAATCTGTTCTATCGGCAATTCCCCATAGTTCTCCCCATCCAAATGGAAATGCAAATTCAATATCTGTTGTTGCTTTACTATAAAATACTAGTTCTTCTTTTGAATGGTCTCTCAATCTAATATTTTCTTCTTTGATTCCCAAATTTAATAACCAGTCTTTGCAATATTTTCTCCAGTATTCAAACCATTCTAAATCTGTTCCTGGTTTGCAGAAAAACTCTAGTTCCATTTGTTCAAATTCTCTTGTTCTAAATGTGAAATTTCCTGGTGTTATTTCATTTCTAAATGCTTTACCAATTTGCGCAATACCCATTGGCATCTTTTTCCTTGATGTTCTTAAAACATTTTTGAAGTCTACAAATATTCCTTGTGCTGTTTCTGGTCTTAGATATATTTCAGAAGTTTTGTCTTCTGTTACACCTTGAAATGTTTTAAACATTAAATTAAATTTTCTTATGTCTGTAAAATTTGTTTTTCCACATTTTGGACATGGTATTTTATTTTCATTTATAAAATTAATCAATTCTTCATCAGACATTCCATCTGCTATCATATCTTTTCCTTGTTCATGTGCCCATTCTTCAATTAACTTATCTGCTCTATGTCTTGTTTTACACTCCTTACAATCGATTAATGGGTCTGAAAATCCTCCAACGTGTCCTGATGCTACCCAAGTTTCTGGATTCATTAAGATTGCTGCATCTAATCCTACTATATTTGGTTGTTCTTGTATAAATTTTTGCCTCCATGCCGCTTTAACATTGTTCTTTAATTCGCATCCTAATGGTCCATAGTCCCAAGTGTTTGCTAGTCCTCCATAAATTTCTGATCCTGGATAAAT
>CALXZZ010000067.1 GCA_944393365.1 uncultured Clostridia bacterium
ACAACTGGTCTTGATTCAATACTTTCTCCACTTACAATTTCACGATAAATTTTACCAATAGAAAAGCCATATCTTCTGGCTAACTCTAACAACATCTTTTCATGTCTTGCTAAAGTTTCACCTTCTCCTTTTGCTTCGGCTTCTAAATCTGCTCTTGATTTTCTTAAATATAAGGCATATTCTCCATTAATTAAGTCTATGATTGCATCGTTAGAATACCCTAAATGTATATTGCTCAAGAGTCCTCCTTTCTCCGAATATTGCTTTTCTATCAACATGATTTATTTTAACATGTTGTAGCAATATTTTCAATTATTCATTATTATTTTTTAAGAAATTTATTATTAAACTTATTAGAATTTCTTTAGCTTTATTTTTCTCATCTGTATTTATATAATCATCGTGAATCCTTATATTTGTATTTTCATTTTTGTATTCTTTTACAACACTCATATAAATACCCTCTTTACTATTTTTATTAAATACTATGCAGATATTCTTAGTAAAATTCTTCAATTTCTTCGTCATCTTCTAGTTGTTGTTTGTTTCTAATCCCATAATTTTCATGAATTTTAAGTTCTCTATTGCTATTTTGGTATCTTGTATATTCGGGATAACGAATCTTTATAGCTTCCCAAAAATATGGTGCATAAGAACAGCAAAATATTTCACTTGGTGCGTAGGCACTAGAAATATGTTCCTTTTCCAAATCTTCCTCACTATCATACATAATACTATGATTCCAAAGATTAAGTGCCATCCTTGTTACTTTGGAAGATGTACTTGTTTGCCATGCAGTATCCACTGAATCAAGGTTTATAACTCTTTCTTTTTCATTAAATATTTCGTTGAAATGGTCTCTTGTTGTTTCGCAAATTCCGTAATGTATATACTAATGCTTTATAGTAAACATCTTCTGTATTTGTATTTCCATACTTCTTCAATTTATTTTCATAAAAATCTTTATGTTCTTTATCCATAAAAATCAATTAAATCACCTCACCTTATGTGGTTATTTTTAATTTTTTGTTTTGCAATTATTTTTTAAAAATTTCATTTGTTCTTGATTTTCTAATTCTTTTTCCTCATCTGTTTTGTTCATATTTCCACCTACAATTACCAAATACATACAACATGCTATTATTATAGAAAGTATTACTATAATTTTTAATACAACTCCCACTATAATCACTCCTGAATATTTTTTTCTTTTAATTTTTTATTTTCATTTTCTAATAATCTATTTGCATAATTTACTGCAAACTCTTTACTATGTAACTTTTCTAATGGTTCTAAAAACATTTTAAAAGTATTCAAGTTAATATTGTCTTTGTTTGCTGAATTTAATAAATTGTGCAATCCAATTAATGCAAATGCTTCTACTTGTTTATAATTGTATAAACTTCCCACTTTACACCTCCACTTTTATAAATTTCGGAACATCATAACTTCTTCCCAATTCTTTTCTAAATTCATAACCGTTTCTTTTTTTATTATAAGTAAATGCACTTTTATTCCAATTTCTATAAGCCATATTTGATAATCTCTTCTTTTTTGAAAGCTCTGCTGTTGCTTGATTGTGCATATTTCTTAAATCAATAGTGTCTTTATCTTTTTTTCTTTTTATTACTTCTCTTTTGTTTTTTATATACTTTTTTGTTTTTTCATTATGATTTTCTTTGTTTTGTTCTATTCTTTTGATTTTTTCTTTCTGGTATCTCTTATCTTTTTGTAAAACCTGTGTAACTGCACTTTTAGAAATATTAAGTTCTTTTGCTATTTCTACAGGTTTTAATTTATCTATAAAATATTTATGAATGATTGTATCTTTGTTATTTTTCATTAGTATCTCTCCTTCATTTACTTAACTTTTTGCTAACACTTTTTTAAGTCGATGAAACTAATGAGCTGTTTTTTCTCATTTTTTCTTTATGTTTTTGAGCTTTTATTATTCGCTTTTTAAAGTTATTAATTCTTTTTCTTTGTATCATTTGTATTTTTTTCTTTCTTAAATTCTTGACTAATTTTTGATACATTTTTTTCAACTCCTTTCACTAATTAAGGTCTTGAGTTTTTATCTAAAATCGGACAAATTATGAAAATTTTTTTAAATTTTTTTGTCTTTCTCTATTTTTAGTTAGTGTTTTATATATTTCTACGGTAATTTCTTGTTTTAAATCTTCATCTATTCTTCCATTGATTTTGCTATATTTATTTAATAAATTATCGTATGTATATATAATTTCCATTACTTCATCATCTGTCATATTAAAATTTTTAAAAATCATTTTTATCATTTCCTTTCAATTTTAAATATTCCTTTTTCAATTTTTCTAATGCCCTCTTTCTTGTTTTTCTTGCTGTGTCTGGTTTCATATTTAATTCCTTTGCAACTACTTTGTCAGTTTTTTCAGTAATTTCTCCATTTTCATCTTTTTCCATATAATAAGAAAAAAGCACTAACCTTTCCTTTTTAGTTAATGCTTTTGAAATTTTTATTAAATATGGATCATCAAATATTTTTTCAAAGTCAGAGGCACAAATATCCCCATCAATTTTTTCTGCTACTGTTTTTTCAATATTTTCTTCTGCTATTAAAAGTTCTTCATCTATCATATCTATATCATCTTCTAAATATGTATAGTCATTTTTTCTTAAGTAATCATATCTTGCTCTTCTTGCTATTGTTATTAATGCTGCTTTTTCTTTATTGCTCAATATATACAAAATACTCCCTCTTCTAAGAACTTATGATTTATATCATCAGTTCAAAAAGGAGCAATAATAAATTTTAACAAACTATTATAAATTTAATCCCTCTTACATATTTTCACCACCTTTATATCAAAATTTTAAAAGTATATTTATTTTTTTACCTTTTGTTCTCTTATTACTTTTGTAGCTCCTCTTAAAACTTTGATATAAAGTTCCTGAGGGTATATTAATATGGTTTTTCTCAAATCAATAAAAATGTGTATAAAAAAAGGAAAATGTGGACAAAAAAAGATGAAATTATCATCTAATTTTATTTCTTATATTGTTTTGAATATATTATATTGTATGGCTCAGTTTGTCTTTTCGACATTATTCGACACAAAACGACACAATTCAGTCATAGAGGGGGTTTCAAAAGAAAAAAATATAGATAAAACTTACACTTTTCTATTGAATTTACATAAATTGTATGCTATAATGTTGGCAAAAATAGTAAAAACATTTGTGAGGCTAATTATGGTTAATGTACTTATCGGTAGTAAGAATACAACTGAACTTGATATTCTTTACCAAAAACTTGCAAATGATAAAAATTATAGAGTGGAAAATGTTAATACTGGTAAAGATACAATAACTAAGTATCTTAAAATAAATCCAGATATACTAATTTTGGATAATAGTTTACCAGATATGTCTATTGAAGAAGTTGTAGGGCGATTATCTTCTAATCCCTTAGAACGAAAAAAATGTAATACTGTTTTGACATTACCACTAGATTATAATATTAAAATGAATAGATATGAAAAAGTTAGTCAAGTTGTCTATAAACCTTTTGTAGAAAAACAGTTGAGTAATGTAGTCAAAGAAATGGCAGTAGACTTTAATACTCCAGATTTAGAGGTTGGCGAGGTTGATGAATTATTACAATCTTTAAACTTTAATTGTCTTTCTGGGGGTTATAGATACATAAGAAAGGCTATTACATATTGTTATTATAGACCTGAAGAATTAGAATACCTTAAAAATATATTGAATTATCTTTCATACGAATTTAATACTACATATTCACAAGTTAGAGATTCTATGTATGCTTGTATTAGACCATTTAAAAATGCTAGTGATTATAATTGTCCAAAAGAACTATTTGATGCTTTGCATAATCATGGTTATAGACTTTCATTAAAGGATTTCCTTGAGGTAGTAGTCTTGTATTTAATACGCACAAAGAAAAAAGGCAGATTGTTCTAAATTTTAGAATAATCTGCCCTTTTTTTATACATTCATTTTTTTGTAATCTTTATAATCATTAATAATGCCATCATATCTAACTTGTGTTTGTTCTCTAATAATTGTATTCATCTTATCCCCAATCATTCTTCTTGCTTCTAAGAAATCTTCTTTTGGTATTTCTTTCGCAATAAAATTAAATGCTGGTACATTTTCATTTAAAGTTTCCTTTGATTTTTTAATAATATCAAGTCCGTTCATATTATCATTTTCAAAATTAAACTTTGTGAATACCATTTCTGGAACATATTTTATAATTTTATTATATGTATCTTCTGGTGTATCAGCTGTTGCTACAACATCGACACCATTAATTTTATCTAATATTCCTGTTACTTGATTTCTTGTTTCTTCGTTATCATCTGCGACAATAACTCTTATTTTATCTTCTATTCTTTTATTTTCCCAATTTAATTCTTTCCATATCATCTCCTGTTGTTTAGGTTTGAATGAAACACATACTGGTACAAATTCTCCATACTTATTATTTTTACTTTGGTTTGTGCAAGGAGTGTTTTCGTCCATTTTATGAGCTCTTAATTCATTCGTTGGTGAATCATCCCATACAATTTTTCCATCATAGTACCTGGCAATGGCGTATGGTGTACCAATCATTAAAGAACATACTCTTAACATTCCGTTTGGGTGTATTAATATTCTTGAACCAGTTTTACAAGAGCAATAACCATAATATGCTGGGTTTTCATCAAATTTTTCTTTCGTAGTAAATGATTGTGGTATTCTAACTGGTATTTTATATTCTTTATTATCTACTTTATCTTCAATTTCATTCCATACCCTAAACCAGTCTTTTATACTTATGTCAAGATTTCCACTAAAGCAATCTCTTGGAACTCCTGTTTTAAATAAGTTATGAAAATTTATTCTTTCTATTCCTAAATCCTCTGCAAATTTTATCATTCTATCAAGATATAGATTACCATCTTCATCTCTTTCTATTAAGAATTTGCTAATGCAAGCAGTTATATCAATATTATATCCAAGCTCTTTTGCTCTTTTAATATTTTTAACACACTTGTCAAATGATCCATAACCTCTGATTGGATCATTAATTTCTTTGTTGGGTCCATCTATACTAAAAGTTATTTCGTCTAACATTTTAAATTCAGGTTGCTCTAATAAACTACTATTGAATTGTCCATTTGTATCAATACGAACATACTCGTATCCTAGTTCTTTTGCCTTTTTTATTAGTTCCAACAATGGTCTGTTTTGTTGTTTAATTCCATATAATGTTGGTTCTCCACCCATTAAAGTTAACTTAACAGCACCCATTTCTCTAAAATCACTTAATAGTTTAATTGCATCATCAAAATCTACTTCTTTTTTCTCTATTTGAAATGCTATTTCAGTTTTATACAAACATTGTTCACATCTCAAATTACAATCATCAATTATATAAAAGAATATTTGTCTTAGGTTTGTTTTAAAATAATCTTTAAATTTCTGATCCATTTTAAAATACATAGTCTTCACCTCATTTTATATAATATAGTGTTTAAATTATATAATAGGTTATGGACCATGTAAATTGAAACTTTTGGGAGTAATCCCCTTCATTTTTAGGGGTAAAAAAAGAATACCCCCTATGGATATTCTAAAAAATATAATTAATTTTTCTTTTTTAAATAATCTTTTATAAATGCTTTGTCTACTTTTGTTAATCTATTTTTTAAATATACTATATTAATGCTATTTGATGGTAACTTTATAGGCATTTTAACCTCATATAATTCGCCATTCTCTATTGCTTGTTTAGCAGCATTTTTCATTACATAGGCTATACCTACCCCACCCTTTGCTGCACTTATTCTTTGTTCTGTTGTTGGACATTTTAAAGTTACTTTCATGTCTGTTTTTAATTCTTTTAATGTGCTTAATAACCTGTTTGTTGAAACTCTATCGTCATAACTCAAAACATATTTATAATTTTTCATATCATCGACTTTTTTAATATCTATTGGTCTGTTTGATACAAATATATTTTCTATTTTCTCTATTTCATCAATTTCGATTTCGTCTTTATATTCATCTGGAATTGTATCTAAAATAATAAATTCCATTTCATTATTTTTTAATTCTTCTATCATCTTTCTGCTATCAGATTCTGTATCTAACTTTATTTCAATATTAGGAAAGTCTTGTGTTAGTTTAATAAGTTTAGGCATTAAAAAAAATTCAGTTATATGTGATGGACATCCTATAGATAACTTACCATTTTCTAAACTGTTACCACACTCAATAATATTTGGAATAAAATCACATAATGAAACTATCTTTTTAGCTTCTGGGTATATTTCTTCTCCCTTTTCTGTTATTTTTAGTCCATTATTTGAACCCTTATGTTTTCTATAAAATAACTGTATTCCTAATTGTCTTTCTAATGAATTAATATCATTACTTATAGCTTTGTCTGTTGTATCCATTTTTTCAGCAGCTTCTGCAAAAGTTTTTGATTCTGCAACTATTACAAAAGTTCTGTATAAATTTATATTTATTTGATTCAACATAACATATCTCCTAATATCTGTTTACTTTATTTTTTATAAAGTCGTCATTATTATAACATATTATGGTAACAAAGTAAATAGATATAACGAATATTTACTCATTTCAAGCTATTTTGGTTCAATTTATTATACAATAATTCTGCTTTTCTGATATTGAATTCTGTTCCAGCTTGCAAATCCATAGTTTTTATGAATTTAATTAAACCATCAATTGTCTTATTATTTTGATTTTTTGCTTCTAATTCTATAAATACCCCTAAGTCTTTTACTTCTTGAATATATACTATATATTCCTCATTTTCGTACATATAGTTTTTATATTTAAGTGTAAGCATTTTTTCAAATCCTAACAGAAGTAAATGTTTTTCTGCTTCTTGTATATCCTCTACTCTTAATACTGACTTTTCAATTCCAGTGGAATCATATTTTTTACAAATTATCTTCTTATCATTTTCATTTACATATCTCACAACTAATGAATCTGTTAATTTTCCTTCTTTTACTGAAAATTTTTTTGTTTGTTTATTATAAAAATATGTATCATCTATCCAAAATTCCTTTTTGTATGAAAAGCCTCTTCTTTCTAATTCTTCTTTAATTTTAAGAATATCTTTAAACACCTGACAAGTTATTTCTAATTCGCTCATAAGTATCTCCTTTGTAAATATAATAACACATTTATTGAAATAGAAAAAGAGCCTATTGACCCTTTTTCATATTTCTTATCTTAATGACTTAAATAATTTAATCAAAAACATTTCTTTTTTCTTGTTTCCCAAATCTTTTTGATTATCTTCTTTTTCTTCTTTTAAGTCTGTAAAATTATCTATATATTCATTTATTCTTTCAGCACTAATTGGTTTGTATTCAATATAAAAACCTAATTCACTTGACCTTATAATTAATGAACTATCTCTATCAGCTGTTACGAGTATAAATTGTGGCTTCTTTTCAATAGAATTATTTGTCATTATTTCCTCTATAACTTCTAATCCAGTCTTTTTAGGCATTTGCATATCTGTGAATACAATATCTGGTCTTAAATTTAATATTGCATTTATCTCATCTTCGCCATTAAATGCACTATCAACTCTTTCTACTTTTGGATTTTTCTCTATTACTGATTTCATATTTCTTACTATTATTTCCATATCATCAGCAACTAATACTTTAATTTTACTTTTCAATATTCTCCATCCCTTCTTTACAATCATCAACAATTTCCTTGATTTTTAAAAATTCTTCATTGCTTGAATAATTAATTATTTTTCTCCTCATACTAGAAATAGAATTTCTTATAGCATTATAACTGCAGCCGTACAATTCAGCAATTTGCTTAAATCCCATATTTTTTCTGTCATTTACATTAAGTCCATAATACAAACAAAATCTTTCTCTTTGATTTTCTGTTGCTCTTTCTTGCTCATCTACTATTTGCATAATTGATATTTTTTGATTTTTATTCAGTTTTGAATTTTTCATTAGTTCTAATAATTCATCTACTAATACACTTTTTTCATCTTCGCTCATATCATTTTCTCCTTTTCTTTTTATTTCTGTTTTGGCGAACCCAGTTTGTCGAATAGGCTAAAAAAATATTATAAAATAATGAATAGAAAAATTGTGAAAGGAGTTAGCATTTGTGGGAACAATTAGAAAATTAGATGAAAATGTTAACATAGTTGGCACAAATCTTAAACGAATACGAGAAAATTGTGGACTTTCCCAATATGATTTATGCTGTAAATTAGAATTGCTTGGTGTAACAATGTATAAAGCTGACATCTATGAAATTGAAAATAACAAAAGATTAGTGAAAGATTTTGAATCTAAAGCACTTTGTCTTGCATTAGGTATTAGCCTTGACGAACTTTATGCTGATACCGATAAATATTTTGAACACTAATTATATATTAGTGTTTTTTGTTATCTTCAAATTATATATCTTCTCTAAATATTCCCTATTTATTATTCTTTATTAAAATGATCTTATTATCTTTTACACATATTTTTAATGCATCATTTTCATTTATTTTCAATTCTTTTCGTATTTCTATTAGAATTACACAATTTCCTAATTCATCTACTACTCTCAATTTTCCATTACTATTTTCTAATATAGAATCTTTTATCCTACTAATCTGAATATGAATTTCCGTACCGTTGTCTATAATCTTTTTTTCACTATAAATTATTTCTTCTTCAACTTTAATGTCTGATTTTTATAAAATTATATTTATACCACTTCTATAAATATATAATTTATCTCTTTGCTGTATATTTAACATCTTTCGCACTTGAATAGGTATATGTATTCTCCCTAATTCATCCATTTTAATAATAAATTTTGTTTGTTCTTTAGTTTCTAAAATTTGTTCCATAATTTTTTTACCCTTTCTTTATTTATTTGTTATTTGCTTTCTAAAAATTATGGCTCATAGTTCGTATTTTAGTATTTCATAGTACATTTATTGTTGCTTTTAAGCCTATTTATTACATTAACCTCCTTCCTGTTAGATTTATCATATCTACTTATCGTTTACTATTTCCTATATATTCCAACTATTTCTCCTTCTTTTCTATAAAATATGACATTTTATATTATTATA
>CALXZZ010000068.1 GCA_944393365.1 uncultured Clostridia bacterium
GTTACAGCAATTGAAGCTGCAAAAAATATTCGTGAAGGAATAAGAACAAGAGATAATATTTGGAATGTAAATACTGATAAAGAATATCATGAAGTAAAAAGTGACAAATAAAAAGTGGGGAGAATTAATATGAAATTTGGTTTAATGATAGAATATGATACTAGAAATATAGGCGATGATGTACAATCATATGTAACTCAACGATTTTTGCCAAGAGTTGATTACTATATAGATAGAAATCATATGGATGAATTTGTTCCAGATACTGAAGAAAAAGTAGCTACAATAATAAATGGATGGTTTTTGCAATACACATTAAATTGGCCATTTTCACCATATATAAAACCGTTACCAATTTCGATGCATTTTACGTATAAGGATTGGTTTTGGGATACAACAGATAGGGCATATCATTTACAGGGTTATGGATTAGAGTATTTAAAAAGTATTGAACCAATAGGTTGTAGAGATAGCCATACAGTTAAATTATTAAATAGTAAAGGTATTAAGACAGAATATACTGGATGTATGACATTAACTTTAGAACCATTTGAAGGTATAGAAAAGCAAGATTATATTTGTGCTGTTGATGTTAGCGATAAAGTTGTTGAACAGATTAGAAAAACTACGGATATGGAAGTAAAAGTTGTAACACATACTGTGCCAGAAGATTACTATAAACTTTCATGGGAAGAAAGAATGAAAAATGTTGAAGATTTGTTAAAACTATACCAAGGAGCAAGGGCAGTAGTATCATACAGATTACATTGTGCATTGCCATGTCTAGCATTGGGGACATCTGTCATTTTATTAAATGAAGATTATAGGAATGATAGATTTGGTGATTATACTAAATATATTGAATCTTGTAGCGAAGAAGACTTTATAAATGGAAAAGTAAAATATGATTATAGAAATATTCCAACACATAGTGATGGATGGAAAGATTTGCGTAGAAATTTGATAAAGAGATGTGAGGATTTTGTAAAAGAGTGTGAAGAAAGTAATGAAGAATACGTTGATGATATAAGTATTAAAGATTATAAAAAGTATGTTATAGGTAAGTCTAATTGGTTGAAAAGTGCAGCAGTAGAGTCATATAAAAGATTTGAAAATGAAAAACAAGAAAGAAAAGAAGAAGTAGAAAAACTAAATCAACATCTACAACAAATTAAAAATGAAACTAAAGAAGAGTTAGAAAAAGATAAAAAAGAAATAAAAGAAAAAGATGAAAAAATAAAGTATTATGAAAAAGAATTTGAAGAGGCAGTTAGAAAATTAGAAGAATATAAATCTGAAAATGAAGCAATAAAAAACTCTAGATGGTGGAAATTAAGAGAAAAAATAAAAGGAAAGAAATAACTTGAAAAATAAAAATAAGTAGTTAATAAATAAAAAATTAATAAAAAAGAGGTAAAAATGCCAAAAATAAGTGTAATAGTGCCAGTATACAATACTGAAAAATATGTAGAAAAATGTTTAGATTCTATTTGTAACCAAAAATTAAATGATTTAGAATTAATTATAGTAAATGATGGTTCAGAAGATAATTCTGAAGCCATTATTAAAAAATGGATAAAAAGTAATGAGAACAAAGTAAAGATTAAATATTTAAAAAAAGAAAATGGTGGATTATCAGATTGCAGAAATTATGCAATTCCATATGTTACAGGTAAATATATTTCATTTATTGACTCAGATGATTATATAAGTGAAGATTTATATAGTAACTTGGAAAAATATATTGATGAAAATATAGATTTAATTAAATTTAAGATGCAAAAAGTAGATGAAAGTGGAAACATATTAGAAAAATTAGATGGACCAGTATTTGAAGAATGCAATGGAGAAGAAGGATATGAAAAATTATGTACAAGTGATAAATTTTTAGATCCTGCATGTATCTATTTATATAGAACAGAATTTTTTAAGCAAAACAATTTTAAATATGCAAAAGGTACTTATCATGAAGATTTTGGATTAACTTCTTTAATTATATTAAAAGCTAAAAGTTTTGTTTCTACTAGTGAAGATGGATATTATTATTTACAATCAAACAATAGCATTACAAGAGATGTAAATTATGAAAAAGAAATACAAAAATCAAAAGATTTGTTAAAACATTATGATAATATGATTGAAAAAATCAAAGAATATGATGTTAGTGAGAAATCAAAGAATTTGATAAAAAGATATTATACAAATACAGTAATATTAAAAGCTAATGATTTGAAAGAAAAAGATTTAGAAAATTATATAAAACAAATAAAAATAAGAAAAATGTATAAAAATATAAAACCATATAATTTAAAACAATTAATTAAAAGAATTATATTAGAATTTAATGTGAAATTATATTTGAAGATTAGGTAAGAACTTAAAAATATAATAGTGGAGATGATATATGTGCCAAAAGTAAGCATTATAGTACCATTTTACAATGTGGAAGGATATATAGAAAAATGTTTAGATACATTAGTAAATCAAACATTACAAGATATAGAAATAATATTAGTAAATGATGGTTCAAAAGATAATTCAATACTAATTGCAAAGAGATTTTTAGAAAAATATCCTGAAAAAATAGTGTATCTTGAAAAAGAAAATGGCGGGCTTTCAGATGCAAGAAATTATGCAATGCCGCATGCAAAAGGTGAATATATTGCTTTTCTAGATTCTGATGATTATGTAGAAAAAGACATGTATGAAAAAATGTATGCACTAGCTAAAAAAGAAAATAGTGATATGGTGGAATGTGACTTTTATTGGGAATATCCAGATAAGAAAAAAGTTGATACTGGTGTTACTTACTCAGGCAAAAATGAAATGCTTGAAAAGGTTAGAGTTGTAGCATGGAATAAATTAATAAAAAAAGAGATACTTGATAAAACTAAAATACAATTTCCAAAAGGTTTAAGATATGAAGATGTGGAATTTACATACAAATTAGTACCATATTTAGATAAAGTATCATTTTTAAAAAAGCCATGTGTACATTATGTGCAAAGGGATGGCTCAATATCAAATGTACAAAATGAAAGGACACAAGACATTTTTGAGGTTTTAGAACATGTGATAGAATTTTATAAAGAAAATGATTTATATGATAAATTTAAAAATGAATTAGAATATGTTTATGTGAGATATGCTTTTTGTAGTTCTTTACTTAGAATAGTGAAAATACCAGATGAGAATTTACAACAAAAGTTATTAGACAAAACTTGGGAAAATGTGAATACGAAATTTCCAAATTGGAAGCAAAATCCTGTGTTGAAGAAGAATAAGTCTTTAAAGGATTTGTATCTAAAAACCATAAATAAAACAACATATAAAATTTATTGTACAATTCTTGGACTAATATAGTTTTGCAATTTATGACAAGAATAATATAGAAAATATTTTTTTGTACCTTGTTGTCGCAACCTTTGATTGTAAACAGAAAATTAAAAATTTTCTGTTTTGTATAAAGATGGTTGCTTCAATCGCACTCGCCTTGTAAAAGGCTCGTTTGGTCGCTACGCGATACTGCAAAATTATTTTCTATATTATTCTTGCTAAAGATAAAAAATAAGTAGTAAATTAGATAAATAGATAGGAATTGTAATATGAATTAATTTGAATAGGAAAAGGTAAAAAATGAATGGAAAAAGAAAAATAAAAGTAGAAGATTTTTTTTGTGTGTTAGTAATAATTTGTCCAATTTTAGATATAGTAAGTTTTATATTTAGAAATGTATTTGATACAAGTATTTCACCATCAACTTTTTTAAGACCAATAATTCCAATAGCTGTGATGATATATTTGTTTTTTAAAAATGATAAAAAATTTAAAATATATGCAGTTGGCGTAGGAGTTATATATTTAGTATATGGTTTGATACATTTATATCTGTTTGAAAAATTACAAACAGGAAGTAGTTATAGTAATGTAGTACATGAAGCACAGTATATAGTGAATTATTCTTTTATGATTTTAAATTTATTTGTATTTATATTTGTTTTTAAAGATAGAGATTCAACCAAATTGAAAAATAGTGTTATAATTTCTATGTATATATATATAATTTCAATTTTTATATCTATATTAACAAATACATCATCAAGTACATACATAGAAGGAATGGGGAAAAAGGGTTGGTTTGAATCAGGCAATAGTATAGGGACAATATTAATATTATCATTATTTATATATATGACATTATTAAGTATAAAAAAATATAGAAAAGTTATAATACCGCTTATAATTTTATTAGGAATATTTTTAACAATATTTTTAGGAACAAGAGTTGGATTATATGGATTTATTTTAGTTTTAATTGTATATATGATTGTAGAAATTGTATATAAGTTAATTGCAAAAGCTAAGATAAATAAAAAGGTAATTGCATTATGCATTTTTGGAGTCTGTGCAGTAATATTGGTAGTTATAGCAGTTGGCTCTACAACTCTTCAAAGAAGAAAACATCTAGAAAGCATTGAAGGTAATATAATAGATGAAAATATAAATTCAGAAGCACATGTAACAGGAAGCATATTAGAAATAAGAAATAAAATAATTGATGGAACATTAGAAGAAAGTTATATGAGTGATGCAGAGAAGAAAAGTATATTAGAGTTATATGATATATGCAATAGTATGCAAATAACAAATAATGACCAAAGAATTCAGCAATTAATATATAATGCAATGTTAGTTAAAAATCAAAAAAATCCATTAGCAATTATCTTTGGAAATGGATATTTAAATAATTTTAGAGAGTTAGTAATGGAAATGGAAATACCAGCATTTTTGTTTAACTTTGGATTAATTGGTTTTACTTTATACTTTGTACCATTTTTATTAATATTTATTTATGGTTTATATATAGGAATAAAAAATATAAAGAAGATAGACCAAGAATATATGATGTTAATTTTAGGCGCAGGATTTGTATTTGAAATATCATTTTTTGCAGGATATACATTCTTTAATTCATCTTCAATGATTATAATAGTAGTAATAAATACATTGTTAGTGAACAAAATAATTAACTTGAAAAAGGAGTTATAAATGAAAAAGGTTGTATTTGGAATAACGAGCCTAACTATTCGGTGGGGCAGAAAGAGTATTAGTTGATATAGTAAATAAATTAAGTGATAGTTATGATATAACTATATTTACAATATATGCAAATGGTGAACTAGAAAAAGAGTTATCATCAAAAGTAAAATTAAAAACATTATACAATAAATCATATAACCAATTAAATAAATTTCAAAGAAAAATTAGTATGCCATTAAAGGTCTTGCTATTTAAAAATAATATAGCTAAAAGGCAATTAAAGGGAAAATATGATATAGAAGTAGATTTTTTGGAAGGACCAATTACTAGAATTTTTAGCTATAAAAATAAAAGCACTAAAAAAATTGCTTGGATACATAATGACATATCTAAAGTTTTTGGTGCAGGATTTAAATCTAAAATTAAGAGAACTTTAGATAAAAAAATATATTCTAAATATAATGAATTAATTTTTGTAAGTAAAGACAATATGAAGAAATTTAACGAGATATATCCAAATGTAAATGTAGATAAGCAAGTAATTTATAATTATATTGACAAAGAAAAAGTTTTAAGAAAAGCAGAATCTGGACAAGATATAAAATTTGATGAAAATGTAACAAATTTTGTAACAGTTACAAGATTGGTTGAGCAAAAAGCAATAGATAGACTAATTAAAGTACATAAGAGATTAATAGATGGTGGATATTATCATAAAATATATGTTATTGGTGATGGTCCAGAAAAAGAAAAATTGGAAAATTTGATAAAGATAAATAATGTTAATGAAACATTCTTACTATTAGGTAAAAAAGAAAATCCATATCCATATATTAAAAATGCAACATATTTTTGTTTGTTATCAAATTTTGAAGGTTATGGTATGGTAATAGAAGAAGCTAAAATTTTAAATAAACCGATTATAATAACTAATACAGCTGCAAGAGAGGCATTAGTAGATTATAAAAATTCTATGATATTAGAAAATACAGAAGAAGGAATATATGAAGGATTAAGAATGGCAATAGGAAATAAACCAGAAGAAAAAGATGTAGAAATATATGATAATGAAAACATTATAGAAAAGTTAAAGAATATATTATAAAGTGATGTGAGTAAAATGAGTAAAGATGTAAAAATATCTATTTTGACGCCAACATATAACAGAGCTGAACTTTTGAAAAATTTGTATAATTCTATATTAAAAAATATAAACTTTGGATTAGATATAGAGTGGCTAATTATGGATGATGGTTCAACAGATGATACAAAAGAAATTGTGCAAAATTTTCAAAATCAACTAATAAAAGAAGATGAAAATGTTTTAGAGATAAAATATTTTTATCAAAAAAATCAAGGTAAAATGGTTGCAATTAATAAACTAGTAGAAGAATCAAGAGGAGATTATATTATAGATTGTGACTCGGACGACTATTTTACAGATAATGCTTTTGAAATAATAAGAAAAGCAATAGAACAAAACAAAGAAGAAAAAGATATTTATGGTTTGTGTTTTTTGAAGTTTGACCAAAATGGAAATAATATGGGTAATAATTTCAAAAATAAGAAAACTACTATGTTTGATTTATATTTTAAAGAAGGAGAAACAGGGGAAAAAGCCGTTTTATTTAAAAGCGATATTAGAAAAAAATATAAACATGAACTTGAAAATGGAGAAAGATTTGTAACAGAAGCTAGAATGTATCATAAGATGGATGAAAAATATAAAATGATTTGTATTAATAAGCCAATTATGATATGTGAGTATCAAGATAAAGGTTATACAAAAAATATTGTAAAACAATTTAAAGAAAATCCATTTGGATATTATAAGTATTTTGAAGAAATTTTACAAAAGGATTTTAAAGGTGTGACTTTTAATAAAAGGTTATATGCCATAAAACATTATATATTGTTTGGTTATTTAACTAAAGCTAGGAAAAATTTGAGTAAAATTAGAAATATTGAAAATAAAATTTTATTTCTAATTTTGTATTTGCCGGGAATAGTAAAAACTAAGAGAAAATTTAGTTAGTTACAATACAGAAAGTATAATTTTATTAATAAAATTATTGTAAATTTATTAAATAAATGATAAAGTATATATAGATGCTTATCATTTATTTTTTTATTTTAAATTATAAATTTCAAAATGAAAAATAAGGGGGAATATTCTAGTGAAAAGCACAAAAATCAAATACATTTTAATTTTATTCATAATTTTTGTCGGAGTAATATTTAGTTCAAACATATATGCAGCAGATGACATTATAGTAATATTGGACCCAGGTCATGGAGGGTATGATGTAGGTGCTGTAGCAGGTGGAATACAAGAAAAAGATGTTAACTGGAAAATAGCAACAAGAGTAAAAGAAATTTTAGATGCAGAACCAGAAATAACAGGAATATTATCAAGAAGCGAAAATGAATGTCCAGAGTTGGCTGAAAGAGCACAAGTTGCTAAAAATAATGGTGCAGATTTATTAGTTAGTTTTCATATAAATTCAAGTACAAATTCCAGAGTAAGTGGATCAGAAGTATATATTACAGCAAATACAAATTCTACAAGATTTTATCAGGCGTCAAATACTTTAGGACAAGCAGTATTAACTAATTTAGCAAGTATAGGCGTTCCTTCTCATATTTATAAACCAATAATAAAACCAACAGAAGAAGGTAGATATTATTCAGATGGATTTTTGGCAGATTGGTATGGAATTATTAGAGAACCAATGTATTATGGAATACCGGGTATGATAATTGAGCATTGCTATATAAGTAATCCATATGATAGGGCAAATTACTTAAATGATGCTAAAATCAATCAAATGGCAGAAGCAGATGCAAAGGCAATTATAGCAAATAAAGAACTTTTTAGAATTAATAGAGAAGATAATAGTACAAATAGTGAGATTACTAAATTAGAAGTTAGTTCAACTAAAACACATTTAACAGGTGAAGCAATAATAGTGGATTGGATTAATGGAATGCAGACTGTACCAAGTGGGTTACCAAATATAAAATTAGTTTCTACAGATGGAAAATCAACAGTAAATTGTTTTGTATCACAAGTGTGGGGTAATACATATTATTTTGATACATGGCTTAATGAAATAGATAGTAGTAAACAGTATAAAGTAGAAATATCAACAGCAGATAAGGTAAATGTGCCTGTACATTATACAGTAACTCCTAACTTAGGAGCTTCAAGGGGAATTGGAGAAGATAAGACATATTATTATTCAGTAAAAGATAATGCAATAAATAAAGAAATAAAAGAATATGTTGGAGATATAAACTCACAAATAGTATCTTTAAACACATTAAAAATTTCAGATAGTAGTTATTATTTACAAGGAAAAATCATAGTGGTTGAGTGGATAGAAGGAGAATCAAATGTACCTAGAGAAAATCCAGTAATGAAATTAAAATCAACAGATGGAACTGTTAATAAAAAATGCTTTGTTAAACAAGAAAGTGGAAATACATATTATTTTGATTTATCAATTAAAAACATAGATATGGCAAAAGAATATATCTTAGAAATATCATCAGAAAATAAAAATAATTTATCTGAAAATAAAGTACAACAAGTAGATTTAAGAAAATTTCCAGAAAGTATTGGAAAATGTCAAAATGATAAAGTATTAAAAAATAAAGATAATAAATTATTCTTTGAAGATTATACTTATGTAGGAAATTTAAATAGTGAATTAAAACAATTTAATGTAGGAATAGGAGCAAATAATGCAACATATGTAAGTGGAAAAATAGTAGTAGTTGAATGGGTAGATGGAAAATCAACAGTACCAGAAGTAGCTCCAAAAATGAGATTTAAGAGTACAGATGGAACAATAAATATGGAGGTCTTTGTTACTGCAACTGGAACAAACACATACTATTTTGATAGGTACATAGAAGGAATAGATACAAGTAAAGAATACTATTTTGAAGTAGAATCAGGAGATAGTAGAAATGTATCAGAATACAACAAAGTAAATGTATATTA
>CALXZZ010000069.1 GCA_944393365.1 uncultured Clostridia bacterium
GATGTATATTTTCTACATAAGCAAAAGGATATCCGTATGGTAATAGCGATTTATGATTTTGTAATAATACTTTAACTCCTTGTAATGTTAATTCATATTTTTCATCTATATTCAATTTATTAATTCTTTGTATTAAATCACTATGAAAGCTAATAAATTCATCTTTGTTTCTAAAATCCGAAACTACAATTGCCATATATTTCTTCTCTTTTAAAATTCTACCACATTCTTTAAATATATCATTTACTAATATATTTAAAAATTTATTATAATCATTTATATTTCCCAGATCTTTTTCATTGTCAGAATAGTTGGTTGCCAGCTTTTCTTCTACTCTTTCAATAGTTTTATGATCTATCTTTTTATTCAATATTGACCAATATGGTGGACTAGTTACTACAAAATCAAAAGAAGCTTCTTTAAATTTCTTTAATTCCTCAACAGAGTCTCCATTGATAAAATTATGCCTTTTTGAGCTACCCTTCTTTACTTCTGTCTCTAATCTTTCAATTGACAATTCATGCCATTTTTTAGATATTTCTATACTTGTACATTTTCTATTAGTCAATTCACATGCTTTTGCTGTTGAACCTACTCCGCCAAATGGATCTAATACTTCTGCATTTTCTTTTGTAAAAAATAATATTAATTGCATAATGTCTTGAAAAGAATATGGGGCTGGATGTTGTTTTTCTATTTGAGCTTCCTTACTATCCTTTCCCAGTCCTTTTTGAAAAAAGAAACTTTTTGTGGCTGGCATCCATTCAGTTCCATTCAAATCATTTAATGTATTTCTTGGATCAACTTCTTTTGGGGCATCTACATCATTGTTTTTTAAATATTCATTGATCTCATCTGCATATAGCCTTTTTGCCCCTTTTTCATTATATGTTAATTTAAAATTTCCTTTTTCTATTTCACGTGTTAATTTGGCTCTACTCATTTTTAATAACTTGCAAGATTCTGCTACTGAATATAATTCTATATGTTCTTTCATAAAGATTCTCCTTAATTTCATTTAATAATCTATATTTGTAATTTATTAATTCTTATCATTTCATGTATATAATAATTCTATTACATTTTATATCACAAATTACCTTTTTTCTCAACAAATAAATTTATTTTTCAAAAAAATAGAAGTATTTCTACTTCCATTTACTATTATAATAATTAGCTTTGAATAATTTTACTAAATTATCTTTATACTTTAATAATCTATAATCCGCCTCCTTAAGTTTTTCATATTTTTCACTTTTCTTATCCTTTATTTTATCCATTTCCTCATCAATCTTCTCTTCAACTTCTTCAATACTATCAATAATCCAAGCAAAATTATGTATAGGATTGTATAAATTTAATGTAAGTATCATCTCATTTCCTTTTTTATCTTCTGATGAAATACCTCCATATTCATTCCTGTAAAATATTTCATTATAATCTATTTCCACTGGGTTATAAAAAAATTCATTTTCTATTTTACCATTATTTATATCTCCTTTATATTTATCACTTTTGTTTCCATTACATTTAGGACATGAATACATCAAATTATCATATTCATATTTCAACTCTGGCTTTATATTCTCAAATGCATTTTGGGGTATAAAGTGATCAATCTCAAATGGTTCAGGAGCAATTATGTTATCTGGCATGTTACAATATGCACACCTGCTTTTAAAATCTTCTTTTAAATTTTCTTTATAACGACTATATGTTTTATACTTTTTTTTACAATTTCTAGTAATCTTAAAATCTCTAAATTTTTTATATTTCATTTTTTACTCCATCAATTTTTTAGCATCTTCTATCAGTTTTAGTATTTCTTTTAATTCCTCTATATTTATAACTTCTTCTAAATAGCTACGTTGTATTGGAAGATATTTATCTAATTCTTTTTCTTTTTCTACTATTCTATTAACAATATCTTGGTTCTCAGTATTTTTAGCTAGTTCGCTTTTTAACTCATCCAATTCTTCTTGTGTTGTATTTCTAAGTTCACTATATCTTTTTACATTTTTCAACATATTTTCTGTTTTTTCTTTAGCATATTCACTTATCTTAAAAAACTCACTTTTAGCATAAACTTTATCTGGATCCACATAATTATTTTTCATACTATCTTCAACTACATTTGTCATAATAATAGTTGGAAAATCAGGTGCATCCCTTCTTATTTGTTCAAAAATATCTGAACCATTAAAAATTTCATTGCTATTTACTACTATTTTATGATCAATTACTAAAATTGAAATTTCAAATTTTAAAATATCATCAATTATAACTTTTATTAGATTTTCTGTTAATTTTCCATTTTCTGTATTCAAATCATAAATTTTAAATTTTAAGTCATTTGCTTCCAAATTATATCTTTTAATAATAGTTATTATTGTTCTTTGTATTGAATTGATTTCATTCTTATCATCATCAATTATTCCAATTACCATAAACTTAATCTCCTATGGGAAAATTTATTATTATTTTAAATCCATTTTCTATCTGAATCGTATGTATTTCTCCATTATTTCTATTTACTGCGTCTTTGCATATCCACAGTCCTAAACCTGTTCCTTCCTCTTTTGAAGTTTCCCCTGGTTCAAAAATTTGATCTGGATTGTATTTATATTTTTCATTTAATTTAGGTCCATTATTTTCGAAAGAAATATCTATCATGTCTGAATTTTTTATTAATGTGATGCTTATTTTTCTTTTTCCTCCATCTTTTTTTTCTAAGAACCAAGCTGAATTCAAATATAAGTTATTAAATATTAAGTATAAGTCTATTTTTGAAATTTTTATATTTATTTGTTCTGTAGAATTCAATTCTACCTCTATGCCTTTCTGTTCTAATAATTTTATCCACTTATTTCTAAAATTATTCATAAATTCTGTAAGATTCACATTTTCTACTTCAAAACTATCTTTAGACACCCCATCCATTATCAAATTAACCCATGTACTCAGTAACTCATCAGTACTAGTATATTTACTAATTTGTTTATATGGATCAAATAAAGGATCTCCTTTATATCCTTTATAATTCAAGATATAATCTATACATGATTCCAATTGTTGATTTCTACTTCCTAAATCAGTTGCTATTTTACTTATTTCATGTGAAAATGTACTTGCTATTATACCAGCTGAACTAAAATTCATTAATATTCTATTTGTATCTATTTGGCTCTGCTTTTCTTTGAAACTTTCATATACTGCATCTTTATATTCATCTTCTGTATGTTGTTTATTATTATTTTCTTCTCTCCAATTATTATTTTCTTTTTCTTTTACCACATCTTTAATTACTTGATAACTTTTGCTTATTCTGTCAGTCTTTAATTTTAACCAATTACCATACTCTCTATATACATATTGCCTATCATATTCAAATTTAGATATTATCTTTTGAATAATTTCTACGAACAAATAATATGTATTATTTAATGCTAAACTCTCTCTATTAGCCATATCTGTAAGATTTTTGTTATCCTTTCTACTAATATTAATATTTCCTATCAACTGATATGGTTCAACTCTCCAAAGCCCATTTGGGTGTGTTACACCTGCTGGACTTAATTGTGCTCTTCTTCCTAAACCTAACCAATCATACATAGGGCCATCTTCACCATAAGGTCTTACTTTAAAATTATCTCTATATAACTTAATTCCAGAAAATTTTTTTAGCAGTTCTTTTCTTTTATTTACTTTTATATCTTTTATAATTGAATATTCACTTTTACCCGATTTTAAAAAATATAGTTCTAAAGAAAATTTTCCTACTTTCTTTATCTCTTCTTCGCTTTCATTTTCTATTAAATCTTTTACATTTATATCATATTCAATTACTTTATCATAATCTTCTTTTTTATAATTTTTTTGAGAAAAAGCTTTTCTTTTCCAAAATTCTTCTATATCAAAACTGTATTCTTTTTTATTTATAACCATTTTTTGTTGTTTAGCATTAAGATCAATTTCGTTTCTTTCCATAAACATTTTTATTTTTTCATTTCCATCAAATTCTGCTTTAATTCTATAATCATAATGCTCTTTACTCATAAAAATGTCATTTGTTTCAAAATTCAAATATGGTCTTACTAAATTTCTTAATAATATATTGAATTTATCAGTATTTCCAAATGGATTAATACTGTTGAGGTTATTGTTTATTCTACTAAATATTTTTTCATTCCATGTCTCTCTTGTTTGTTTTAATATAATTATTGTCCCATGTTCTGCATCATAATTTTCTACATATTTATAATTATCCTTTAAAATTTCTTGCAATATTTCTTTAAAATTTTCTTTTTTTATTTGAACTTCTGCATTTATTTCATCCAACAATTTAACTTTATCAAATTGAGTCCAATCTATGCTCCAATATACAGTTGGTTTATTCTCTTTTTTTGTGTATACCTCTGTTTGTAAGGATAACTTTTCCAGTGCAAATCTTCCTATTCCTTTCGCTCCAGTTTTTATTCTACCTTTTTTACTATATACATTAATCTCTTTATCATCAGTTCCTATATTCATCCAAACATTTTTTATTATATCTTCATCCATTCCTGTTCCGTTGTCAACTATAATAATTTTATTTTTTGAAAAGAAAATATCTTTTAATTTTTCTAACTCTTCTTCTGATAATTTTTTCTTTTTTATATATTTGTTATCATTTAATTCATATCCTGTCTTTATTATAGAAATTTCAGTTTCTGTAAAATTATTTTTTAAAACTGATGTATTAATCTCATTTGGAATATCCTCATATGGTATATCAAATTGTATATATGCATTTTCTGCATCCGCATCATATGCATTCTTTACAAGCTCTATAATAGCTCCATTTGAATCCGAAATATTTTCTCTTCCTATTAGTCTAGCTGTTTTTGATGAAACATTAAATTTTACTTTTTCCATCTATGAAATCCCTTCTAAAACATATAATTATTTATATCACTACTGGTAATTCTTATAGATTCACCACTAGCATTAATCCCAACATTTTTTACATATTCGAAAAATTCTTTACTTTCTAAAATTTCTTTTGCTTCTTTTAAAGTTTTGTCTTTTTTAGGTATTATATATATACCAGAATATGGTATTGTATCCTTATCTAATTCATATACTTTAACTTTTTTCGTCACTACTATTGATAGTAATAATTTTTCTCTATTCATATCGTTTAAAGCTTGACTTCTACCGTACTCATACCATCTTGCTGAAGTATCAGATTTTCTGTTATCTAAAGCCTTTTTATTTAACTTTAAGTATTTATATGCATTTGGATATAACTTTTTCAATTTATTCTCTTCATATCTTACAATAATATTTTGTTGATCATATTTATATGGAAATATAATCATTTCTGAAATTTTATTGTTTAAACTTCTTGGACTAACCGCTTTTTTCAGAATTCCTTTTTCTATACTTATTTCACCTTTTTTTATGTAGTTTGTATTCTCTGTATAATCATTTATAACAAAGACTGAATTCAATAATGTAGCAACAGAATTAGATGCTTTAAAAAAATCTCCAAATCTTTTATTCTTACAATTAATTTTTTTATTTGAAAATATCCATTTTCCATTTAGATTTTTCTTATATAAGTTTTTTTCTGTTTTATTATATTCATTTACATATTTTATACTCTTACTATTACTATTTTTCTCTATTATAATTACTGCTGAAGAAGTCAAAATATTTCTATTTTGATTACTATTATTTTTATTAAATAGTTTTCTATTATCGTAATCATGTATCTCTAATATATGTGGTAGCATATATTGTCTTAGTTCTTGAGAAAATACGTTCTTAAATATACTTCCTGGTATTAAATACGCCATCCTTCCATGTTCTTTTAAGCTAATTATTCCTTTTTCAATAAATGCATAGCAATAATCAAACTTTCCTTTTTCACATACTTTAAAATTTTCTTTTGTATATTTTCGTGTTTTTTCATCTAGATCTCTATAATTAATATATGGAGGATTCCCTATAACATAATCAAATTTAAATTCAAAGTTCTTTTTTAGAGAATCCTCACAATATAAATGCCATTTAACTTTATTAATATTGTATTTGTTAGCAATAGTATCTAAATTTTCTTTACATTTTTTATAATGTTTTGGATCTAATTCTATACCATATATATCATTCTCTAATCCTGATTTTATTTCTGTTATATCTTTGTTTTGTCTTAATGAATCTTCAATATATCTTTCTACTATTCTTATTAGAATTTGCCCGTCACCACACGAATTTTCTATAACTTTTTTTCCATATATATCTTTTTTATATTCTGCCCAATCTAATAATTCTTCTACATTCTCTATAGGTGTAAAAATTTGACATTTATATTTGCAATTTTTATCCATTTTATTCCTCTTTATTTTACAATTATTCTTTTAAATTTTATCATAATAGTTATTTTTTAACAACTATTCAACTATATTTTTATAAATTTTATATATTTATTTTTCATGTATACTCCTCTTTTTCTTTTTTTGCTCTTTTTCATTTACTTTCTTCTCCCTTTCATCCATTTCTTTTATCTGCTCTTTCATCTTCCTAGCATTATCACCGACTTCATCACATAACTTAATTTCTTTTCTAATTTTGTCTACAACAGAAGTAACACTAATTATATCTTTAGTTACAACATTTTTTTCACTTTCATTATCTAATTTCTGTCTTTTATAATACAACCTATTCCTTGTATTCAAAATCTTTTGCAATTCTTCTTTTTTCTGTTCTTTTAAATTTTCTATATCATTTATATTTTCTAACTTATACTTGCATATAAACCTTATTTGTTCTGAATACTTATCCATCTTTTTTACTTCTGCTCTCATCTTTGGAGTAAGTTTATAATTTAAATTTTTCTTTGGATAGACTTTTAATAAATAGCAATAGTAATAATATAAAGCAATTATTCCTTTAGGCTTTCTTAATCTTTTTATATTACCTTTATAAAATAATCTTTTATCATAAGTTTTAGGTTTAATTACTTCTTCTCTACTTGGATATCTACTGCAAATTTTGTTTTGAATATTTTCAATAGAATATTCTTCTCCAAACGCTCTTTCTATTCTAATATTTCTTTTATGAGGATACATTCTTACACTAATTTTATTTGCTCGAAAATATATTTCATATCCCATTTCTTTTAATCTTTTTAAAAATTCTTTATAAGTCCACGAATGTTCTATAGCATAATCTATATCTGCTTTTGCAAATTTATAATAATCTGATTCCTTCATGGAATTTTTATAAAAGTTTTCAAAGTTAATTCCAGATTTACAGGTCTTTTCTTTTAAAACACTTAAACCATATTCCTCACATATTTCATCTGATATTTTTCTTAGTAATGCTGTATTAGTCAAATTACTATAATACTTCTTTCCATCTTTAAATGAAACTGAATTGATTACAAAATGATTATGAAGATGTTTTGTATTTAAATGAGTAGATACTACAACTTGAAATCTATCTCCCCACATTTCATTTGCAAGTTTTACTCCGATTTCATGAGCAATTTCTGGAGTAACTTCTCCTTCACTAAAAGATTGATATGCATGAAACGCTAATATGCCATTTTCTTTTCTATAAAATATTTTTACAAATTGCATTTGTTTAACTGCATCTTCTATTTCACAATTTATCCCTGTAGTATAAAATTGTTTTTCTGTTTTATCTGGATTAGTTGCATAAGTCATTACTTGTCTGATACTATTAAACTCATCCATTTCATATTTGCTATAAATATTTTTTGTCTTTTCTTCATTTGTTGCATAGTTAATTACATGATCTAATCTCTTTTGTACTTTCCATATTTTTGTTGTTGCCATTTGTTTTCTCCTCTCTTCTAAAAAGGGGATTGGGGAATTTCCCCATTTAGAATTTCGAGCTGACGAAATTCATTGCTTGTTAGGACAAAAATATGCTTCTTTTTAGTACTAAAATTATTACTTTTTTCTATCAAATGCACACTATATTTTGAAAAATACTTGGACTTTTCTATTAAAATCCAAGTACTTTTCTTCTTATTTTTTTATTATAAAATATTTAGTTTATAATAATTATTTTTGTAAAAATTCAACCTTTCTTCATCATTTATATCATCTTTTATTTCATGATTTTCGTCTCCTAATTTTAATATTTTATTTAATTTTCTTAATAAAATTTCTTGTTTTGTATCTCTTATTAAACATGGAACTTTGTCATATCCTACTGCTTTCGCTGCTAATAATCTTATTCTACTATCTAAAACATAATACCCATTTTCTTCTTGAATAACTTCAAATGGTTTCTTAATTCCTTCCTTTTTTATTTCCTCTATATATCTACAAACCTTTTCTAAATTTCTATTACAAATTCTGTTATATTTAACTCCTTTTATATCTTTTATTTCTATTTCTTTATATCCTTTATAAACCTTCATATTATCAAATCCTTTCTTTTTTTCTCTTTACTTTTTCAATTTTTTGTATTAAAATATAGTTACAATCATTTAAGTTAGCATTTAGTTTGGTCGCTTGTGCTAGCTTTTTCTTTTATATTTTTTAGTGTTACTCCATAACACATTTGATACAATTTTGAGATAATCGCATCTACCAATTGCTCATCTTGACATTTGCTAAATCTTTCGATTAAACCTTGTTTATCGAACCTTGTTGTAATAATTATTGGTAATCCATTTTCGTTTCTATTTTCTATTATTGTATATAATTTTTCTAATGCCCAGATACTTATTTTTTCTGTTCCTAGATCATCAATTATTATCATGTCTACATTTGAATATAGCTCAATTAATTCATTTTCAGACTTTGTATTATCTTTAAAAGTTTCCTTTATCATATCTAGTAAAGTTGTTAATCTTCCCATTAATACTATCTTGTCATTTTCAATTAATCTATTTGCAATTGATGCTGCTAAGTGTGTTTTTCCAACTCCTGACTCGCCCATTATTATCAGTCCATTGGCATTTGAACTTCT